>NZ_CP054043.1:613804-920706 GCF_013282725.1 Yersinia mollaretii ATCC 43969 | reverse complement strand
TTGGTGACGGGTCAATGGACCTTGGCTGAAACCAATGGTTTCGCCGCCACCATCAGCACCATGCAGCTCACTATTTGGATAGTCACCTTCCTCGCCATGTTGGCGCTGACACTCTTTATCCGCTATTCCCGTATGGGCCGTGCGTGCCGTGCCTGTGCTGAAGATCTGAAGATGGCCAGTTTGTTGGGCATTAATACCGACCGGGTGATCTCACTGACCTTCGTGATCGGGGCATTGATGGCTGCGGTCGCGGGTGTGTTGCTCGGCCAATTCTATGGTGTGATCAACCCATATATCGGCTTTATGGCTGGCATGAAGGCATTCACTGCGGCAGTCTTGGGCGGTATCGGCAGCATTCCGGGCGCGATGATTGGCGGCTTGATTTTGGGGGTGGCGGAAGCACTGACCTCCGCTTATCTCAGCACAGAATACAAAGATGCAGTCTCATTTGCGCTGTTGATTGTTGTGCTGTTAGTGATGCCTACTGGGATCTTAGGTCGTCCGGAGGTTGAAAAAGTATGAAACAGCTCAACTTCGTCAACGCCATTATCTCCAGTTTCGTTCTGCTCGTTCTCGCCTCGTTTGTCATGGGGTTACAGTTGCAGTTAGACGGCACCAAACTGATTGTGCAAGGTGCGTCGGAAGTCCGCTGGTTGTGGATTGGCGCGGCATGTATCGTGGTGTTTTTCTTCCAGTTGGTGCGCCCGGTCATACAGCAGGGCATCAAAAAAATCTCGGGTCCAGCTTGGGTTTTGCCCAGTTTTGACGGCACTACACCTCGCCAGAAATTATTCGCCGCCGCGATTATTATCGCCGCAATAGCATGGCCATTTTTGGTCTCTCGAGGCTCTGTTGATATCGCCACCCTGACACTCATTTATGTGATGCTGGGTCTGGGATTGAATGTTGTGGTGGGCTTATCGGGCCTGCTGGTACTGGGTTACGGTGGGTTTTATGCCATTGGTGCTTACACCTATGCGCTGTTGAATCACTATTACGGTTTAGGTTTCTGGGAAAGTTTGCCGCTGGCGGGGATAGTCGCGGCGCTCTCTGGTTTCTTGCTGGGCTTCCCGGTATTGCGTTTGCGTGGGGATTATCTGGCGATCGTCACCCTCGGTTTCGGTGAAATTGTGCGTATTTTGCTGCTCAATAATACTGAAATCACCGGTGGCCCGAATGGCATCAGCCAAATTCCTAAACCGACGCTGTTTGGTCTGGAATTTAGCCGCACCGCAAAAGATGGGGGTTGGGATACTTTCCATAACTTCTTTGGCCTGACATATGACCCCAGTGATCGCATCATTTTCCTGTATATGGTGGCACTGCTGTTGGTGATTCTGACCCTGTTTGTGATTAACCGATTGCTGCGTATGCCGCTGGGCCGCGCATGGGAAGCATTGCGCGAAGATGAAATTGCCTGCCGTTCACTGGGCCTTAGCCCAACAAAAATCAAGCTGACGGCGTTTACCATCAGTGCGGCTTTTGCGGGTTTTGCCGGTACATTGTTTGCTGCACGGCAAGGTTTTGTCAGCCCAGAATCCTTTACCTTCGTCGAGTCGGCTTTCGTGCTGGCGATTGTGGTATTAGGCGGGATGGGATCACAGTTTGCGGTCATTCTGGCGGCGGTATTACTGGTGGTTTCGCGCGAGTTAATGCGTGATCTCAATGCCTACAGCATGTTGCTGTTGGGGGCATTGATGGTGCTGATGATGATCTGGCGGCCACAAGGTCTGCTGCCCATGAAGCGGCCACAACTGAAGTTGAAAGTCGCCGAGATCGACGCGAAGCAGGGGGAGAAAGCATGAATACGCAACCTTTGTTAGCCGTTGAAGGGCTGTCGATGCGTTTTGGTGGGTTGCTGGCGGTCAACAATGTAGGATTGACCCTGAATCAGGGGGAGATTGTTTCTCTGATTGGCCCAAACGGAGCCGGTAAAACGACCATCTTCAACTGTCTGACAGGATTTTATCGCCCGACTGGCGGCACCATTAAGTTACGCGAGCGCCATTTGGAAGGGCTTCCCGGTCAGATGATTGCCCGCATGGGCGTGATTCGGACTTTCCAGCACGTGCGTTTGTTCCGTGAAATGACCGTGGTAGAGAATCTGCTGGTGGCACAACATCAGCATCTTAAAAGCGGTATTTTTGCTGGTCTGCTGAAAACGCCGGGCTTTCGCCGTGCAGAAGCGGATGCACTAGAGCGTGCAGCGACTTGGCTGGAGCGGGTCGGGCTACTAGAGCTGGCAAACCGGCAGGCGGGGAATCTGGCTTATGGTCAGCAACGGCGTTTGGAAATTGCCCGCTGCATGGTGACTCGCCCCGAGCTATTGATGCTTGATGAGCCAGCGGCAGGTCTGAACCCGAAAGAGACTGATGAACTGAATCAGTTGATTATGGAGTTACGGGGCCAACATCAAGTTTCAGTCTTGCTCATTGAGCATGATATGAAACTGGTGATGGGAATCTCTGACCGCATTTATGTGGTGAATCAGGGAACGCCGTTGGCACAAGGCACACCCGCTGAAATCCGTGATAACCCGGATGTGATTCGGGCCTATTTGGGTGAGTAACCTTATGTTGGGTAAATGGAAAGTGGGCGAGGCATAAACATAACATGTTGTCATTTAATCAAGTTTCAGCTCATTACGGCAAAATTCAGGCGCTGCATCAGGTTAGTTTGCATATTCAACAGGGCGAGATTGTCACGCTAATTGGTGCCAATGGCGCGGGTAAAACCACATTGCTGGGGACATTGTGCGGCGAGCCTCGCGCCACTGAGGGCAGTATTGTTTTCGGTGAACAAGACATTACCGATTGGCAGACGGCCCGCATCATGCGCGAGGCGATTGCGATTGTGCCAGAAGGGCGTCGCGTGTTTTCTCGCATGACGGTTGAAGAGAATCTGGCGATGGGTGGATTCTTTGCGGATCGCCAACAATATCAACAGCGTATCGAGCGCGTTTACGACTTGTTCCCACGGTTGTTTGAACGGCGTATTCAGCGGGCGGGAACAATGTCCGGCGGTGAGCAGCAGATGTTGGCGATAGGGCGTGCTTTGATGAGCCAACCCAAATTGCTGCTATTGGATGAGCCGTCATTGGGGCTGGCCCCGATTATTATCTTGCAAATATTTGATACGATTCAACAGCTAAGAGAAGAGGGGATGACCATTTTCTTGGTTGAGCAGAACGCGAATCAGGCATTGAAATTGGCTGACCGTGGCTACGTGCTGGAAAATGGCCGTATTGTTTTGGAAGATACTGGTGCTGCTTTACTGGCAAATGAGGCCGTGCGTTCAGCTTATCTTGGCGGCTAACGGTTCAGCTTTGATGCACTATTCTCTTTATAAGGCCCGATTTCGGGCCTTAATTATAGCGAAAATATAAAGTTATCATTGGATTAATGAGTATCACGCCTCAGGGGTAATGGTGAAATTCAACGTATCACTGTAGCTGCCTTTGTCGATGGTCGTATCAGTGCCGTAAAACCGTATTTTTGGCGACCAGCACATCTGTTCTGTGTCGTTATTATTATTTCTTAACTTAATAAATTTCTGCTCTTTGGGTAACTCGAAGTTTACTTCCCTGTTTTCAGCATTTTTCATTCTCACTTGGTAGTTAATGGTGTTATTTCCTGTGTTTTCCTTTAATTGAAAGTGCTTATTGTTTGCAGATAACCCATTACGATTGCTGGCCTTAATCATATAGCGGGTATTTTCAATTCCTATTGAACGATAGCTGAGACAAAATCGACTCGCTGTTGGATTGACCAGTAGGACATGTAAACCTCTAGCGGTAGTCAGTTTCCCATGGGCAGCAAGAGCCTCGAGCAAATAATCCAAGTCGAGGGTTTTGAGTTGCCATACGCCTGATGTTAGGCGGAATTTGGGATCAACCTTCAAAGGCTGGGGCGCAATGCCTGATTGAGGATCAAAAGGCTCGCATTGATGACCTGTCGGGCTAAAAGAGACCCCTTTTGATGAAAGCAGAGGATATTCCTGTTCAGTGGCGTCGGCAATGAGTATGCCCCCTACAGTTGCACCAATTCTTATACTCTTGAGTGCATTAGGGGCAACTGTAAATGACACAGAATAGTGTGTATTGCTGAAGGGGGCAGAGCCGTTTTCAAATCGTATTTCTTGAGTACGATTACTCGTATGTTTAGGTGAAGATCCATTGAGAGTCAGATTATTGATATTGCTAAGTTGAATCGTCGTATTGGGTGAACCATCAGTGTGATAGAAATAGAGTGAAAGCAGCGCATGGTTGGGACTCAATGGAATAAACTTATCCAGCTTAAATAATTCTTTCAACCGCTGGCGATGTTCCCAACCCTCTTTATATTCCCAGCCCTCTTCTTGTTCCTCCCCCTCTTTTTCATTGTGGGGATTATTAAGCATATAATCTGCCAGATTTACCTGAAAGGAGACTTCCACACTGCTGTCATCTAATAGTTTTACCGAGCAGTTAGTATAGTTTTTAACATGATAATTATAAAAAGAGGGTGTCGCTATCACTGTGGGCGATAGCATGAATAGTAATGTACTTATAAATAAATGTTTATAGTTAACGTTCACTTGGTGTCTCTCCATGACTGCCAGTTGTTTATTACAAAAGAGTAATGACAACTGATTGTGATATTAACCAGTGATATCTTATCCACTGGGTGCAGATACAGAAATAAGCAATAGCGAGTCAGGTATAGGTAGCGAAGTCATTGTAAACTAAATTTATTCTAAGGCCCGATGGTGGGCCTTATTTGGCGGTTACTGAGATGCCTGTTATGGATATAATTAACTTTATGACTGAGGAGTGATAGTGAAATACAGTGTATCGCTATAGCTACCTTTATCTGTCGTCTTGGTACTGTAAGCAAGGACTTTTGGTGACCAGCACATCTGCTCCATTCCGCCATTGTTATTTTTCAATTGAATAAACTTTCTCTCTTTGGGTAATGAGATGCTTGTTTCAGGCCTCCCGGTCTCCTCCAGTTCTACGTGGTAGTTAATGACATTACTTCCTGATTTCTCAATTAATTTAAACTGTTGACCACTTGTAGATAATCCATTTCTATTATTAGCACTAATCATATAGCGGGTATCTTGCGTCCCCATGGCGTGATAGTTGATACAGAAACGGTTAGCTTGTGGGTTAATCATGGGTGCATCTAACCCCCGGCCTTCAGCGGTATTTTCAAGCAAATGATCCAAATCGAGAGAGGCCAATTGCCATACCGTGGATGCTAAATGAAATTTTGGGTCCACTTTCAAAGCTTGAGGTGCAATACCTGATTGGGGATCAAAAGATGCGCATTGATGACCTGTGGGGCTAAAAGAGATCCCTCTTGATGAAAACAGAGGATATTCCTGCTTAGTCGAGTGGGCAATGAGTATACCCCCCACAGTTGCACCGATTCTTATACTCTTGAGTGTATTAGCGGAAACGTTAAATGATACAGAATAGTGTGTCCTGTTGAAGGGGGCTGAGTCACTCTCAAATCGAATGTCTTGAATTCTATTGCTCGCACTCTTAGGTGTAGATCCATTGAGAGCAAGATGACTAATATCATTAAGTTGAATATGCGTATTGGGCGAACCATCAGCATGATAGAAATAGAGTGAAAGTAGTGCGTTTTTACGACTCAATGGAATGGGTCTATCTATCTTAATTAATTTTTTCCACTGTTCTAAATGCT
Source organism: Yersinia mollaretii ATCC 43969 (assembly GCF_013282725.1). Taxonomy (NCBI): domain Bacteria; kingdom Pseudomonadati; phylum Pseudomonadota; class Gammaproteobacteria; order Enterobacterales; family Yersiniaceae; genus Yersinia; species Yersinia mollaretii. The sequence goes on along the minus strand of NZ_CP054043.1, from coordinate 915,013 downwards.
TACCCGCCTCTGGGAGATTAAAGAGATGATCTGCTAGATTTGCCTGAAAAGAGACTTCCACACTGTTATCATCTAATAGTTTTACTGAACAATTGGAATAGCTTTTGACGTAGTCGTTATAATAAAAAGCGGGTGCCGCCATCGCAGTAGGGGATAGGATCAATAGTAATAACCCAGAAAATAAATACTTATTCTTCACATTCACTTAGTGTCACTCCATGACTATCAACTGTTTGTTTCAAAAATTAATGTCAACTGCCCATGATATTTCCCAGCGATATCTCGTCCACTGGGTGCCAACGCTGAAATATGTAATAGATAGTCAGTACCCGTCTGGCTGGTGTTGCCGTTATCAACAGTATCAACCGTGAATATTTCTGGTGTCGCTGATAATGGCCGTAGATTGGCGCGCTCTTTTCCCCACTTGATTTCGGCAGGTGAGAATACCGGAGGTACTGAATGTGTGTCCCCCGTTTCACGACTGAGTATTAAGGGAGTTTGAATTGACACGCTGAATCCCTCTTGCCGCCGAAGTTTAATTTTCACGGGGACTTCCGCCTGAAATAGAGATGGACTTTCTGGGCTATTATTCAGCTTAATATTGTTGTACCAGCCACCTGTGGGTTTTTCGATCTCAATTTTGGGTTGTGCGGTGACCTCTAATTTAACCTCAATATTCCCTAGCGGAATCGGAACCGTCGCTGAAACAGGTCGCCAGAGGAGTAATAGTGATATCGCGACTATTTTAATGATGTTCATAACGCTCCTTTTTTCATATACAGTTTTCGTCCACAGTTTTTAATCCACACTGCAACGCAAACTAAAGGTTTTATCCTCAATCATGCCCTGTATCTCTTTGGTGGCCAGTTGTCGGCGCTGTCCGGGATAGAGATTAAAATCATCTATATCTTGGTCTGTGGTTTTTAATTGGTGCCACTGTAAGCGGGTATTACCGGTATTCTGTAACTCTAATACCCCACGAATACAGTAGTGCTCCCACTGCTGTTGTGGCGATGTGGGTAAATGCCGGATCAACCCCATATAACTTAATTGCACACCCAATACCGCCCCATGGCCCCCACTGATCAGCAGGTTTTTTTCAGGAACCACGGACAACCGATAGATCTGCTCTTTCTCTGGTGATTGGAGTGCTTTCAGCAATATTCTCCCGCTCTGTTTTGGGCCGAGGGTCAACTTGGTTGGAGCAGCAAATAATGATGGCCGTGACTGTTCACCAACAAAAGTTAATGACTCTTGCTCAGGTGATACGCCGGGGTTATTAATCTGATACAGCTGAACAGTGACATATTCAGTCGCCGAGCTGTGGTTGATCACATTCACCACGGCATTAGCCTGTTGCATCTCCAACACATGCGGCTGAATGTCTATTGCCGCAAAAGCGCTGAACGGCAGCAAACTAGCTGCAATGAAGAGTAAAAGGTTCATCATCTACCTTCCCGCTAAGCTGTTTCACTGGCAAGGTGACCGGCGTGCCTGGGTACAAATTCAGGCTGTCAGTCAGTTTGGCATCACCCTGTGAGATGAGTTCTTTGAATTTACTGTGAACACTGCCCTTAGAACTGAGCATTAAGTTGTTGTCGGGCAGACATTGATGCTGCCAATGGCGAGTCTGTGCTGCTGTGGGGGGAACATGATGAATGAGGACCCCATAACCAATACTGATGGTCATCGGCGCATGGATTTTGCTTTGATCTTTGCTTTCGCCAACGACTTTGGTCTCAACCACCGGGTTGATATACAGCCGATAGAGGGTTTCCTGCTGCGGCGATTTTAAGGGTAACAGCTTGATATCTCGCTTCTGTTTCGGTCCTAGCGTAATCCGGCTAGGATTAAAAATGATCTCAGGTTGAGCAATTTCACTGATCGGTGTTTTTTTCTCTGGGCTAACACCCGGGTTATCGACCCGTTGCAGTGAGATATCCAAATAGAGCGGCTTATCACCGCTGTTATAGACTTGTACGGTGCGGTGCTGATCCAGCGCTTCAACTGTTGTGCGGACAGGGATCGCCACTAGTTGACCATAAGTCGCGGTTATCGGAGCGAGCAATAAAATAGTGCTTAATAATAATTTACTGTATTTCATGGTCAGTCCTGTTGATATTCATCGGTGTGGCAAAGGTAAATGTGATCACGTTGCTGGCGCATATCGCAGCGATATCGGGTCGAACCATTTTGGACAGAAATGCTATTCAGGATGGTATTTGAACTAATGGAGAACAGCCCATTAGGGTGAACCGTGTCGCCCGTTTCCTGAATCACTCCATTGATTGGCAACCCATTAGCATCGTTGAGAAAACCGTTATAAAGCAGGTCTAAAGTGATATCGGCTTTGCTGGAAAAAACTTGTCCGGGGTGGGCGCGCATAATATTGACCGGCAATTGAATGTGCATATTCAGATCACTGCGGTCATTATGGGTACGAATAAAGAAGCGATCTTGATAGCGAGAAAGTGGGATGGCATAGAGCCCTTCGCCCGTTATCGGATGACCTTCTGCTCGGAAGCTATAAGGTGTCCCTGATAATTCTGGTGTTTCTATCAGTAGTGCCGAGCCGCTGTAGCTGCTGCGCCCCAGGGCCGCCCCTTGTGGGCTGATGGCTATCATGCCGTTATAACTGATCCCGCCATTAGCTATCTTGCTATCAATGCCCACTCGGGCTGACATGTCACCACGGCTTCCGCTACGGTGAGCAAAACTGCCGACGTTATTCGTGTTCCCGCTGGTGCTACCGTTAATACCCAACGCGCTGGTGCCATGGTTGTCGGTGAACTCTTGCTGATAATTGGCACTGGTGGTCAACTGTTGCTGCGCATAGGCGCTGTTGATGCTGGCGCTGCTTTTGCGGAAAGACAATGTGGTATTGAGAAAGACACTGTAATTGTTAGTGCTGAAGAAATTAGCGCCAGAGCTAATTGGGTTGATCCATTGCCCCCCTTTTTGCACACCTAGGGAGAGGTTCAGACCGAATTGCGGCCGTTGCCAGTCCCAACTGCTTTGAATACGGTGCTGTCTATTGTGCTTATATTGATTAAATTGATAACTGAGTTGAGTTGGCCCAAAACGGCGACTATAAGAGGCAGAGGTGCTGCCGTAATTGGGTGCATAAATGGAGACATCTGGCGTCTGATATCGGGCCACCGAGAAGTACCCCAATGCGGCATTCCCGCCGTTTAAGCGCAGATAGCCTCCCCCGTGTTTTTCACCCGACATCATGCCAAGGCTGGGGGTGATCGTCAGGTTGGAGAAACTCCATGGGCGCGATATATTTCCTTCTCCAGCCCAGTGGTGGGCATTGTCTGCCAGCAGCGAGAGATTTGTTTGTAGGTTTTGTATCTTCATGCTGCGGCCAAATTGCACCAAATGGGGAGAGTTGTTGCGGTGGTGTATTGCCCCTTTCCCCATGGTCAAAAACCAACCATGATTGGTTTGAGTGCCAATATTGCTGATGATTTGGCTTTCCTGACTGACGATGCGGCCAGTATTATCCACTAAACGAATTTCAACCTGATAATAGCCACCGGGGAGTTGGTTGTAATCAATCTCATTGCGGCCTAATTGTGCGGGAATACGGCGAATAAGTTGGTTGTCGCGGTAAATTTCATAATCCCCTTCAGTGGTGGCATATAACACCAGACTGCCCGCAGAAGGAGCATCAAGGGCTAAATAACTTTGGCTACCCAAGGTGATGAATTGGTCTAAAGCCGGATTAATTAAGGTATGAATGCTACCCGCACTGTTATCTAGGTTATTCTGCCTTCCCGCCCGTAAATAGAGTGCCTGAAAGTTCTTTTGCAGATACCAACTATCAACCCCTGTTTGGGTTTGGTGCTGATATAATGACTCATTCCCATACTGATAATGGTTCTTTGACCGTGTCGCGTTATAAAACCAATTTATAAAGCCATAAGATTGTAATGGCAAACCAATATAACCTTGCCCTCGGCCAGAGATGGCACGGTAGTTTCTGGCGGTCATGCGCAGGTCAAAAGATTGGTTATGTACTACCCCCCATGTGGTAGTGGGCATCAAGTAGCGGTTATTTGTATTGGATATCGTTATCACATTATTGACCTTATCCAACATGATGTTATGACCTGATAAAATATAGTCACACCCCGTTTGGCACTGTAAATAAGGCAGTTGCGATAAGATTTCCTCTAACAATATAATTGACTGCTCATCAATATTATTATTACGATATTTTTGCGCATCAAAGGTGAGTTGTTGTTTCTCTTCTGAGAAAGAGAGTGGAGCGGGTAGTGTTTTTCCGTCGAATACACCGAGTATTTGTAATGTATTGTGCTCCTCAAGTGCTGAGAACCCCTCAGGGACTAAATGTTCTATGGTTAGCTCTTCTGCTTGAGCTGAATTGAATGCAGAAAAGAGTAACGCCGATAAAATTGCTTGATTAACTTTAAGTGTCTTTGCCATTGGATTCCATTCCATCATTAAATTATAGAGACAGTTTTGCTTTGTTTTATATATTAACGACTTGCATTAGCTCATGTTATATATTGATAACAAAGGGTGATATCGCAAAATATTTAATCCACTGGCTGCGTGTGAAAATATATAAATAAGTTTTTGGCTATTAAGTCCGGCTAAGGATCAAATCACTTAGCCGGATATCTTAGTCAAAGATATGTATCTTCGAAACGGACTTTATAATTAAGTAACAGGTTCTAGGTTAAGCTTTAATGTCCCGCTGTACTTTTCTTCAGCTATCGCTTCTGATGGTTTCTTACCATGTATCACTAGCTCAATATTGCCACTCTTAATTTTATTAGCATCATTACCTTTCAACTGTTCACCACCCAGAATTACCGTCAATTCAGTAAATTCTCTCTCGCCTGGAGCGGTAAGCGATTGCAGTTTAAAGTCGCCGACGATATTAACCTTTATATCTGCGCCGCCATTACGTATAGCAATATTTTCGCTTGCTCCGTAAACATCAGCGGGAGCATTGCCAAAACCAGGTTCTAACGTAATTCGATCTACATCACCACCACCGTTTTTTTGCATAGTGATTACATGTGGAATTTCTGCGCTGACGATAATATTTTTAGTCTCTGCTGTTGCAGTAGCGCTGCTGACCAATGCTGCCATAGTCATAATAGAGAGTAGGGTCTTTTTCATCATAATTACCTAATAGTCCTTTATTTAATCGGAGCCTTATTCCTGAATGGAATGGCACTATTTTACTTAATGATTTTTGTGAGCTGCATATATAAAGGTGATAGTGAGTGTCAATAACATATTATTAATGCAGCCTCTCTCAATAAGCGAAGTTATGCTAACATGACACCTTTAGTGGCTCAACGTCCCTATTGTTGAATTAAGAAAACAAAATAATTTAAGTAATTGACTGAATGAATGTCTAATTTATATTTTCATTGTTAATCCTCTCCATGAGTTGGCGTGACTTTTAATCTACGTTACACTCTCTGCTAATTTAAAATCGTATTGAGTGTAGAGGTTGACTTGTGAGTTAAACGTTTTAATTAAATACACCGAGCAATAAAAAAATTGCAGTCGGGAATTTCGTCCCAACTGCATAAGTTAACGACAAGGATGTTATTATGTTGTGACTGAGTTAAGGGGCAGACTCCATAAGAAGCTTAAGGACACCCGTATATTTGTCGCCTGACTTGGCATTATCGGGTACTTCAGTTTCAAGCCGCAGCTCCTGCACCCTGTTATCTGGCGTAAATTCGTAATCGTCGTCCACCCCCTGTAGCATATTATCATCTATGAAAACATCAGGATATAATCGGTCGTTCTCCCCATTTGCACCGGCCATATAAAAATTTTCTGCAAGTGATAATTTAACTCTTGCACCTTGATTAGCAATTATTTTTATGGGTTGCTTAACTGTCAGTTTGGCAGGAGAAAACACAAGGTGAGAGCCAATCCCATTCCATTTTTCAGGCTTGTATTCAAGTTGTATGTTATTGAATGTGGAGCCATCTGCTTTTGTCAGTATTAAAGGTTCGACGATTTCAGCCTCAACAACGATATCTTTTTGTACAAAGTGAGCGGCATAAGCAGTATTGCTCGTCACTATAGCCATAGTGATAATAGAAAGCAGGGTCTTTTTCATCATAGATACCTTATGTAATTAATACATTCTATAAATATAGAGTTGTTACCCATGCGGGTGATATTAGTTATTCCTGTGAACCCTATAAGCAATGATAATGAGGAAGCTTATAAAAGTGTCAATATGCGAGCATCACAAGAAGACAATAAGGTTAACATGAGAAATAGTGCTCCCTCAAATGGAGATGATCCAGTTACATTTAGTGGTCATCATTTATTATAGTGTGTCTATCATCTATTATATTTTGACTGAATTAAGCGACGTATTCCATAACAAGTTTAAGGATGCCCGTGTATTTGTCTCCTGGTTGGGTGCCGGAGTCTTGAACAACAACTTCTAGGGTTACATCCTTTTCTTTGTTTTTTAAAATAATTTCAGAACCACTCAGAAGAGATAGTTCTTCGTCATCTATGTGAACGTTAGGATATAATCGCTTGTCTTCTCCCTTTGCGTGATGCATGACAAATTCTTCTGCAAGTGAGATTTCAACTTTTGTATCTTGAAGAGCGGTTATTTTGACGGGTTGTGTGGCGACCAAGTAGCTAGGAGCTGCACTAAAGGAAGAATCTGAATGGACATAGCCAGTGCCAAAGTAGTTATGATCAAGAGTAAGATTTAGACTATTAAATGGAGTGCCATCTGCTTTATTCATTGTAATTATTAATGATTCTGCAATCTCGACTTCAATCGAGATATCTTTTTGTACCGAGTGAGCAGCATAAGCACTGCTGCTCGTCACTATAGCCATAGTGATAATAGAAAGCAGGGTCTTTTTCATCATAATTATTACCTTATGTAATTGATTCATTATATAAATAAAAATTGCTTTCCCATGCGGCTGAGGTGTTAATTATTTCCGTGAGCCTTATAAGTAATGATAACAAGGGGCGGTATAGCAAAATAAATGTACGGGCCGTCACAGGACGGCGAGAACACTAACACGCTAAATAGTATTTTCTCAAGCGGTGACGAGTTAGGCGCTATTAAGTTTTATTAATTTCATTTTTTATAATTAGGATTAGTGGAATGAGTTAAGTGTTCTCATTAGTTAATCTTTTTAAATTTATTTTTTAATTTACTCACCATTAAAAATAAAAATTGGATGATGCTGCTGAAAGTACTTCATTGTGAGAAATAAGAAATTCCATGCAGCATTATTTTCATGTCTTTGTCACACCTCCGTCACATTACATTTATATTTCTGTCATGAAACAGTGTCATGTTTGCTTTCGAACAGAAAAATGATTTATTTCGCTCACCTGCAGCCATTTATTGATGTGAGCCATACAGATTCATTCAGGGGCTAGATATGTTTAACCAGACCATTCGCAAAACGTCGATTTGTATCGCGCTAACCTTGGCATTCAGCGCCAATGCCATGGCCGTGACTGAAATTCCTTTCTGGCACTCGATGGAAGGGGAGTTAGGTGTCGAGGTCAACTCGTTAGCTGATCGTTTTAATCAGACGCATAGCGATTATAAGATTGTGCCTGTCTATAAAGGCAATTATGAGCAGAGCCTCGCGGCGGGTATTGCGGCTTTCCGTTCCGGTAAAGCCCCGGCCATTTTGCAGGTTTACGAAGTCGGCACGGCAACCATGATGGCGAGTAAAGCGATCAAGCCAGTGTTCCAAGTATTTAAAGACGCTAATATTAATTTTGATGAATCTGTTTTCGTGCCGACAGTCGCCGGTTATTACACCGACGCCAAAACGGGTCATTTACTCTCCCAGCCATTTAACAGCTCCACTCCGGTGCTGTACTACAACAAAGATGCCTTCAAAAAAGCCGGCCTGAACCCCGATCAACCGCCGAAAACCTGGCAAGAGCTGGCGGCAGATACCGCCAAGTTACGTGCTGCGGGTTCAAGCTGTGGTTACGCCAGCGGTTGGCAAGGGTGGATTCAAATTGAGAACTTCAGCGCTTGGCATGGTCAGCCGATAGCCAGCCGCAATAATGGTTTTGATGGCACTGATGCGGTGTTGGAATTCAATAAGCCATTGCAGGTGAAGCATATTCAATTGCTGTCGGACATGAATAAGAAGGGTGATTTCACCTATTTCGGTCGCAAAGATGAGTCAACCGCCAAGTTTTATAATGGCGATTGCGCTATCACCACCGCCTCTTCCGGTTCGCTGGCGGATATTCGTCATTACGCCAAGTTTAACTATGGTGTCGGCATGATGCCTTACGACGCCGATGCGAAAGATGCTCCACAAAACGCCATTATTGGCGGGGCCAGCTTGTGGGTGATGGACGGCAAAGATAAAGAGACCTACAAGGGCGTGGCTGAATTCCTGCAATTCCTAACCCAACCGGAGATTGCCGCCGAGTGGCACCAGAAGACCGGCTATTTGCCGATTACCACTGCCGCTTATGAGTTGACTCAGCAGCAGGGCTTCTATGACAAGAATCCTGGTGCTGATGTGGCGACTCGCCAAATGCTGAACAAGCCGCCATTGCCTTACACCAAGGGTTTGCGTCTGGGCAATATGCCACAGATTCGTACCGTGGTTGATGAAGAGCTGGAAGGGGTGTGGACCGGTAAGAAGACGCCTCAGGAAGCATTGGACACAGCAGTGAAGCGGGGTGATGTGTTACTGCGCCGCTTCGAACAAGCGAATAAGTAAGGTTATTTGGCGGCTGTACTTGCCTGTCACGCCAAATAGTTTTGTGGGGTATTGAGTTAAGACGCGGTGCTGATCATCAGCATTGCGTCCGATAAGTGGTTAATTTTATGTCATCTTCCCGTCCCGGTTTCTCCTGTAGTTGGCTACCTTATCTGTTGGTCTTCCCCCAACTGGCCATCACGGCGGTTTTTTTCCTTTGGCCTGCTGGTGAAGCCCTGTGGTATTCGGTGCAAATGCTCGATCCTTTCGGCCTCTCCAGCGAATTTGTGGGGCTGAGTAACTTCATTGCGCTCTTTCAGGATGAGTACTATTTAGCCTCGTTTTACACCACACTGATTTTCAGTTCACTGGTGGCGGGGATCGGCCTGATTGTGTCGTTATTTCTGGCCGCGATGGTGGATTATGTGCTGCGCGGCAGCCGTATCTATCAGACGCTAATGATTTTGCCTTATGCCGTGGCCCCTGCGGTGGCGGCTGTTTTGTGGATCTTTCTGTTCAATCCGGGGCTGGGTTTGATTAACCACTTCCTCGCCACACTGGGTTACAACTGGAACCATGCGCAAAATAGCGGGCAGGCGATGTTTCTGGTGGTATTAGCCTCAGTTTGGAAGCAAATTAGCTATAACTTCCTGTTTTTCCTCGCCGCTTTGCAATCTATCCCCCGTTCACTGGTGGAGGCTGCTGCCATAGATGGAGCCGGGCCAGTGCGCCGCTTTTTTAATCTGGTCTTGCCGCTGATATCACCTGTCAGCTTCTTCCTGCTGGTGGTGAACTTGGTTTATGCCTTTTTCGATACCTTTCCGGTTATTGATGCGGCGACTGGCGGTGGCCCGATGCAGGCGACCACCACCCTGATCTATAAAATTTACCGCGAAGGTTTTGCCGGGTTGGATCTCTCCAGCTCAGCCGCCCAGTCGGTGGTTTTGATGTTGCTGGTGATTGGCCTGACGGTGATCCAGTTCCGCTTTGTTGAGCGTAAGGTGCGTTACCAATGATTGAGAATCGCCGTGGGCTGGATATCTTTTGTCACGTCATGCTGATTATTGGCGTGCTGCTGATTCTATTCCCGCTGTATGTCGCTTTTGTGGCGGCATCACTGGATGACACTCAGGTGTTTCAGGTGCCGATGACCCTGATCCCGGGGCCACACTTGTGGCAGAACATCAGCAATATTTGGCACAGCGGGGTGGGCAATAACAGTGCACCTTTCGGGCTGATGCTGTTTAACAGTTTTGTGATGGCTTTCGCGATTACCGTCGGCAAAATCACGGTGTCGATGCTCTCGGCATACGCCATCGTCTATTTTCGCTTTCCGCTGCGAAATCTGTTTTTCTGGCTGATTTTCCTCACTTTGATGTTGCCCGTGGAAGTGCGTATTTTTCCGACAATTCAAGTGATTGCGAATCTGAATATGCTGGATAGCTATACCGGTCTGACCCTGCCGCTAATGGCCTCCGCCACCGCGACTTTCCTCTTCCGCCAGTTCTTTATGACCTTGCCGGATGAGCTATTGGAAGCGGCGCGTATTGATGGTGCAGGGGCGATGCGCTTTTTTTGGGATATCGTGTTGCCGCTATCAAAAACCAATTTAGCGGCGCTGTTTGTGATCACCTTTATTTATGGCTGGAACCAATATCTCTGGCCGATCCTGATCACCAGCGATGCCTCTATGGGCACGGCGGTGGCGGGAATAAGAAGCATGATCTCCACTTCGGGCGCACCGACTCAGTGGAATCAAGTGATGGCGGCAATGATCCTGACCTTAATTCCACCGGTCGCGGTGGTCCTTCTGATGCAGCGTTGGTTTGTACGCGGCCTGGTAGACAGCGAGAAGTAATCTGATATGGCATGTTTAAAGCTCCAAGCAGTAACCAAATCTTACGACGGCATCACGCCGGTGATTAAGCAGATTGATTTAGATGTCGCCGACGGAGAGTTTATCGTGATGGTTGGCCCCTCCGGTTGCGGCAAATCAACCCTGCTGCGGATGGTGGCGGGGCTAGAGCGCACCACCAGCGGGGATATCTATATTGATCATCAGCGAGTGACCGATCTGGAACCTAAAGATCGCGGCATCGCCATGGTGTTTCAGAACTACGCGCTCTATCCCCACATGAGCGTGTTCGACAACATGGCGTATGGCCTGAAAATCCGGGGCTTTGGTAAAGAGCAGATCCGCCAGCGCGTGGATGAGGCGGCACGTATTCTGGAGCTGGAGCCACTGCTAAAACGTAAACCGCGTGAGTTATCCGGCGGCCAGCGGCAACGCGTGGCGATGGGACGCGCCATTGTGCGCGAACCGGCAGTTTTCCTGTTTGATGAGCCGCTCTCTAATCTGGATGCCAAATTGCGGGTGCAGATGCGACTCGAACTACAACAACTGCACCGTCGGCTGAAAACGACCAGCTTGTATGTGACTCACGATCAGGTTGAGGCGATGACACTGGCGCAGCGGGTGATCGTGATGAACAAAGGCGTGGCGGAGCAAATTGGCACGCCAAGCGAAGTCTACCAGCGACCCGCGTCACTGTTCGTCGCCAGCTTTATCGGCTCACCCGCCATGAACCTATTCGACGGCACCGTCAGTGCAGAGGGGCGCGCGTTTATTTTATCGGACGGGATGCGCCTACCGCTGGAAACACCTCGGCCACAATGGGCTTCCCGGCGCTTGACCTTGGGTATCCGCCCGGAGCATATTCAGCAGACAACGTCAGCGCAGGGCGTGCCGATGGCATTATTGACCCTAGAATTATTGGGGGCCGATAATCTGGCACACGGGGTGTGGGGCGGGCAGAGTATTATTGCCCGCTTATCCCATGAGGAGATGCCCACTGCGGGCACGGTATTAAATCTCTATCTCCCGCCTGCGGCGCTGCACTTTTTTGATTCAGATAGCGGATTACGGATGGACTCATGAGTAAAAACTGGCCTTATCCTGCCATCGTTGCCCATCGGGGCGGCGGTGCATTGGCACCGGAAAACACCTTGGCGGCCATTGATGTGGGTGCTCACTACGGCCACAAGATGATTGAATTTGATGCCAAATTATCCCAAGACGGCCAGATATTTCTGCTGCACGATGACACGCTGGAGCGCACCAGCAATGGCTGGGGTGTGGCGGGCGATTTGCCGTGGGAAAAACTGATCCAGTTGGATGCCGGTGACTGGTATAGCGCCGAATTTCGAGGTGAGCGCTTACCACTTCTATCCGAAGTGGCCGCCCGCTGTGCGCAACACGGCATGGCCGCAAATATTGAAATTAAGCCGACCACGGGTACGGAAGAGGCTACTGGGCGGGCTATCGCGCTGGCGGCTCGCCAGTTGTGGCAGGATCAGGCGATACCGCCGCTGCTGTCGTCATTCTCCTTCGACGCCTTAGCCGCCGCGCAACAGGCCGCACCTGAGTTGCCGCGTGGGTTATTGCTGGATCAGTGGGATGATCACTGGCAAGCATTGACCCAGCAGCTGGATTGCGTCTCTCTGCATATCAATCACAAAGCGCTGACAGCAGAGAGAGTAGCGCTGCTCAAGGGCGCAGGGCTGCATATTTTGGTCTATACCGTCAATCAGCCAGCCCGCGCGCAGGAATTGTTAAATTGGGGCGTTGACTCTATCTGCACCGACCGTATAGATTCAATATATCTTCGTACTTGAAGCTACAGGGGCGTTAGCCGCGCTCACTCACCCGAATTACATACTTGCGTATGCTCATCGGGATTCGCTTACTTGCTGCCTACCTGTAACTCCAATGACTTTGATATATACAGAACAGGAAACAGACAGGTCAGCCATTTTACATTGTCGGGCTGACCTGCCCGGTTTGACAGGAAGTGAATTATGCCCGCCTTTGTTATTTCGCTCTGGCACCAGATTGTCTTGTCTTCACCGCTCTTTGTTCTGCTCGCTCTGGGGTACTGTTTGGTGCGATTCGGTAAATGGCCCTCCACCATCACCGATGGCCTCACCCGCTTTGTGTTCTCCCTCGCGTTACCCGCCATGCTGTTCCGTATGATGTGCGACTTCTCCGAGCGCCCCGCAGTGGATGCCCGCCTGCTGATCGCCTTTTTTGGCAGTTGCTTAGTGGTGTTTGTCATCGGGCGAATGATCGCCAAACGGGTGTTTCATCTGGATGGTGTCTCCGGCTCGGTGTTTGCTCTCGGCGGGATTTTCTCCAATAACGTGATGTTAGGGTTGCCCATTGCCACCCTGATGCTGGGGGAGAAATCGATTCCGGCAGTGGCACTGGTATTGGTATTTAACGGCCTGATTTTGTGGACATTGGTGACGATTTCGGTCGAGTGGGCGCGTAATGGATCGCCGACCATGGCGGGGTTTGTGAAAACGGCGCGTAGCGTGCTGACGAACCCGCTGATTATTGGGATTATCTCCGGCACCTTATTCAGCCTGACGGGGTTGTCACTGCCGCAATTTATCGACCAACCTGTCACCATGCTAGGGCAAGTTGCGCCACCGCTGTCACTGATTGTGCTGGGAATGGGGCTGGCGGAGTATCGGGTCACCGAAGGTTGGCAAATCAGCAGTGCCATCTGCTTCCTCAAACTGATTGTCCAGCCGATGGTGATTTGGGCGCTGGCATGGACGATGAATCTGCCCGTGCTGGAAACACAGGTAGTGGTATTGCTGGGGTCAATGGCGACTGGCGTGAATGTGTATCTTATGTCGCGCCAGTTTAATGTGCTAACCGGCCCCGCCGCCGCCAGCTTGGTGATGTCCACCGTGCTGGCCGCCGTCACCACCCCACTGATCCTGACCATTATTGGGGTAGGGATGTAGCTCGGCGCTGTAAAAACGGTGATGTAAAATAGCCGCAGAACACTCAGTGGGTTTCATTTTGACCAGATGTAAACCCACTTCGCACAAAACTCCTCTCTCACTTCCGCTACAATGGCACTTTATCCCCTCATTGAGCCTAATTATCGTGCCGTTACTGGTCATTACCACCATTTTGTGGGCGTTCTCTTTTAGCCTGATTGGCGAATATCTGGCAGGGCAGGTGGATAGCTGGTTCTCCGTGCTGATGCGAGTCGGCTTAGCGGCGCTGGTCTTTTTGCCGTTTCTGCGCTGGCGTAATATCCGTTGGCAAGTGATTCTGCTGTATATGGTGGTGGGTGCAATTCAGTTAGGTATCATGTACTTATTCAGCTTCCGCGCCTATCTCTACCTGACGGTGCCGGAGTTTTTGCTGTTTACCGTGATGACCCCGCTGTATGTCACTTTGATTTATGATTTGCTACGTCGTCAGCGGCTACGGTGGGGCTATGCCCTCAGTGCATTGCTGGCGGTGGTGGGGGCGGCGATTATTCGTTATGACCACCTGAGTGAGCATTTTTGGTGGGGATTGGTGCTGGTACAGGCAGCAAACCTCTGTTTTGCCATCGGGCAAGTCGGTTACAAGCGGCTGATGGAAGTGCACCCGATCCCGCAGCATGTGGCCTTTTCATGGTTCTACGTCGGGGCCTTTTTGGTCGCTGTTTTCGCTTGGTTTGCTTTCGGCAATCCACAAAAGCTGCCGACAACGGAATTACAGTGGGGCGTGCTGGTGTGGCTTGGCGTCGGTGCTTCTGGCTTGGGCTATTTCATGTGGAATTATGGTGCGACACAGGTTGATGCCGGCACCTTGGGTATCATGAATAACGTGCATGTCCCGGCTGGGTTACTGGTGAATTTGGCCATCTGGCAGGAAAAACCCCATTGGCCCAGCTTTATCATTGGTGCAACGGTGATAATGGCCTCGCTATGGGTACACCGGCGTTGGGTCGCTCCGCACTCTTTACAAAGGGCAGATGATCGCAAGCGTGCTGCCGAGCCGAACGAATAAACGCCTCAGTCACCGGTTGGCGCTGCTCTCCATCACGGACGGCAGCGTATAACCGGCTCCATAAGCCATCCCCCAGTGTTTTCGTGGTAATCAACCCCTGACGCTCAAAGCTCTCCACCACCCAATGAGGGAGTGCGGCGATCCCCATCCGTGCAGAGACCATTTGAATCAGCAGCAAGGTGTTATCAACATTTTTCAGCACCGGATTGACCCCTGACGGTTGCAGGAAATGCCGCCAGATATCTAATCGCTGCCGTTGCACTGGGTAGATCATCAACACTTCCGGCGCTAAATCTTCCGGCTCAATGCGGGCTTTATTGGCTAATGGGTGATCCGGTGCCAGTACTAAACGCACCTCAAAATCAAACATTGGCGAATAGTGCAGCCCACTGCGCGGCAAAATATCGGAGGTCAGCACCAAATCCAGCCCCCCTTGCTGTAAGGCAGGTTGCGGATCGAAGGTCACCCCTGACTGGAAATCCATCGCCACTTGTGGCCAGTTTTTGTGGAAGTTATCCAACGCGGGCGTTAGCCATTGAATGCAGCTATGGCACTCGATTGCGATGCGCAGCGCAGTTTGGTGCGGCTCGTTGCAGGTTTGCAGCGCCTGTTTAATCTGTGGCAACACTTGTTCTGCCAGCTGTAGCAGGATCTCTCCCTGTGTGGTGAAACGCAGCGGCTGGCTTTTACGCACAAACAGACGAAAGCCCAGCCGCTGTTCCAGATCGCTGAATTGATGGGACAGGGCCGATTGGGTCTGATGAAGTTGTGTCGCCGCCGCTGCCAGTGAGCCGGTATTACGCAAGGCTTGCAGGGTGCGTAAGTGTTTCAGTTCGATCATGAGAGTCCTTCACAGTGACAGTGAACAAATTGCGCTTGTGGATTATACAGTACCTGCTGATTATGGATGTGTAAACATCTGGATGGCTAAATGGGGAATATGACGATGACAATTTTAAATCACACACTGGGTTTTCCGCGTGTAGGTCTGAAACGTGAACTGAAAAAAGCACAAGAAAGTTACTGGGCAGGCAACTCCACGCAAGAAGAATTGCTCAATGTGGGTCGTGAATTGCGCGCCCGCCATTGGCAACAACAGCAACAAGCGGGCGTTGATTTACTGCCCGTGGGTGACTTTGCTTGGTATGACCATGTACTGACCACCAGTTTGCTGCTGGGTAACGTCCCAGAGCGCCATCAGAATGCGGATGGCTCGATTGATTTAGATACCTTATTCCGCATTGGTCGTGGTCGTGCGCCAACTGGCACCCCGGCGGCAGCAGCAGAAATGACCAAATGGTTTAACACCAACTATCACTACATGGTGCCTGAGTTCCAACAAGGTCAGCAGTTCAAACTGGGCTGGACTCAGTTGTTGGATGAAGTTGATGAAGCGCTGGCCTTGGGCCACAAAATCAAGCCGGTACTGCTCGGCCCGGTGACCTACCTGTGGCTGGGTAAAGTGAAAGGTGAGCAGTTTGATCGCCTCTCATTGCTGAAAGATATTCTGCCGGTTTATCAGCAAGTCTTGGCTGAATTGGCAAAACGTGGCATCGAGTGGGTGCAGATTGATGAGCCAGCACTGGTGCTGGAACTGCCCGCAGAGTGGCAGGCGGCTTTCCAGCCGGCATATCAGGCGCTGCAAGGCCAAGTCAAATTATTGCTGACCACCTATTTCGACAGCATCGGCCATAACCTCGACACTATCCGTGCACTGCCGGTGCAAGGTCTGCATGTTGATGTGGTTGCGGGTCAGGATGATATTGCGGCTCTAAATGTACAACTGCCAAAAAACTGGCTGCTATCACTGGGGGTTATCAATGGGCGCAACGTATGGCGTGCTGATCTCAGTCATTGGTTCGAGCGCTTACAGCCACTGATTAATAGCCGCCCGTTATGGCTCGGCAGCTCTTGCTCCCTATTACACAGCCCGATTGATTTAAGTGAAGAGACCCGCCTTGATGCTGAGGTGAAAAGTTGGTTCGCCTTTGCCCTACAAAAATGTGCTGAGCTGGCATTGCTCACTCAGGCGTTGAATGCCCCGAGTGAAGCCAAGCTGACGGAACTGGCCGCTTACAGCGCGCCAATTCGCGCCCGCCGTGCTTCCAGCCGAGTACATAATGTGCAAGTGGGGCAACGTCTGGCGGCCATTACCGCGCAAGATATTGAGCGCCAACTGCCTTATGAAGCTCGTGCTGAATCTCAGCGTAAGCGCTTTAACTTGCCCGCCTGGCCGACCACCACCATTGGCTCATTCCCGCAAACCACTGAAATCCGTGGCCTGCGTCTGGACTTCAAACAGGGTCGTTTGGACGGTAAAAACTACCGTATCGGCATCAGCGAGCATATCAAGCAAGCTATCGCGGAACAGGAGCGTTTGGGTCTGGATGTGCTGGTGCATGGTGAAGCTGAACGTAACGACATGGTGGAGTATTTCGGCGAGCATCTGGACGGTTTTGTCTTCACTCAAAATGGCTGGGTACAGAGTTACGGCTCCCGCTGTGTGAAGCCGCCAGTGATTATTGGCGACATCAGCCGCCCGGAAGCCATTACGGTTGAGTGGGCTAAATATGCTCAGTCACTGACGGACAAGCCGGTAAAAGGGATGCTGACGGGGCCAGTCACCATTTTGTGTTGGTCATTCCCGCGCGAAGATGTCAGCCGAGAAACTATCGCCAAACAAATTGCGCTGGCACTGCGTGATGAAGTGGAAGACCTTGAAAAAGCAGGCATTGGCATCATCCAGATTGATGAACCTGCACTGCGTGAAGGGTTACCGCTGCGCCGCGCTGACTGGCAAACCTATCTGCAATGGGCGGTTGACGCCTTTAAATTGAATGCGGCGGTTGCGCAAAACGATACCCAAATTCACACTCACATGTGTTATTGCGAGTTCAATGACATCATGGATTCCATTGCTGCGCTGGATGCGGATGTGATTACTATCGAAACCTCGCGTTCAGATATGGAGCTGCTGGAATCATTTGAAGATTTCGCTTATCCGAATGAAATTGGTCCCGGTGTTTATGATATTCACTCGCCGAATGTGCCAAGTGTGGAATGGATTGAAGCGCTATTACGCAAAGCCGCTCAGCGTATCCCCGCAGAGCGTTTGTGGGTTAACCCAGATTGCGGCCTGAAAACCCGTGGCTGGCCGGAGACCCGTCAGGCATTGGCAAACATGGTGCTGGCGGCGCAGCGTTTGCGCGAAGAACAGATCTGATTCAGACCTATTTACTCTGTGTTGTGAGACTTGGGCGCATATCGCGCCCTTTTTTATGGCAGCTATTTACCCTCTTCAGGCACGGGATTGGCGGCCACGCCGTGCTGAGCAAACCAATCCAGCATCCGCCGCCAGCCGTCCAGAGCCGACTCTGCATGATAGCTAGGGCGGTAGTCAGCATTAAACGCGTGTCCTGCCTCGGGATAAACAATGATTTCCGCATCCGCATTCGCGGCGCGCAATGCTTGCCGCATAGTGTCGATGTGCTCTTGCGTGATACTGCCATCTTTACCGCCATACAGCCCCAGCACCGGAGCACTGAGATCGATGGCAACATCAACCGGATATTTCGGCAGTAGTAAGGTTTTTTCACCCACCAGTTTGCCATACCAAGCCACGGCGGCTTTGAGTTGTGGGTTATGGGCGGCATACAACCAAGCCATTCGGCCACCCCAACAGAATCCCGTTATCGCCAATTTGCTGGTATCGCCGCCATGACGAGAGGCCCAGTGTGCCGCGTGATCAAGGTCGACCATGACCTGACGGTCTGGCACTTTGCTGACCAGATTTTTAACTAACGCATTGATATCCTCATACTCTTTGGCATCACCTTGACGAAAAAATAGCTCTGGTGCGATAGCCAGATATCCCTGCTTCGCCAGCCTGCGGCAAATATCCTGAATGTGCTCATGCACGCCAAAAATCTCCTGCACAACAATCACCACAGGATATGGCCCCGTGTGTTGGGCGGGCTTGGCAATATATGCCGGCAATTCGTCGCCCTGAGACGGAATCGTGGTTTCTCCGCAGTAAATACCTTGTTGATCGGTATGGCGGGTCGTCGAGGCTAATGGTGCTACCGCAGGTGTGAATCCGCCTGCTGCCTGTCTGAGAGTCATCAGTAGATCAGTTTTCACTGTGGTCTCCTTGCATATGAGGAAAAGTAACTCGATAAACTATTATTACTCGATAAACCATGGCTGTTGTGTTGCTCATTATCGACTTTAACTATAGGTAATATTTGAGATTAATGAGTTCCAGTTTTGTCGTAACGAACCGCTTTGTGGTGATAGGGAGGGCATTTGATAAGTCAGGCTGATAAATACTGAAAAGATATTGATACAACATTAATCAATGAGTTCTATCATTGCTATTCGCACACAAATAACGACGACAGCGGGCTGGTTTTGGATGATAAATAGCCTCAATCAATATTAAACGTGACTGATATCACAATTAAAATGTATTCACTATTATCATTTCTTTTATCAAAGTGATTGTCATCACGAAATAATGTGATGATTTTGAGTAAAGTATTTCTTTGTACCTCCCTACAACATCTCTCATGAAAGAGGAGTCTCACACATGGCTAAATCCGACGTTTTTCACCTGGGCCTGACTAAAAATGATCTGCAAGGGGCGACTCTGGCTATCGTGCCGGGTGATCCACAGCGTGTTGAGAAAATCGCTAAATTGATGGATAACCCAGTACATCTGGCTTCTCATCGTGAATTTACTTCATGGCGCGCGGAATTAGACGGCAAAGCCGTGATTGTTTGCTCAACAGGGATTGGCGGCCCTTCGACGTCGATTGCGGTTGAAGAGTTAGCACAACTTGGTGTCCGGACTTTCCTACGTATTGGTACTACTGGTGCTATCCAGTCACATATTAATGTTGGTGATGTTTTGGTCACCACAGCAGCGGTGCGTTTAGACGGTGCCAGCCTGCACTTTGCACCAATGGAATTCCCGGCCGTGGCGGATTTTGCTTGTACAACCGCACTGGTTAATGCCGCAAAATCTGTGGGTGCAACTACCCACATTGGTGTTACCGCCTCTTCAGATACCTTCTACCCGGGGCAAGAGCGCTACGATACTTTCTCCGGCCGTGTTGTTCGCCGCTTTAAAGGCTCCATGGAAGAGTGGCAATCTATGGGCGTGATGAATTATGAAATGGAATCTGCCACCTTGCTAACCATGTGTGCCAGTCAGGGCCTGCGTGCCGGTATGGTCGCCGGGGTGATTGTAAACCGCACCCAGCAAGAAATCCCGAACGAAGAAACCATGAAAGCGACCGAAAGCCACGCGGTGAAAATTGTGGTAGAGGCAGCGCGTCACCTGCTGTAACCGGCGGTTACTGGGCCAAGTGCCAGTCAACATGTGATGAGCGGGTCAGTTTACTGGCCCGTTTTTTATTTCAGCTCATTATCTGATAAGGTCACCACTCTTATCTATCCCGCGTATTTGACGCTGCGCAGATCTTCGCCCCATCTGCAATGCCAAGTTCTTTGGATATAATGGACAATAATAAGAGGAAATCATGAAGACAGCCGCTCTCTCTCATCCTTCCCTGCTGCCATTGGATGGCGGTATTAACTTTCGTGATCTCGGCGGTAACCTTGCCGCTGATGGTCGGCGCATCAAGCGCGGTCTGCTATTCCGCTCTGGTTCACTCGATCGCTTGAGTGCCAAAGATTGTGATGTGCTTAGCAGTGGTCCTGTAGCTCAAATTCTTGATTATCGTGATGCGGATGAAGTTCAGGCCAAGCCCGATGTGGTCTGGCAAAGGGCGAGTTATCACAACATTCCAGCCAACCCGTTGAGTAGCGAGGTGAATGCCAATCTGGAGAAACTGACTAATGAGACCTTGGCCGCATTTGATGCCCGCGCTTTTATGTTAGAGCTTTACCACCGATTGCCGTTTAATAATCAGGCTTATAAGCAACTGGCAGGATTGTTGCAAAACTGCGCTTCATCAGAGCATGATGCTGCCAGTGTCGTACAACATTGTGCTGTCGGGAAGGACCGTACTGGTATTGGTTCGGCGCTGGTGCTATTTGCCTTAGGCGCTGATGAATCAACAGTATTGGAAGATTACCTGTTGACCGAAACCACACTGGCACCTTTTCGCGAACATATGCTGGCCGAGTTGTCACTGAAACTCAACGACCAAGCGCTAGGCCAATTTGCTTTTGTCTTATCAGCCAGAGACGAGTTTATTCAAACCGCGCTGCGCAGTATTCAAGAGCGATATGGCAGCCGTGAACAGTGGTTGCAACATGAATTTGGTCTGGGCGCTGTTGAACGTGAAAAGTTACAGTCCTATTTTTTAGAGTAATGTTTTCCATAGGAAAATCGTTTTCTTACATGCTAGTCGCCCACCTTACCTTGCATTGAGCCACCACTGAGCGGCTCTTTTTAACCGCTTAATGATGCAAACTACCGCTTAACCAGATCACTGATATTTCTCTTAGGCGTCAGGCGTATGTTAACGCCTGACAAATTCCCTGGAGAGAATGCTCATGCAACATGCGATTACCTTTGTTATCGCCTCCGCTTGTATCTTGACAATCTGCTACCGTTTATACGGTATCTTTTTTGTTCGTAAGGTACTGCGGGTCGATGATAGTGAAGTCACACCTTCCCACACCTTTGAAGATGGTAAAGATTACGTTCCGACTAAAAAATGGGTGAACTTTGGTAGCCACTTTGCAGCAATTGCTGCGGCTGGCCCCTTGGTTGGCCCTGTGCTGGCAGCCCAATATGGTTATTTACCCGGTTTCCTGTGGTTACTGATCGGCTGTGTTATTGGCGGTGCCGTTCACGATACTGTGGTTCTATTTGCGTCAATGAAGCATCAGGGGAAATCCCTGTCTGAAGTCGCTAAATCAGAACTTGGACCAGTCGCTGGCTGGTGCACGGGTCTCGCAATGCTGTTCATTATCACGATTACCATGGCTGGGTTATCCATGGTGGTGGTACATGCTTTGGAACGTAACCCTTGGGGGACTTTCGCGGTATTCATGACAATCCCTATCGCTATCTGTGTGGGTTTATGGGAACGCATGACCGGCAGCATGAAAGGGGCTTCTTATGTCGGTATTGCTGCTATCATGGTGTGTGTATTTGTCGGCCCTTACATTGAAGGCACCTGGCTCGGCGACTGGTTAATGCTAAAAGCAGATACCGTAAGCATTATTTTGC
This sequence comes from Yersinia mollaretii ATCC 43969, assembly GCF_013282725.1. Classification (NCBI taxonomy): domain Bacteria; kingdom Pseudomonadati; phylum Pseudomonadota; class Gammaproteobacteria; order Enterobacterales; family Yersiniaceae; genus Yersinia; species Yersinia mollaretii. The sequence goes on along the minus strand of NZ_CP054043.1, from coordinate 893,217 downwards.
CAATGTATGCTTTCTTTGCGACCGCCTTACCTGTTTGGATGTTATTGACCCCTCGAGGTTACCTTTCCAGTTTTATGAAGATCGGTGTGTTCGGTGCGCTGATTGTTGGTGTTGTCTTTATTAACCCCGAAATTCAATTCCCAGCATTAACTCAATTTATTCATGGCGGTGGCCCAGTATTGGCTGGTCCCGTCTGGCCGTTTATCTCTATCACTATTGCCTGTGGCGCTATCTCTGGTTTCCATGCCTTTATCGGCTCAGGGACTACGCCAAAACAGATCGACAAATGGAGCGATATCCTGCCCGTCGGCTTTGGTGCGATGCTGGCCGAATGTATGGTTGGGGTTATGGCTCTGATTGCGGCAACGTCTCTGCATCCTGCTGACTACTTCGCTATTAACTCTTCCGCTGAAGCCTGGAGCTTGCTGGGTATGGAAGTGGTTAACCTGCCACAACTGAGCCAAGAAATTGGCCTCGACCTATATGGTCGTACCGGTGGTGCTGTCACCTTAGCCGTCGGTATGACGGATATCTTCATCCGTGTGCCATGGTTCAGTAGCATGGCTGCATACTTCTTCCAGTTTGTTGTTATGTTTGAAGCCGTATTTATCCTAACCGCTGTTGACTCAGGCACCCGTGTTGCTCGTTATCTGCTGCAAGATTTCTTGGGCGATATTTGGGCACCACTGAAACGCACCGATTGGTTACCTGGCACCCTTGCCTGTAGTGTTATCGCTTGTGCACTATGGGGTTATCTCCTTAACTCTGGTGACATCAACTCGGTTTGGGCGTTATTCGGTGTCTCTAACCAGTTAATGGCTTCTGTTGGCTTAATCATTGGTGCCACTATTATTCTGCGGCTGGCAACCAAACGTATCTATATGCTGACCTGTGTAATCCCTCTCGCTTATCTATTTGTCACCGTAAACTATGCGGGCTATTGGATGATCACTCACGTGTACTTCAACTCAGCAGCCAAGGGTTACAACCTGTTCAACGGCATCATCTCTATTATCATGATGACACTGGGCGTCATTATCTTAATATCAGCACTGAAAAAATGGCGCGAACTGTGGATCCGCAGATCTGCCGAAATGGCGGGTAATAAAGTAGTGACTGCCAACGCCTGATATCTTTAATTCATTGCGTTAACCTATATAAGCGGTCGGAATCCTCCGGCCGTTTATTATTTGTTAAGCCAAAATAGCGATACATTGAGTATGCTAATGGCCACTTTATTAACAATAGGAAAACGCATGTGACCCTGAATGACATCATTACTATCATTATTGATTTTGTTCGCGAACATGAGTCATGGGCCATGCCTATCGTCTTTATTCTCGCTTTTGGTGAGTCCCTCGCCTTCCTTTCCTTATTGCTGCCTGCAACGGTTATCCTGCTCGGGTTGGGCGCACTGATTGGTGAAAGTGGTATCTCTTTCTGGCCTATTTGGGCCGCTGCTGCTGCTGGTGCTTTTTTTGGCGACTGGGTCTCATACTGGGTTGGTATCCATTACAAAGAACGTGTCAGCACTCTATGGCCATTTTCCCGAAACCCCCAGCTACTCGTGCGCGGCCATGCATTCTTTGAGCGTTGGGGATTCTTTGGTGCTTTTATTGGCCGCTTCTTTGGCCCATTACGCGCAGTTGTTCCTTTAGTTGCAGGTATCTGTGCCATGCCAAGATTTTATTTCCAGCTAGCCAATATCACTTCTGCCCTCATTTGGGCTTTCGGCATTTTGGCTCCAGGCGCATTCGGTATTCAGTGGTTTGCTCGCTGGATAGATTAAGCCTATAAGTGGCATGCCGGTAGCCAGCGGAGGACAGTTTTAGCCTAATCTTGTGCAAGATGGCGAGCGCTTTTTTATCTGCTTGTTATTTATGCGCACCGCTTCGCAAGACAGAATGTAACGGAAAAAACACTCTGGACATCCATACAGTATCCCCTTACCTTGACTGACATTAGGTTAATGGGGAGATAACCGTGGATATCAGTTTATTTTATGGGCTTGGGGGTTGCCTTATTGGCGGGCTGATGGGTTGGTTGATCGCCAATTTGTCTCAGCAGCGCAATAAAGCACAGCAAGATATTGAGCGGCGATTACTGGAGCAGGCATTACAGCAAGCTCAGCAGAATACAGCAGATTTACAGGCGACCTTGCAACGAAATGAGCAGCAATTACGGCAAGGGGAGCTGGAGCTGCGCAATTTGCACAGCCAACTCGCGGCAAATGCTGAAAAACTGCAACAGTTGGCTCATTGGCGTAGTGAATGTGATCAACTCAATCAAGAGTTGCGTGCTCAAAGAGAAGTGAATAGCGCCCAAGAGGCAGAACTGCGGGAAGTGACTATTCGTTTGGAGGAGACGCGCCTGACAGCTGAAGAGAAGCAGCGTTTACTCCTTAACAGTGAGCAGCGGCTGACCACGCAATTCGAAAATCTGGCTAACCGCATCTTTGAACAAACCGGACGACGCGCGGATGAACAAAATAAGCAGAGTTTAGATCGCTTATTGTTGCCCTTACGAGAGCAACTGGATGGCTTCCGTCGACAAGTTCAGGACAGTTTCGGGCAGGAAGCTCGAGAACGCCACACCCTGACCCACGAAATTCGTAGCCTACAACAACTTAATGCCCAAATGGCCCGAGAAGCGCTGAACCTAACCAAGGCGCTGAAAGGGGATAATAAAACTCAGGGGAACTGGGGAGAGGTGGTTCTGGCTAAAGTGCTGGAAGCATCGGGGCTGCGTGAAGGCTATGAGTATCAAACTCAGGTGAGTGTAAAAATTGATAGCAATAGTCGCATGCAGCCGGATGTTATCGTCCGCTTGCCGCAGGGTAAAGATGTTGTTATTGACGCTAAAATGTCGCTGGTGGCTTATGAACGTTACTTTAATAGCGAGAATGATGTTGAGCGCGAAGTCGCATTGAATGAGCATTTATCGTCGCTGCGTGCCCATATCAAAATGTTAGGCCGTAAGGATTACCAGCAACTTCCTGGCTTACGTTCACTTGATTATGTATTGATGTTTATCCCAGTAGAGCCTGCCTTTTTAGTGGCTATCGACCGCCAACCTGAATTGATCAGTGAAGCACTACAGCACAACATTATGTTGGTTAGCCCGACAACACTGCTGGTGGCTTTACGGACTATCACGAATTTATGGCGTTACGAGCATCAAAGCCAAAATGCGCAACGTATCGCTGAGAGAGCCGCCAAACTCTATGACAAATTGCGTTTATTTGTTGATGATATGGAGTCATTGGGGCAAAGCCTCGATAAAGCGCAGCTAAGTTATCGTCAGGCAATGAACAAACTGTCGCAAGGCCGTGGTAACCTGATAGGGCAAGTTGAAGGTTTTCGCACTCTGGGGGTCGAGGTAAAACGACCTATTAGTCCATCATTGGCAGAGAAAGCCAGCATGGAAGATCAACCAGAGGGTGATTTAGCGCTATCCGATGATGCGGAATCAGAGGCATACCCAGGTAAGATGGGAATAGATGATCCCGCACCGCTGAAGTATCAGGGTTAGTTGCATGTTCCTCTTCTGTATGATGTTGAGAAGACTGCGGTTAAGCAGTCGCCTTAATACCAGGTGAGGTGGGGCTTTCATCGGAGTTCTGGTACACTTCCTCGAAAGATTGACTGAAAAGCAGGCATAAAAAATGGTAGATCAGGAGAAGGAAACCACTCATTTTGGTTTTCGCACCGTAGCCAAAGAAAAAAAAGAAGGCATGGTGGCAGAAGTTTTTCATTCCGTAGCCGCTAAATACGATCTGATGAATGATCTGATGTCGTTCGGTGTTCACCGTATTTGGAAGCGTTTTACCATTGACTGTAGCGGTGTTCGTCGCGGTCAGCGGGTATTAGATCTGGCAGGTGGTACTGGCGATTTGACAGCCAAGTTCTCTCGCCTTGTGGGTGAACAGGGTGAAGTGGTTCTGGCTGATATCAATGAATCTATGTTGCGTATGGGCCGCGAAAAGCTACGTGACAAGGGTATTGTCGGTAATGTCAGTTATGTACAGGCTAATGCCGAGGCACTCCCTTTCCCTGATAATTACTTTGATTGCATTACTATTTCATTTGGTTTGAGAAATGTAACCGAAAAAGAAAAAGCACTGCGTTCAATGTTTCGAGTCTTAAAACCGGGTGGCCGTTTGCTCGTTCTTGAATTCTCTAAACCGCTTTTGGAGCCTTTGAGCAAAGCCTACGATGCTTACTCCTTCCATATCTTGCCTAAAATTGGTGAACTTGTGGCTCAGGATTCTGAAAGTTACCGTTATTTGGCGGAATCTATTCGGATGCATCCTGATCAAGAAACGCTCAAAGGCATGATGATAGATGCTGGGTTCGAAAACGTAACTTATTCCAATTTAACCGGTGGTATTGTTGCATTACATCGGGGCTTTAAGTTTTAACAGGAATATGAGCATGCCGCTAAGATCACTGATATTTAAGCCATTTTCATTAAAACCTACACTACTGTCGCCACTCATAACAGCCACTATAGAGACATCATTAAATAGTGTGTTATTTCGCGATAAGAGCATGAAAACTGCGCGTTTACGCCTAGTTGGGAAGGTATTGCGTATCGAGTTACGTGAGATGAGCTCCCCTTTGCTACTCATATTCAGCGAACGGCAGGTGGATGTTTTAAGTCAATGGGATGGTGATGCGGATTGCATAGTGAAAACGGAAGTTGCTGTATTAGCCAAATTGCGTGATCGGCAGCAACTTTCACCTTTAATGCGCAGTGGTGAGTTGATCGTTGAAGGTGATATTCAGGTAGTTCAGCAACTCGTTGCACTTTTGGATCTCGCTGAGTGGGACCCCGCTGAATGGTTGGCACCCTACATCGGTGATATTGCAGCAGAAACCATAGGGCAGATAGTGCATAAGAGTCACCATTTTATCCGTGAGCAATTGCGACAGCAGCAACACTATCTAGCTGAAGCCATAACTGAAGAGTGGAAAATGGCTCCGGCACCACTGGAAGTAGTGTGGTTCAACGAAGAGGTTGATGCCACTGCTCGAGCGACAGAGGCTTTGAGTGCCAGATTGGCAACCATGGAGACAAAACAATGACGCCAGGAGAACTTCGGCGCCTGTATCTAATTATTCGGGTTTTTTTGAGCTACGGGCTTGATGAACTCATCCCGAAGATACGTTTGACGCTACCACTGCGCATTGGCCGTTATCTATTTTTCTGGCTGCCAAATCGCCATAAAGATATGCCATTGGGTGAGCGCCTGCGCCTTGCCTTACAAGAATTAGGGCCCGTCTGGATCAAATTTGGTCAGATGATGTCCACTCGTCGTGATCTCTTCCCACCGACAATTGCCGATCAACTTGCGATGTTGCAGGATCGGGTTGCCCCATTTGATGGCGCACTCGCAAGAAAGCACATTGAGATAGCGATGGGTGGGCCTTTAGAAACATGGTTTGACGATTTTGACCAGCAAGCGCTGGCTTCTGCCTCTATTGCTCAAGTACATACCGCGCGCTTAAAGCATAACGGTCAAGAAGTGGTGCTTAAAGTTATTCGCCCCGATATCTTGCCAATTATCAAAGCAGATGTGCGCTTGATGTACCGTTTGGCGGGCTGGGTCCCCAAACTGTTACCTGATGGACGCAGATTACGTCCCCGCGAAGTGGTGCGTGAATACGAAAAAACACTGCTTGATGAGCTTAACCTGCTACGTGAAGCGGCTAATGCAATTCAATTGCGCCGTAATTTTGAAAACAGCCCCATGCTCTATATCCCAGAGGTCTATTCAGACTATTGCCGGGAAAGTGTCTTGGTGATGGAGCGTATTTACGGCATACCGGTCTCTGATATTGCCGCTTTGGAAGCTCAAGGCACAAATATGAAGCTGCTGGCTGAGCGCGGGGTTCAAGTCTTCTTCACTCAAGTTTTCCGCGACAGTTTTTTCCATGCGGATATGCATCCAGGGAATATTTTTGTCAGCTATGATCATCCCCATGATCCGCTCTATATCGGTATTGATTGCGGCATCGTCGGATCATTGAACAAAGCAGATAAGCGCTATCTTGCTGAAAATTTTATAGCTTTTTTTAATCGTGACTATCGGCGGGTTGCTGAACTGCATGTCGATTCCGGCTGGGTTCCTCGTGACACCAATGTTGAAGATTTTGAATTCGCTATTCGTACTGTTTGTGAGCCTATTTTCGAAAAGCCACTGGCAGAGATATCATTCGGGCATGTGCTGTTGAATCTCTTTAATACGGCACGCCGCTTTAATATGGAAGTACAACCGCAACTCGTGTTGTTGCAGAAAACTTTGTTATATGTCGAAGGATTAGGGCGTCAGCTATACCCTCAGCTTGATCTCTGGACGACGGCCAAACCTTTTCTTGAAAGTTGGCTACGTGATCAAGTCGGTCTGCCAGCAGTCATTCGTGCATTGAAAGAAAAGGCTCCTTTCTGGGCAGAAAAGTTTCCTGAGTTGCCGGAACTGGTTTACGACAGTCTGCAGCAGCATAAACTATTACAACAAAGTGTGGATAAGCTCACTATACAGATACAAGGCCAGCAACAACGTCAGGGGCAATCACGGTATTTGTTCGGTGTTGGCGCTACACTATTAGTGAGCGGTACTATTTTATTCTTGGCTAATGAAGTTGAGCTTTCAATAGGATTTATTACTGCGGGCGTCTTGGCTTGGTTTATTGGGTGGCGGCGTACCCGTTAAGGTATTTATCTCTCAGAATGTCGGGTTATCGATTATTAGATAACCCTGAATTATGTAAACTTGTTCAGTAAGCTATGAGCTAGTTCAAAATGCGGTAAGTTAGATAAGTATTCACAGAGGCTATATGACGTATAATAGAGTTCTCTGTGGAATAACCCCTGTAAATAGAGGTACATGTAATGGGCGGTATAAGTATTTGGCAGTTGTTAATCATTGCCGTGATCGTCGTTCTGCTGTTTGGTACAAATAAACTGCGGACGTTAGGGTCAGATCTGGGTGCATCTATCAAGGGTTTTAAAAAGGCCATAGGTGATGATCCACAAACCCCTCCAACGAATGCTGACAAAACCAGCAATGATGCTGATTTTGCAAAATCGATTACTGAAAAACAGCAGCCAGCAGTCAAAGCTGAAGAAACTAAGAGCCACGATAAAGAGCAGGGATAAGCTGTGTTTGACATTGGGTTTAGTGAACTGCTACTGGTTCTTGTCATCGGTCTGGTCGTACTTGGGCCGGAACGGTTGCCTGTGGCTGTCAGAACAGTCTCTGGCTGGATTCGTACATTGCGTTCACTTGCAGCAACAGTGCAAAACGAATTGGCGCAAGAGCTTAAGGTGCAAGAGTTACAAGATAGCTTAAAGAAAGTAGAACAGGCTGGCTTGCAAAATCTGACACCTGAACTGAAGGCTTCGATGGATGAACTCAAAGAGGCCGCTGAAGCGCTGAAACGCACCTATCAATCTGACACTAGCTCGGAAGCGCCGCATACAATCCATAATCCATTGGTGACTGAGCCTGAAGCTATTCATGATGGCGTCACACCTGCTGAGTCAGCAACTCAAGCCTCGGCATCACCGCAAGTGCCGGAGATGAGCGACATGAATACGCCGGTAGACACTAAACCCAGTGTTGAGGCTGCGCCTGATAGCTTTGATAAACCCATTCTTCAGGGTGAGGCATTTGCTAAGTCCACTTCCTCGGTAGATGGGGATGCTTTGCCTGTTACGAAAACATCCGTTAACAAGGCTCATACTGCCGCAATGGATCCCCATAGCACAGACTCACTTAGTGCTGAACAACCTCGAATTCACCAACCTGGCGGCGATCGGTAAACATGGCTGTTGATGATACCCAACCCCTTATCACGCATTTGATAGAACTGCGTAAGCGACTATTGAATTGCATAATCACTGTTTTAGTGGTTTTTTTGGTATTGGTCTTTTTTGCCAATGATATTTATCATCTGGTTTCAGCACCCTTGATCAAACAACTCCCTGCTGGCTCCAGTATGATTGCGACCGACGTTGCATCGCCTTTCTTTACCCCAATTAAATTGACGATGATGGTCTCGGTTTTTGTTTCAGCACCGATGATCCTTTATCAGGTCTGGGCATTTATTGCTCCTGCACTGTATAAGCATGAACGTCGGTTGATGGTTCCACTATTGATATCCAGTAGCCTCTTATTCTATCTGGGTATGGCGTTTGCGTACTTTGTCGTTTTCCCGTTAGCCTTTGGTTTTTTTGCTAAGACAGCGCCAGAAAGTGTGTTGATCGCAACGGATATCACTAAGTACCTTGATTTTGTTATGGCGCTTTTTATGGCCTTCGGCATCTCTTTTGAAGTCCCGATTGCGATAATTCTCTTATGCTGGGCGGGAGTTACAACGCCTGAGGCATTGAAGAAAAAACGCCCTTATGTGTTTGTTGGGGCGTTTGTTGTCGGCATGCTTCTTACCCCCCCAGATGTGTTATCGCAGACGCTATTGGCGATCCCGATGTATCTGTTATTTGAAGTTGGTGTGTTCTTTGCCCGTTTTTATACTGGCAAACAGCGCCGCACAGATATTGAGGAAGAGGATGAAGAAGCCGATAACCATCCGAAAGTACCCTAAATCGATACCTTGATGTTTTAGCCGCCCTTTGGGGCGGCTTCTGTTTGGGAACGCTCATGTTTGATATTGGCGTGAATTTAACAAGTTCACAATTTGCAAAAGATCACACTCAGGTCGTTGTTCGCGCAAAAGATGCTGGGGTTACCGGTATGCTTATCACGGGGACTGATGCTGAAGAAAGTCAGTCTGCACTTGAAATTGCCCTCGCCAATTCGGGATATTGCTGGTCAACTGCCGGTGTTCATCCTCATCAGGCGAGCACTTGGCAAACCCACGTTGAACAGCAAATTAGAATATTAGCGGCTAATCCCTCAGTGGTGGCTATTGGTGAGTGTGGATTAGATTTCAACCGCAATTTCTCTACCCCCGCAGAGCAAGAGATGGCATTTACTGCCCAATTGGCACTGGCTGCTGAACTCTCTTTGCCCGTATTTTTACATTGCCGCGATGCCCACGAGCGTTTTATTACGTTGCTTTCGCCTTGGTTAGATAAAATTCCGGCAGCGGTTGTACATTGCTTTACCGGTAGTGCTAATGAATTAGATTCCTGTCTTGCCTTGGGCTTATCGATTGGTATCACCGGTTGGGTTTGCGATGAACGTCGTGGCCTTGAACTGAGAGCGATGCTGCCACGTATTTCCGCCCAGCAGTTGTTATTAGAAACGGATGCTCCCTATTTATTGCCACGGGATATACATCCTAAACCTGCTTCCCGTCGCAATGAACCCTGCTTTTTGCCCCATATCGTCCAACAGGTTGCTATTTGGCGACAAGAAGACCCTCAATGGCTAGGGCAGAAAACTGATGAAAACGCCCGCCGGATTTTCCGGTTGGTTTAGTTAGGAGAACAATATGAGCTATGCATTCCCCGGCACCTTTCCTGGTCGCCGTATGCGCCGTGTGCGCCGTCATGATTTCAGCCGTCGTCTGGTCGCTGAAAATCAGCTGACAGTCAATGACCTGATCTATCCGGTGTTTGTCATGGAGGGGGCGAACCAGCAGCAAGCGGTATCATCAATGCCGGGTGTTTCGCGCATGACGATAGATCTTCTGATAAAAGAGGCAGAGGCCATTGCCAAGCTTGGTGTCCCAGTCATATCGTTGTTCCCAGTCATCGAGTCTGGTTCGAAATCATTGCACGCGGAAGAAGCTTATAACCCGAATGGTTTGGTGCAACGCACCGTGCGCGCATTAAAAGACGCAGTACCAGAATTAGGGATTCTTACCGATGTCGCTCTCGATCCCTACACTACCCATGGGCAAGATGGCGTGATTGATGCTGATGGCTATGTCATTAATGACATTACGAAAGAGATTTTAGTGCGTCAGGCATTATCACACGCTGAAGCTGGCGCTGAGATTATCGCCCCGAGCGATATGATGGATGGCCGTATCGGCGCGATTCGCGATCAGTTGGAACTACAAGGCCTAGTGAATACACAAATCATGGCATATTCAGCGAAATATGCCTCTTGTTACTATGGCCCATTCCGCGATGCTATTGGCTCCAGCAGTAATTTGAAAGGGGGTAATAAAAAAACCTACCAAATGGACCCCGCTAACAGTGATGAAGCTTTGCAAGAGATAGCGCAGGACTTGCAGGAAGGCGCTGATATGGTGATGGTGAAGCCTGGAATGCCTTATCTTGATGTTGTGCGTCGGGTGAAAGACACCTTTGGTGTGCCAACCTTTGCCTATCAGGTCTCGGGTGAATATGCTATGCACATGGCTGCCATTCAGAATGGCTGGCTGCAAGAAAAACCAACGGTGATGGAGTCACTATTGTGCTTTAAACGTGCGGGTGCGGATGGGGTATTAACCTATTTCGCGAAGCAGGTGGCGCAATGGTTACATGATGATCAAATGCAGCGTTAACGTTTGAGCATGGATAATAAGGTAGGTACGGCTGTGCCTACCAAGAATCGTGTTTGAATTGTTCTAGGCAGAAATATTATTGTTTTTCGAACTGGCGATTTTCCAGACTCTGTATCACTTGGCTATTAAGCATATTCAGTAGCAACATTGACCGTGCTTCACCATCAGGTTCAGTATAAATCGCCTGTAATCCGGCAAAAACACCTTCAGTAATCGTCACAATATCACCGGGCAGAGGCACTTCTGGTGCAATGATCTTATCCGCAGTATGAGATTGCATCTCGGTAATAACGATAGCGGGTATCACCGCAGGCTGTGCACCAAAACGGACGAAGTGGCTGACACCTCGAGTTGCACTGATCGTGGTGGTATGAATATCTTCCGCATTGAACTCTACAAACAGATAGTTGGGGAATAAAGGCTCCGTCACCTCAGCACGTTTCCCTCGAACTATTTTTTCGATAATCACTAACGGTGTCCAGCAGTTCACTGCTTGGCGCTCTAAATGCTCTTTGGCGCGCAAAAGCTGACCACGTTTACAATATAATAAATGCCACTGTTTCATAATGTCACATGCCTTTGGATCCTATCTGGCAGCATAGCAAAAGTAGGGGGATATATATAGTGAGGAAGAAATCATCACTCTGGATATATAGTTTGTTATACAAAGATTTAGTCTATTTTATTTCGATAAAATGATATTTGTATGGGGACTAATTAATCGCGCCCTGTTGCAGGCTATTTTTTTGAGTAAGGTTGTGTTCATTTTTAACAAAAAGACAGCAACTGCTATAAAGACAGCCTATAATGGCGCATCATCTAGCCGCCGAAATGATCAGCATGAAATACCGTGACTTACGTGACTTCCTCTCGTTGCTGGAAAAGAGGGGCGAACTTAAACGTATTAGCCAGCCTATTGATCCCTATCTGGAAATGACAGAAATTGCCGATCGCACCTTGCGTGCCGGTGGGCCCGCGCTGCTTTTTGAGAATCCGAAGGGATATAACATGCCCGTACTGTGCAATCTGTTTGGCACGGCCAAGCGCGTAGCTATGGGGATGGGGCAAGAAGATGTCAGCGCCCTACGAGATGTTGGCAAGCTGTTGGCTTTCCTGAAAGAACCTGATCCGCCGAAAGGCTTCCGTGATCTATTCGATAAGCTGCCGAAATTTAAGCAGGTATTGAATATGCCGACGAAATGCTTAAGCTCGGCCCCGTGTCAGGAGCAAGTCTGGCAAGGAGATGATGTCGATCTAAGCCGAATCCCCGTCATGCACTGCTGGCCAGAAGATGCCGCGCCGCTCGTATCTTGGGGGCTGACGGTCACCCGAGGCCCACATAAAGAGCGACAAAATCTGGGCATCTACCGCCAGCAAGTGCTGGGCAAAAACAAATTAATTATGCGTTGGCTATCCCACCGTGGTGGTGCTTTGGATTATCAGGAATGGTGCGAAGCACATCCCGGTGAGCGCTTCCCGGTTGCCGTTGCTTTGGGTGCCGATCCTGCAACCATTTTGGCTGCGGTCACGCCAGTACCTGACACGCTGTCTGAATATGCTTTCGCTGGTTTATTACGCGGGCATAAAACGGAAGTGGTGAAGTGTCTCTCCAATGATCTGGAAGTTCCTGCAAGTGCAGAAATTGTATTGGAAGGATATATTGAGCAGGGTGATATGGCACCGGAAGGTCCTTATGGCGACCACACCGGTTATTACAACGAAATAGACAGTTTCCCTGTTTTTACCGTCACACATATTACTCAGCGTAAAGACGCGATATATCATTCAACCTATACTGGTCGCCCGCCGGATGAACCTGCGGTTATGGGGGTTGCGCTGAATGAAGTTTTTGTTCCTATTTTGCAAAAGCAGTTCCCAGAAATTGTGGATTTCTATCTGCCACCAGAGGGGTGTTCATACCGATTGGCGGTGGTCACTATCAAGAAACAGTATGCAGGCCATGCTAAACGCGTGATGATGGGCGTTTGGTCGTTTTTACGCCAGTTTATGTATACAAAATTTGTTATTGTTTGTGATGATGATATTAATGCACGTGATTGGAATGATGTTATTTGGGCGATTACGACTCGGATGGACCCCTCTCGCGATACAGTGTTGATTGAAAATACGCCAATAGATTATTTGGATTTCGCCTCACCGGTTTCCGGTTTAGGATCGAAAATGGGGCTGGACGCCACCAACAAATGGCCCGCTGAGACCCCGCGTGAATGGGGGCGTCCAATTAAAATGGATGAAGACGTCCGAGCCCGTGTTGATGCTATTTGGGACGAGCTCGCCATTTTCAGTGACAATGAAACTACACGCTAACCGGCGTTAGATTTTGTCCTTAGTTTTGCATTTGATGACCCGACAGAGGGAAGGCATGACAACTTTAAGCTGTAAAGTAACCTCCGTAGAGGCCATTACCGATACGGTGTACCGGGTGCAATTGGTGCCTGCATCTGCGTTTTCTTTCCGTGCTGGGCAGTATTTGATGGTCGTCATGGACGAGCGTGATAAACGGCCATTTTCTATGGCATCTACGCCGTTGCAGCAAGATTTCATTGAGTTGCATATTGGTGCTTCGGAACTGAATCTTTATGCCATGGCCGTCATGGACCGGATTCTGAAAGAGAAAACTTTGGATGTGGATATTCCACATGGTGAGGCATGGTTCCGCGAGGGAAGTCACCGCCCATTGGTGCTGATTGCTGGCGGCACGGGCTTTTCCTATGCGCGTTCAATTTTGTTGGCCGCGTTAGCAGAGCAGCCTGATCGCGAAGTCTCTATCTATTGGGGTGGGCGCGAAGCAGTGCATCTCTATGATCTCAGCGAACTGGAAGCACTATCTATTCAGTATCCACAGTTGAAAGTGATTCCTGTGGTGGAGCAGCCGGAAGAGGGCTGGCGTGGTCGCACCGGAACGGTACTGAGTGCCGTATTGCAAGATTACGGCTCTCTTGCTGAGCAAGATATCTATATTGCTGGCCGTTTTGAGATGGCAAAAATTGCGCGTGAGCGTTTCTGTGCGGAACGTGGCGCGCAAGAAGCTCACATTTTTGGTGATGCATTTGCCTTTATCTGAGTAAAAAATAGATAAAAAAAAGCCCGCCCCTGACAGGCGGGAAAACGGCAACTAAACACCAGATACAGCGGTTATCAGGGCCTGAATTCAGGCCCTGAATGTTTTTCAGATGAATATCTTCGGAAGTTAAACGCGCTCAAAGATGGTCGCGATACCCTGACCTAAGCCGATGCACATGGTTGCCAGACCGAATTGTACATCACGGCGCTCCATCAGATTGAGTAAGGTGGTAGAAATACGCGCCCCTGAACAACCCAATGGATGGCCTAATGCGATGGCACCTCCGTTGAGATTCACTTTGTCGTCCATACTCTCCAGCAGACCCAACCCCTTGAGGCAAGCCAGCGATTGAGCAGCAAACGCTTCATTTAACTCAAATAATCCAATATCTTCCAGCTTGAGTCCGGCACGTTTTAAGGCCAGTTGGCTCGCAGGTACCGGGCCATAGCCCATGATTGATGGGTCACAACCTACAACCGCCATTGAGCGAATGCGGGCGCGCGGCGTTAAACCTAATGATTTTGCTCGAGATTCGCTCATAATCAGCATGGCAGACGCACCATCAGAAAGTGCTGATGATGTCCCCGCCGTCACTGTGCCGTTGACCGGATCAAAAGCGGGGCGCAAAGCAGCCAGACCCGCAAGGTGGGTTTCAGGTCGGATAACTTCATCAAAATCAAAACGTTTCAATATGCCATCGGCATCATGCCCATTGGTGGCGACAATCTCGTTGGCGAAATGACCGGCTTGAGTGGCGGCATAGGCGCGTTGATGAGAGCGGACGGCAAACTCATCTTGTGACTGGCGACTAATATTGTGAATTTTTGCCAGCATTTCTGCGGTCAATCCCATCATACCGGCGGCTTTAGCGACGGTACGACCCATACCCGGATGGAAATCCACTCCGTGATTCATGGGGACGTGGCCCATATGTTCCACGCCGCCAATTAAACTCACTTGCGCATCACCCACCATGATAGCTCTGGCACCATCATGCAAGGCTTGCATCGATGAACCACACAGGCGGTTCACGGTGACTGCGGGTACGCTATGCGGGATCTCTGCCAGCAAAGACGCATTGCGGGCAATGTTGAAACCCTGCTCCAGTGTTTGTTGCACGCAACCCCAGTAGATATCGTCGATTTCGGCGGCATTCAGCCCCGGATTGCGGCTCAGCACTTCTCGCATTAAATGGGCGGAGAGATCTTCAGCCCGTACTTGGCGGAACGCGCCCCCTTTCGAGCGGCCCATCGGCGTACGGACGGCATCAATAATGACTACGTTTTCCATGTTTTCAGACCTCATGCCGGTTGACTGGTAGAAACATCAAGCAGCGCTGCTGCCACAGGATAATAGCTTTCGTTATGTTCCGCTTTGGCTCTCAGCCCTGCAGGGACGTGATACAGCGCGCCAAGATGGGCATAGCGCTGGGCCATTTCGACATAATTGGCGCTACCGATGGTGTCGAGATAACGGAAAATCCCCCCGTGGAATGGCGGGAAACCAAGGCCATAAACCAGCGCGATATCCCCTTCGGCCGGACTGGCAATAATCCCCTCTTCCAGACAGCGCACCACTTCATTGATCATCGGGATCATGGTGCGGGCAATAATATCCTCATCACTGAATTTCTGAGCGGGCTGGCTGATTGCGGCCAGTAAGATATCCACCTGCTCGTCATTTTCTTTACGTGGTTTGCCTTTTGCATCCTGCGTATAGCGGTAGAAACCTTGGCCATTCTTCTGACCAAAACGCTGGTTATCAAACATCACGTCCACTGCATCGCGGTAATCTTTATTCATCCGATCAGGGAAACCCACCGCCATTACGGCTTGTGCATGATGCGCAGTATCAATGCCCACCACATCTAACAGATAAGCTGGGCCCATTGGCCAACCGAACTGCTTTTCCATCACTTTATCAATCTGACGGAAGTCGCCGCCATCTCTGACTAACATGCCAAATCCCGCCAAATAGGGGAATAAGACACGGTTAACGAAGAAGCCGGGGCAATCATTCACCACAATCGGGGTTTTACCCATTTGCGTGGCGTATGCCACAACGGCAGCAATAGTTTTGTCTGAGGTTTTTGCGCCACGAATAATCTCAACCAGTGGCATCCGATGAACGGGGTTGAAGAAGTGCATACCGCAGAAATTTTCTGGGCGCTGCAAGGATTTCGCCAATTGATCGATCGGAATCGTAGAGGTATTAGAGGCCAAAACAGCATCTTCGCTGATCAACGCTTCAACTTCAGCAAGGACAGCGGCTTTAATTTTTGGATTTTCTACCACCGCTTCCACAATAAGCTGAGCGCGTTCAATGCCGGTGTAATCCAACGTTGGCTGGATGGTCGCCAAAATAGTCGCCATTTTCAGGCCATCAATTTTACCGCGCTCCAATTGTTTGTTCAGTAATTTTGCAGCCTCATTCATCCCAATGGTCAGGGATTTGTCATTAATATCTTTCATAATGACGGGCACGCCTTTCAATGCCGACTGATAGGCTATCCCGCCGCCCATAATCCCGGCACCCAGCACTGCGGCCTGTTTGGGGGCGTTGACACCTTTAGACAGTTTTTTCGCCTGTCCTTTAACAAATTGATCGTTTAGGAAAATACCGACCAAAGCACGCGCTTCATTGGAACCGGCCAATGGCACAAAACTGTTGGTTTCCAGTTTCAGCGCTTCGGTGCGGCCAAATTTTGCGGCGGCTTCGATGGTTTTTACGGCGGTTAAGGGGGCGGGATAGTGTTTGCCTGCCACTTGCATAACCATACCTTTGGCAATGGTAAAGCACATCGCCGCTTCAGTTGGGTTGAGCTTCAGTGGTTCTAACTTCGGGCGACGCGCGGCTTGCCAGTTGAGCTTGCCATCAATCGCCTGTTTCAGCATCACCAATGCCGCTTCCGTTAGCTTCTCGGCGGCGACCACCGCATCAACCAGCCCGACTTTCAATGCGTCTTTGGCAATAATATCCTTACCAGCGGCAATAATTTCCAGCGCACTGTCTGCACCCAATAAACGCGGCAAACGCACTGAACCACCAAAGCCCGGCATGATACCTAATTTGGTTTCTGGCAGGCCGATTCGGGTTTCCGGCGAGGCAACACGGAAATCTGTGGCGAGAACACATTCACATCCGCCACCCAATGCGTATCCATTGATTGCAGAAATGGTCGGCACTGGTAAATCTTCCAAACGATTGAAAATATCATTCGCAAAAACCAGCCATTGGTGCAGCTTTTCTGATGGGGCATTAAACAGAGATAGAAACTCGGTGATATCAGCCCCGACAATAAAGGCCGCTTTAGCAGAACGAAGCAACAACCCTTTGAGTTCGCTTTGTTTTTCCAATACAGCCAGGGCTTCACCCAAATTGGCCACGGTTTTGGTATCCAGCTTATTAACTGAACCCGGTGCATCAAACACCAACTCGGCAATGCCGTTTTCTAGCCAGTGAAGCTGTAATGTTTCGCTTTGGTAGAGCATATCTATCTCCTGAATAAGCGCATGTGATCTGGTATGACCAGATATTCAGGAAGTGTGGATATTTTGTTAATGAATTGCAAATAAGAGATTGATTTTTTGCAGTGAAGATCACAGTCAATCGAATGGGCTAATTGATTTTCATCAATTTTATTCGAGGCGGCTCGAGAGGCTGAAAAACGAGGTTATTGCTCGCTTGCGGGCTGGCTGTCAGGTCAGTTATTTTGGATGCCGTTGTTATCACGTCTTGGAATGTGTGTCGTCGAAACATGGCCGCGGTGACTATGATAAGATTAAAAAATTAAGTTCTAATAGCAAAGGGTACTGTGATGGAAACGCTGGCTTCTTTATATAACGAACATTTATCCACCCTACAACAGCGCACCCGTGATGTGCTGGAGCGTCATCAGTTAGATGCTTTACTGATTCATTCCGGTGAATTACAACGAATTTTTCTCGATGACCGCGACTATCCTTTTAAAGCAAACGCCCAATTCAAAGCGTGGGTGCCTGTCACTCAAGTACCAAACTGCTGGTTATGGGTAGATGGGGTCAATACACCGAAGCTATGGTTCTACTCTCCAGTCGATTATTGGCACAGTGTTGAGCCATTGCCGGACAGCTTCTGGACCAAGGCTATCGATATCCGGCCATTAACTAACGCGGATGACATTGCGCAGCAATTACCTGTGCAACGTGATCGAGTGGCGTACATTGGGTATGCCCAACTGCGCGCTCAGGCGTTGGGATTCAGTGCCGAAAACATCAATCCGCAACCGGTGTTGGACTATCTTCATTTCTACCGCTCTTATAAGACGGATTATGAACTGGCGTGTATGCGTGAAGCGCAAAAGACCGCAGTGGTTGGGCATCGTGCAGCTCATGAAGCATTCCAGTCTGGCATGAGTGAGTTTGATATCAATTTGGCGTATCTGATGGCGACGGGTCACCGTGATACTGATGTCCCTTACGATAATATTGTTGCGCTGAATGAACACTCGGCGGTACTTCATTACACCACGTTACAGCATCAGCCTCCGGCAGAAATGCGCAGCTTCCTTATGGATGCGGGCGCTGAATATAACGGCTATGCTGCCGACCTGACTCGTACCTATGCCGCAGACAGTGACAGCGATTTTGCAGCATTAATTAGAGACCTGAATACCGAGCAGCTTGAACTGATCAAAACCATTAAAAGTGGCGAGCGCTATACCGATTATCATGTTCAGATGCATCAGCGCATTGCCAAACTGCTGCGCACTCATAATTTGGTCACCGGTATCAGCGAAGAGGCGATGGTCGAACAAGGCATTACCTGCCCATTCCTCCCTCACGGCTTAGGGCATCCACTTGGATTGCAAGTGCATGATACCGCTGGTTTTATGCAAGATGACAAAGGTACGCATCTCAGTGCTCCATCCAAGTATCCTTACCTGCGTTGCACGCGGATTCTGCAACCACGTATGGTCTTGACCATCGAACCGGGTCTTTACTTTATCGAATCGCTGTTAGCTCCGTGGCGTACCGGCGAGTTCAGTCGGCATTTCAATTGGGATCGTATCGATGCGCTGAAACCTTATGGTGGTATACGCATAGAAGACAATATTGTTATTCACGATAAGCGGGTTGAGAATATGACACGTGATCTGAAATTAGCCTGATGCAGCCTTACCTGATACCTGCTGCGCCGGTGTCAATCAGCGAAGAGATCAAGAAAAGTCGCTTCATCACCTTACTGGCACATACCTGTGGGGTGAATGAAGCGAAAGATTTTATTCAGCAGGTTAAGCAGCAACACCCAACCGCCCGGCATCACTGCTGGGCCTTTGTTGCGGGTACGCCAGCGGATTCACAACAATTGGGTTTTTCCGATGATGGTGAACCCTCTGGCACGGCGGGGAAACCCATACTGGCTCAGCTTATGGGCAGCGGTATCGGAGAAATCACGGCGGTCGTTGTGCGTTATTATGGTGGCATCAAACTGGGAACGGGCGGGCTGGTAAGGGCTTACGGTAGCGGCGTTCAGCAGGCGTTAAAACAGATCGAAGTAAAATATAAAGTCCCGCAGGTAGAATATACTTTGCAGTGTGACTACGCGCAGCTTGCTAGGGTAGAAACTTTATTACAGCAAGTTGAAGGACAGACTTTACGGAGTGAATACGCGGAACTCGTGACACTTCATCTCTCTTTGCCAGCAACTCAAGCCAGTCAGGTCGGGGACAAATTGCGTGATCTCAGTCGTGGTACGTTGCAATTGACGCCCATTTCGCAATAATCCCCATCCAAGTGAATTGCTAAGGAACGTGCCGGAATGCATTTTCGTGCCATAACCCGTATTGTTGGTCTGCTGGTCATCCTATTCTCCGGAACAATGTTTATTCCCGGACTGGTAGCCTTAATCTATCGTGATGGTGCCGGCCGTGCCTTCAGCGAAACCTTTTTTGTTGCTCTGTCGATAGGTCTTTTGCTCTGGCTACCGAACCGAAAACAAAAACATGAACTTAAGCCCCGTGAGGGCTTTCTTATCGTGGTGCTTTTCTGGACGGTGCTGGGTAGCGTGGGGGCATTACCTTTCTTATTCTCAGAGCGGCCAAACCTTTCACTCACCGATGCATTTTTTGAGTCATTCTCTGGGCTAACAACCACCGGTGCGACCACCTTGGTCGGATTGGATTCACTGCCTAAAGCCATTTTATTCTATCGACAAATGCTGCAATGGCTCGGTGGTATGGGGATCATTGTGTTGGCGGTCGCTATCTTGCCGATTTTGGGTGTCGGGGGGATGCAGCTCTATCGAGCAGAGATGCCCGGCCCACTGAAAGACAATAAAATGCGGCCACGAATTGCTGAAACAGCCAAAACACTCTGGCTCATCTATGTATTGCTGACTATCGCCTGTGCGCTTTCCCTATGGGGCGCGGGGATGTCCGTGTTTGATGCTATCTCTCATAGCTTCTCTACTATCGCGATTGGCGGCTTCTCAACCCATGACGCCAGTATCGGCTACTTCAACAGCCCTACCATTAACACCATTATTGGCATTTTCTTGCTGATTTCTGGTTGTAACTTTGGCCTGCATTTTGCGGTTCTGAGTGGACGCAGTTTGAAAGTGTATTGGCGCGATCCCGAATTCCGCATGTTTATCTTTGTACAATTGACGCTGGTTATCGTTTGTACCTTAGTGCTCTGGCAACATAGTGTGTACAAATCGGGGCTGGAAACCTTAAATCAGGCATTTTTCCAAGTAGTCTCTATGGCGACAACGGCGGGCTTCACGACCGACAGTATCTCTAAGTGGCCGCTGTTCCTACCGATACTCTTATTATGCTCTGCTTTTATTGGTGGATGTGCGGGGTCGACTGGGGGCGGTTTGAAAGTTATCCGCATCTTGCTGCTCTATCTGCAAGGTTCGCGTGAATTAAAACGACTTGTCCACCCGAATGCGGTTTATACCATCAAACTGGGGCGGCGGGCGCTGCCGGAACGGATACTGGAAGCAGTCTGGGGCTTTTTCTCCGCTTATGCCTTGGTTTTCATCATCAGTATGTTGGCGATCATCGCAACTGGGGTTGATGAGTTCTCCGCTTTTGCCGCTGTCACCGCGACGCTAAATAACCTCGGGCCGGGTCTGGGAGTGGTCGCTGATAACTTCACATCTATGAATCCAGCGGCTAAATGGATATTGGTGATAACTATGTTATTTGGCCGATTGGAAGTCTTCACCTTGCTGGTGCTTTTCACCCCAACATTCTGGCGAGAGTAATTCTGCATAAGGAACATTGCTATGAACGTACTGATACTCTTCTCTAGCCGAGATGGCCAAACACAGGCAATTGCTTCTTATATAGCTAAGCAACTGTCAGCGACGGCGACCTGTGAAATACAGGACCTATCGCAGGTTGGGCAAATTGACTTGAACCAATACCAACAAGTCATGATTGGTGCCTCTGTGCGTTATGGGCATTTCAGTCCGGTATTGAGTCAATTCGTTAGCAAACACGTCGAACAGCTAAATCAAATGCCGAGTGCCTTCTTTGCGGTAAATCTGACAGCACGTAAGCCAGAAAAACGATCTCCACAAACGAATGCCTATGTCCGTAAATTCTTACTCAGCACGCCTTGGCAACCCACACTATGTGCAGTATTTGCAGGTGCCCTGCGTTATCCCCGCTATCGCTGGATAGATCGAGTGATGATTCAGCTGATTATGCGTATGACAGGTGGAGAAACCGATACGAGTAAAGAAATTGAATATACTGATTGGCAACAAGTCAGCAGTTTTACTCAGGATTTCTCAGCACTACAGTACGAAAAATAGCAATACCGCTGTATATCACAGCAACTTGTTGAAATAAAACGCGGTTGAAAAGTTTTTTCAAATTAGGGGTTGCAGCCTGTCAGGAACTCCCTATAATGCGCCTCCACTGACCGGGAACAACGAAACACACTTCGTCGGGTCAGGAAGAGAAAAGAAGGCGTTTGAGTTCGAAAGAAACCAAATAAAACCTTGACTCTTCAGCGGGAAAGCGTATTATCTGCCTCCCGCGTTACCGTAAGATTCGCCGCAAGGCAAACGGGTAACGAACGCTCTTTAACAATTTATCAGACAATCTGTGTGGGCACTCGCAAGACGATATCGAAGCCTGTTTCGGCAGGCAGAAGCAATATCAAAGTCTTGAAGAGTGACCAAAGCAGTACACATTTGAACTTCGGTTCGAATGCATATTTGCAGAAAGTAATCTTTGAGCATCGCTACTTTCATTAGTAGCAAATCAAACAAATCTTAAATTGAAGAGTTTGATCATGGCTCAGATTGAACGCTGGCGGCAGGCCTAACACATGCAAGTCGAGCGGCAGCGGAAAGTAGCTTGCTACTTTGCCGGCGAGCGGCGGACGGGTGAGTAATGTCTGGGAAACTGCCTGATGGAGGGGGATAACTACTGGAAACGGTAGCTAATACCGCATGACCTCGCAAGAGCAAAGTGGGGGACCTTCGGGCCTCACGCCATCGGATGTGCCCAGATGGGATTAGCTAGTAGGTGAGGTAATGGCTCACCTAGGCGACGATCCCTAGCTGGTCTGAGAGGATGACCAGCCACACTGGAACTGAGACACGGTCCAGACTCCTACGGGAGGCAGCAGTGGGGAATATTGCACAATGGGCGCAAGCCTGATGCAGCCATGCCGCGTGTGTGAAGAAGGCCTTCGGGTTGTAAAGCACTTTCAGCGAGGAGGAAGGCAGTCGTGTTAATAGCACGATTGATTGACGTTACTCGCAGAAGAAGCACCGGCTAACTCCGTGCCAGCAGCCGCGGTAATACGGAGGGTGCAAGCGTTAATCGGAATTACTGGGCGTAAAGCGCACGCAGGCGGTTTGTTAAGTCAGATGTGAAATCCCCGCGCTTAACGTGGGAACTGCATTTGAAACTGGCAAGCTAGAGTCTTGTAGAGGGGGGTAGAATTCCAGGTGTAGCGGTGAAATGCGTAGAGATCTGGAGGAATACCGGTGGCGAAGGCGGCCCCCTGGACAAAGACTGACGCTCAGGTGCGAAAGCGTGGGGAGCAAACAGGATTAGATACCCTGGTAGTCCACGCTGTAAACGATGTCGACTTGGAGGTTGTGCCCTTGAGGCGTGGCTTCCGGAGCTAACGCGTTAAGTCGACCGCCTGGGGAGTACGGCCGCAAGGTTAAAACTCAAATGAATTGACGGGGGCCCGCACAAGCGGTGGAGCATGTGGTTTAATTCGATGCAACGCGAAGAACCTTACCTACTCTTGACATCCACAGAACTTAGCAGAGATGCTTCGGTGCCTTCGGGAACTGTGAGACAGGTGCTGCATGGCTGTCGTCAGCTCGTGTTGTGAAATGTTGGGTTAAGTCCCGCAACGAGCGCAACCCTTATCCTTTGTTGCCAGCACGTAATGGTGGGAACTCAAGGGAGACTGCCGGTGACAAACCGGAGGAAGGTGGGGATGACGTCAAGTCATCATGGCCCTTACGAGTAGGGCTACACACGTGCTACAATGGCAGATACAAAGTGAAGCGAACTCGCGAGAGCCAGCGGACCACATAAAGTCTGTCGTAGTCCGGATTGGAGTCTGCAACTCGACTCCATGAAGTCGGAATCGCTAGTAATCGTAGATCAGAATGCTACGGTGAATACGTTCCCGGGCCTTGTACACACCGCCCGTCACACCATGGGAGTGGGTTGCAAAAGAAGTAGGTAGCTTAACCTTCGGGAGGGCGCTTACCACTTTGTGATTCATGACTGGGGTGAAGTCGTAACAAGGTAACCGTAGGGGAACCTGCGGTTGGATCACCTCCTTACCTAACGATACGCATTGCGTAGTGTCCACACAGATTGTCTGATGAATGTAATGAGCAAGAGCACCTGTTGATGAGGGTGATGATTGTGCTGTAGAACCTCGGCATCGAGTATTTACTGCATCAGTCGTTCGAATGTGTCACCACATTCTCACCTTTACACAAAAATACTGAATCACTGATTCAGTAGCAATTTTTGTGTCCCCATCGTCTAGAGGCCTAGGACACTGCCCTTTCACGGCTGTAACAGGGGTTCGAATCCCCTTGGGGACGCCAATCCGATAATGTGTGAAAGACATTATCACTGGTTCTTTATGAACTAAAAAATATCTTAAAGATGACTTTAACGAGTCGTGTTTAAGATATTGCTCTTTAACAATCTGGAACAAGCTGAAAATTGAAACAATACAGCTGAAACTTATCTCTCCGTAGCAGTACTGAGATAAGAAGTAACCTGTATTAGAGTCTCTCAAATAATCGCAATGCGACAGGTTTTCAATGTCAAAAAGTGAGTGAGCGACGCAAAGGCAAGGCGTACCGCGCACAGCAACCGGAGTGAACTTAACGTTCATGAGGATTGCGCGCACGGAACAACACCGCATTTGTGAACGCGCAACCACTTTGAGCACAGAAACACCTTCGGGTTGTGAGGTTAAGCGACTAAGCGTACACGGTGGATGCCTAGGCAGTCAGAGGCGATGAAGGGCGTGCTAATCTGCGATAAGCGTCGGTAAGGTGATATGAACCGTTACAACCGACGATACCCGAATGGGGAAACCCAGTGCAATTCGTTGCACTATTGCATGGTGAATACATAGCCATGCAAGGCGAACCGGGGGAACTGAAACATCTAAGTACCCCGAGGAAAAGAAATCAACCGAGATTCCCCCAGTAGCGGCGAGCGAACGGGGAAGAGCCCAGAGTCTGAATCAGTTTGTGTGTTAGTGGAAGCGTCTGGAAAGTCGCACGGTACAGGGTGATAGTCCCGTACACAAAAACACACCTTCTGTGAACTCGATGAGTAGGGCGGGACACGTGACATCCTGTCTGAATATGGGGGGACCATCCTCCAAGGCTAAATACTCCTGACTGACCGATAGTGAACCAGTACCGTGAGGGAAAGGCGAAAAGAACCCCGGCGAGGGGAGTGAAATAGAACCTGAAACCGTGTACGTACAAGCAGTGGGAGCACCTTCGTGGTGTGACTGCGTACCTTTTGTATAATGGGTCAGCGACTTATATTTTGTAGCAAGGTTAACCGAATAGGGGAGCCGTAGGGAAACCGAGTCTTAACTGGGCGTCTAGTTGCAAGGTATAGACCCGAAACCCGGTGATCTAGCCATGGGCAGGTTGAAGGTTGGGTAACACTAACTGGAGGACCGAACCGACTAATGTTGAAAAATTAGCGGATGACTTGTGGCTGGGGGTGAAAGGCCAATCAAACCGGGAGATAGCTGGTTCTCCCCGAAAGCTATTTAGGTAGCGCCTCGTGAACTCATCTTCGGGGGTAGAGCACTGTTTCGGCTAGGGGGTCATCCCGACTTACCAAACCGATGCAAACTCCGAATACCGAAGAATGTTATCACGGGAGACACACGGCGGGTGCTAACGTCCGTCGTGAAGAGGGAAACAACCCAGACCGCCAGCTAAGGTCCCAAAGTCATGGTTAAGTGGGAAACGATGTGGGAAGGCATAGACAGCCAGGATGTTGGCTTAGAAGCAGCCATCATTTAAAGAAAGCGTAATAGCTCACTGGTCGAGTCGGCCTGCGCGGAAGATGTAACGGGGCTAAACCATGCACCGAAGCTGCGGCAGCGACGCTTAGGCGTTGTTGGGTAGGGGAGCGTTCTGTAAGCCGTTGAAGGTGGCCTGTGAGGGCTGCTGGAGGTATCAGAAGTGCGAATGCTGACATAAGTAACGATAATGCGGGTGAAAAACCCGCACGCCGGAAGACCAAGGGTTCCTGTCCAACGTTAATCGGGGCAGGGTGAGTCGACCCCTAAGGCGAGGCTGAAAAGCGTAGTCGATGGGAAACAGGTTAATATTCCTGTACTTGGTGTTACTGCGAAGGGGGGACGGAGAAGGCTAGGCTAGCCGGGCGACGGTTGTCCCGGTTTAAGCATGTAGGCGGAGTGACTTGGTAAATCCGGTTGCTTATCAACGCTGAGGTGTGATGACGATGCACTACGGTGCAGAAGTAGTTGATGCCAAGCTTCCAGGAAAAGCCTCTAAGCATCAGGTAACATTGAATCGTACCCCAAACCGACACAGGTGGTCAGGTAGAGAATACTCAGGCGCTTGAGAGAACTCGGGTGAAGGAACTAGGCAAAATGGTGCCGTAACTTCGGGAGAAGGCACGCTGGCATTAGGTAAAGAGACTTGCTCTCGGCGCCGAAGCCAGTCGCAGATACCAGCTGGCTGCAACTGTTTAATAAAAACACAGCACTGTGCAAACACGAAAGTGGACGTATACGGTGTGACGCCTGCCCGGTGCTGGAAGGTTAATTGATGGGGTCAGCCGCAAGGCGAAGCTCTTGATCGAAGCCCCAGTAAACGGCGGCCGTAACTATAACGGTCCTAAGGTAGCGAAATTCCTTGTCGGGTAAGTTCCGACCTGCACGAATGGCGTAATGATGGCCAGGCTGTCTCCACCCGAGACTCAGTGAAATTGAACTCGCTGTGAAGATGCAGTGTACCCGCGGCAAGACGGAAAGACCCCGTGAACCTTTACTATAGCTTGACACTGAACATTGAGCCTTGATGTGTAGGATAGGTGGGAGGCATTGAAGTGTGGACGCCAGTCTGCATGGAGCCAACCTTGAAATACCACCCTTTAATGTTTGATGTTCTAACTCGGCCCCGTAATCCGGGGTGAGGACAGTGTCTGGTGGGTAGTTTGACTGGGGCGGTCTCCTCCCAAAGAGTAACGGAGGAGCACGAAGGTTAGCTAATCACGGTCGGACATCGTGAGGTTAGTGCAAAGGCATAAGCTAGCTTGACTGCGAGAGTGACGGCTCGAGCAGGTACGAAAGTAGGTCTTAGTGATCCGGTGGTTCTGAATGGAAGGGCCATCGCTCAACGGATAAAAGGTACTCCGGGGATAACAGGCTGATACCGCCCAAGAGTTCATATCGACGGCGGTGTTTGGCACCTCGATGTCGGCTCATCACATCCTGGGGCTGAAGTAGGTCCCAAGGGTATGGCTGTTCGCCATTTAAAGTGGTACGCGAGCTGGGTTTAGAACGTCGTGAGACAGTTCGGTCCCTATCTGCCGTGGGCGTTGGAAGATTGAGAGGGGCTGCTCCTAGTACGAGAGGACCGGAGTGGACGAATCACTGGTGTTCGGGTTGTCATGCCAATGGCATTGCCCGGTAGCTAAATTCGGAAGAGATAACCGCTGAAAGCATCTAAGCGGGAAACTTGCCTCGAGATGAGTCTTCCCTGGGGCTTTAAGCCCCCTGAAGGAACGTTAAAGACTATGACGTTGATAGGCTGGGTGTGTAAGTGCAGCGATGCATTGAGCTAACCAGTACTAATGATCCGTGAGGCTTAACCTTACAACACCAAAGGTGTTTTGGTGATTTGAGAGTAGATTTTCAGCGAATGTTCCGAGATTGGATTGGCTGGCTGACGAGAGTTTATCGTGAGCGAGTTGATTGAAACAGAATTTGCCTGGCGGCCTTAGCGCGGTGGTCCCACCTGATCCCATGCCGAACTCAGAAGTGAAACGCCGTAGCGCCGATGGTAGTGTGGGGTCTCCCCATGCGAGAGTAGGACACTGCCAGGCATCAAATAAACAAAAAAGGCTACCCTGATGGGTGGCCTTTTTTGTTTATGGTTCTGGCGTGCGCTATTCGAGCATGACATGCGACAAACTGCGCATGCAGTTTGAACAGCGCCTTGCGCTGGCCCCGAAGGGGTGAGACTCATCCTCAAGATGAGACGAATACTACTGCGCATGCAGTTTGAACAGCGCCTTGCGCTGGCCCCGAAGGGGTGAGACTCATCCTCAAGATGAGACGAATACTGTGACACTGCCAGGCATCAAATCAAGCCGAGACCCCATGCCAAAAGCGTGGGGTTTTTGCTATGTGTCAAAACCAAAAAAAGTCTCCGCGACTGAACTGCACTCTGACAGTTGGAAGCCCAACAAGTCAGGGTGCAGTTTTTTATGCTCTCACTTAAAACAAAATACAATATGCGTATTATGATCGGTTAGACTAGCGTCAGAGCTAGTTAGAATGAGTATCTAATGTAATGTTGAATCAAGGTTCCCCGCTAAAACATCTCAATACTTTCGCGCTATCAGCCTACGCGAGTCACGTAATCAGTGCCAACTCGATTGAAGAATTGATTAACGCATGGCGTGAATCTATATCTAAGCACAAACCCGTACTTTTACTAGGTGAAGGTAGTAATGTTCTATTTATCGAAAATTATTCAGGGACAGTATTACTTAATCGTATTAAAGGTATCACTTCTACTGAAGACGATGCTGCGTGGCATCTGCATGTCGGGGCTGGAGAGAATTGGCACCAATTAGTCTGTTATTCATTGCAAAACAACATGCCCGGCTTAGAGAACTTAGCGCTAATTCCGGGTTGCGTCGGTTCCGCACCTATTCAAAATATCGGTGCTTATGGCGTTGAACTGCAAAAAGTTTGCGAATACGTTGACCTACTTGATATGGATAAGGGCACCGTTCTGCGTCTTTCAGCTGAAGATTGCCAATTTGGTTACCGTGATAGCATATTTAAGCATCAGTATGGAGATGGATTTGCCATCGTCGCTGTGGGTATCAAATTAATGAAATCATGGACGCCGACATTGGGCTATGGTGATTTAACGCGCATGGACCCATCAAATGTTACAGCGCAAGATATCTTCAACTCTGTCTGCGCAATGCGCCGTAGTAAGCTGCCAGATCCAACCGTTACCGGCAATGCAGGTAGTTTTTTTAAAAATCCAGTAGTGGATGCTGCTGTCGCCGAAGATATTGTAAGACGTTACCCTAATGCCCCTCATTATCTACAACCTGATGGTTCAGTAAAACTGGCAGCTGGTTGGCTTATTGATCAATGTGCACTTAAAGGGTTCCAGATTGGTGGGGCAGCGGTACATCAACAGCAAGCTCTGGTTCTGATTAACCTTGCAGAGGCAACGGGTCAGGATGTACTTGGCCTTGCCAGTTATATCCGTCAGCAAGTCGCAAAGAAATTTTCAATCTGGCTAGAACCAGAGGTACGCTTTATCGCCAGTAATGGTGAGGTTAATGCTGTGGAGCGTTTGTCGTGAAAGATTTTAAAATCCCTTTACGGTTAATCGGTATATTAGCAGATGGTGCTTTTCACTCTGGCGAGCAGTTGGGTGAAATGTTTGGCATGAGCCGTGCTGCGATTAACAAACATATACAAACTGTCAGAGAGTGGGGATTAGATGTCTTCACTGTTCCCGGCAAGGGCTATAGTCTACCCGCACCGATCCAGTTGCTTGATGAACAAAAGATATTAAGTTATTTGCCTGCTGGGCAGGTGGCTGTATTACCCGTTGTTGACTCGACTAACCAATACTTATTAGACCGCATAGGCGAACTTAAATCTGGCGATGCCTGTGTGGCTGAATATCAACAGGCAGGACGCGGGAGGCGTGGGCGTCAGTGGGTATCGCCTTTTGGCGCCAACCTTTACCTCTCAATGTTCTGGCGTTTGGAGCAAGGTCCAGCGGCAGCAATGGGGCTAAGTCTTGTTGTTGGGATAGTTATGGCTGAGGTGCTGCACAAGTTAGGCGCTGAAAAGGTTCGGGTCAAGTGGCCGAATGACTTGTATTTAAATGATAAAAAATTAGCAGGTATATTAGTCGAGCTTACGGGTAAAACCGGTGATGCTGCTCAGTTGGTCATTGGTGCCGGTATCAACTTGACTATGCGAGAATCGACAACCAATGTCATTAATCAAGACTGGATTAATTTACAGGAAGCGGGCGTTATTATCGATCGTAATAAGCTGACGGCTGAGCTGTTATCCGAATTACGTCTGGCCGTGGTCAAATTTGAAAATGAAGGTTTATCAGCCTTTATTTCTCGCTGGCGAGAAATGGATAACTATCTTGATCGGCCTGTAAGACTGATTATTGGAAATCAAGAAATATATGGGGTAGCTCGAGGCATTGATCAGCAAGGTGCATTATTACTGGAGCAGGATGGTGTTATAAAACCTTATATTGGTGGCGAGATATCTCTTCGCGGTGTTTAATAGATAAATTATGCGGGCAGCGATGATTGCCCGCAATTCATTATTTTCTTAAGCGTACACTCTCAACGGCATGATCAGCACTCTTAGTCATTATCAGACTTGCCCGCTCACGCGTTGGTAATATATTCTGTTTTAAATTCAATCCATTAATCTCTTTCCATAACTGAGTTGCGATCTTAACGGCCTCGGTTTCAGGCAGTTTCGCATAGCTATGAAAATACGAGTCAGGATTAGAAAATGCACCCTGTCGAAACTTAAGGAAGCGATTAATATACCAGCTCTGAAGTAAATCCTCAGGTGCATCCACATATATAGAGAAATCTACGAAATCAGAAACAAATACATGATGGGGGTCATGAGGGTAATCCATGCCACTCTGAAGTACATTCAATCCCTCTAATATCAGAATATCTGGTTGCTTAATGATCTTATTACCATCAGGCACGATATCATATATTAAATGAGAATAGACAGGGGCGGTAACATAGTCAGCACCTGATTTTACCTCAGAGACGAATTTTACCAAATTATGCATATCATAGGATTGCGGGAATCCTTTTTTCTTCATCAAACCGCGCTCATTAAGCACCTTATTTGGATAAAGAAAACCATCAGTAGTAATTAACTCTACACTGCGATGCTCCGGCCAGCGGCTCAGCAGCGCTTGCAATAAGCGAGCTGTTGTACTTTTACCGACAGCGACACTGCCCGCAATACCAATCACATAAGGAATGCGTTGGCCATCGGTTCCAAGGAATTGTTCCAGAACAGCCTGGCGGCGCAAGTTAGAACTGATATAAAAATTAAGCAGGCGCGAGAGTGGTAGATAAATCTGTGCCACTTCATCTAATGAAAGATCTTCGTTAATCCCTTTGAGTTTAACGATCTCTTCTTCTGTTAGTGTCAATGGTACTGAGTCGCGTAGAGCTGCCCACTGAGTACGATCGAACTGTAGATAAGGCGTCGCTAAAGATTGATCTCTTTTTGTCATAAGCCAAATTCTGCCTGTTAACGCAGGTGGACAAGGCGCTGGACGCCAACTCCAGATAAGAAACAAGCTGCATATTATAGGCAGCTTGCTCTTTGGCGTAGACATTTTTGTGCTTAGCGAGTGATTTCTTTGAAGTGTGTTGTGATTCCAGTCAATCTGGAAGGCACATTGTAAGCCCTAAATTTTTTACTGATAGTAAAGATCGCGACTACATGGCTATCAGGGTATGCGACTGATTTATCGTGAATAAACGCTTAAAGTAAATCGCTGTCGGATGATAATCGCCATCTGGCGTACAGGCATAATCAGGAATCTCCCCCATGCAGAAATAGCCTTGTGCACGGTAAAATGATTCGGCCGGAGAACCCGCTTGAGTATCGAGATAGAGCAATCCCCGGCGTAATTGAACGGCAACTTTCTCCATTTCTATAATCAATTTATGCCCAACACCCGTACGGCGGCTACCACTGTGCACTAATAATTTCTGTACTTCAGCCCGATTTAAGCCATTCGACTTTTGGCAAAGATCTAATTGGATAGTTCCTGTGATTCCCGTTTCATCGCGCGCTATCCACAATAGGAGCGATCCTTTCGCGATAGCGGGCCGCAGGCCACTAAAATAGTTCTCAGCTTCTGCCTGTGAAAGGGAACGCGTGTTATAGCCAATAGAAGCTCCATGAGAGACAGCATCCATCAGTAATTTTGCCAGCTCGCTTTGGTAGACCGGCAATGTCGCCGCGTTAAGTAACACTATCTTCATGATAAAACTCCTCGGAAACCCCTAAGCTGTACATCGACTTATGTTTAAGCAATAAGATGTTTAAGCAATAAACAAGCCAAGTTAGTGACAGTACAATTACCCTCGGTGGCGCAAAAATTTTAGGTAGGTAAGCACTGTATTGGGGCGAATTGCCCTATTTTGGGGTGATATCACCTGCGGAGGGGGTTGATTACTATCGTTAATGAACTGGATGCTAATTAAGCTAATTTAGATCAATAATGCGGCTGTGATTTAAAAAAATGGCCATTTTGTGAGCAAAAGGGTGACTTATGCAATTTTTTTGTTGCATCATAGGCCAGCTCTACCTAGAATGCGCAGCACTTGATGCCGGCATAGCTCAGTTGGTAGAGCAACTGACTTGTAATCAGTAGGTCCCGAGTTCGACTCTTGGTGCCGGCACCATTCAAGTACTAACAATTAGGTGGGGTTCCCGAGCGGCCAAAGGGAGCAGACTGTAAATCTGCCGTCATCGACTTCGAAGGTTCGAATCCTTCCCCCACCACCATATTTAACCTTGAGTCTCAAGCTGATTCCACATCAGGAATTCAAATGAGCACTTAAGGGGAAGGTGAAAACCTTCGATAAGGTTCGAGCCGAGCGTAGCGAGACAACGACGCAAAGCGTCGGCCCGAAGGGTGAGGAACGAAGTGACGAATAATCCTTCCCCCACCACCCTATTTAACCTTGAGTCTCAGGGTGATTCAGAAGATCGAACCCCAATGCACACTCAAGGCGAGAGCAACGCTCTCGATGAAGAGTGAAGCGGCCGAGCCCTTCCTTTCAAGTTTCTACAGATTAAGTCAGGTAGCCGAGTTCTAAGACGCGGGCATCGTATAATGGCTATTACCTCAGCCTTCCAAGCTGATGATGTGGGTTCGATTCCCACTGCCCGCTCCAAGATGCGCTGATATGGCTCAGTTGGTAGAGCGCACCCTTGGTAAGGGTGAGGTCGGCAGTTCGAATCTGCCTATCAGCACCATTTCTCATTCTCTCGTCCCCCTGATTTTTCTTTCTGTGTTATGGATTCATCAAGCATGCGCTTGGTTGATGTGGTGAAACCACCGATTCCGTGTCTTAGAGGGACAATCGATGTCTAAAGAAAAGTTTGAACGTACAAAACCGCACGTTAATGTGGGTACTATTGGCCACGTTGACCATGGTAAAACTACCCTAACTGCTGCAATTACTACCGTATTGGCTAAAACCTACGGCGGTAGTGCTCGTGCATTCGACCAGATCGACAACGCTCCGGAAGAGAAGGCCCGTGGTATCACCATCAACACTTCGCATGTTGAATATGACACGCCGGCGCGCCACTATGCGCATGTCGACTGCCCAGGCCATGCTGACTACGTTAAAAACATGATCACCGGTGCTGCGCAGATGGACGGCGCTATTTTGGTTGTTGCTGCAACCGATGGCCCGATGCCACAGACGCGTGAGCATATCCTGCTGGGTCGCCAAGTTGGTGTGCCTTACATCATCGTATTCATGAACAAATGCGACATGGTTGACGATGAAGAGTTACTGGAACTTGTAGAAATGGAAGTGCGTGATCTTCTGTCTACCTATGATTTCCCTGGCGACGATACACCGATTGTCCGTGGTTCAGCACTGAAAGCATTGGAAGGCGAACCTGAGTGGGAAGCAAAAATTATCGAACTGGCTGGCTATCTGGACTCTTATATCCCAGAACCCCAACGTGCTATCGATAAGCCGTTCCTGCTACCGATCGAAGACGTATTCTCTATCTCCGGCCGTGGTACTGTCGTCACGGGGCGTGTAGAGCGCGGTATTGTCAAAGTCGGTGAAGAAGTCGAGATTGTGGGTATCATCGATACCATTAGAACCACTTGTACTGGCGTTGAAATGTTCCGCAAACTGCTGGACGAAGGTCGTGCTGGTGAGAACGTCGGTGTGCTACTGCGTGGTACTAAGCGCGATGATGTACAGCGTGGTCAGGTATTGGCCAAACCGGGTTCGATCAAACCGCACACCAAATTTGAATCAGAAGTTTATATTCTGAGTAAAGATGAAGGTGGCCGTCATACGCCATTCTTCAAAGGGTACCGTCCTCAGTTCTACTTCCGTACAACTGACGTAACCGGTACTATAGAGCTACCAGACGGTGTTGAGATGGTGATGCCAGGTGATAACATTCAAATGGTTGTTAACCTGATAGCCCCTATCGCAATGGATGATGGCCTGCGTTTCGCTATTCGTGAAGGCGGTCGCACAGTTGGTGCGGGCGTTGTTGCAAAAGTCATTGAATAAGATTTGACGCGACATGCGATAAAAGGGCATCATTTGATGCCCTTTTTCTACGTTGTCATACTAGAACCTATCTCATCAGTAGTTTTTTTATCATAATTACCGGTGAGATGGGCTCTGGAAGTACGGCGAATAGTGCTGAATGGTGCCGATTAGAGAGTCTCTAGAGCATCCTTCGGCTTGGTTTGCTTTGCGATGCGAAGCAAAGTTGTTTGTTCTGAATCATAGTGACAGGTTGGTTTATGAGTGCGAATACCGAGGCTCCAGGGAGCGGACGCGGCCTGGAAACGGCTAAATGGCTAATCGTTGCTGTATTATTAGTTGCAGCTATCGTTGGCAATTATTATTACCGTGATTTCAGCTTGCCGCTGCGCGCGTTGGCAGTTGTAGTAATTATCGCTGTTGCCGGTGCTGTTGCGCTGATGACGGCAAAAGGTAAAGCCACTGTAGCGTTTGCTCGTGAAGCTCGCACGGAAGTGCGTAAAGTGATTTGGCCTACCCGTCAGGAAACGCTGCACACAACGTTAATCGTTGCTGCGGTAACTGCTGTAATGTCACTGATTCTATGGGGGCTAGATGGTATCCTAGTCCGCTTGGTATCATTTATTACTGGCCTGAGGTTCTAAGATGTCTGAAGCACCAAAAAAGCGTTGGTACGTCGTTCAGGCGTTTTCCGGTTTTGAAGGCCGTGTAGCTCAATCGCTGCGCGAGCACATCAAGTTACATGACATGGAAGAGCTGTTTGGCGAAGTCATGGTTCCAACGGAAGAAGTCGTCGAGATTCGCGGTGGTCAACGCCGTAAAAGTGAACGCAAATTCTTCCCAGGTTATGTACTGGTCCAGATGGTGATGAACGATGCTAGCTGGCACTTAGTGCGTAGCGTGCCACGTGTCATGGGCTTTATCGGTGGTACATCCGATCGCCCGGCACCTATCAGTGATAAGGAAGTTGATGCGATTATGAATCGCCTTCAACAAGTGGGTGACAAGCCACGTCCTAAAACACTGTTTGAACCCGGTGAGCTGGTACGTGTTAGCGATGGTCCATTTGCAGACTTTAACGGTACCGTTGAAGAAGTGGATTACGAAAAGAGCCGCTTGAAAGTGTCTGTTTCCATCTTTGGCCGTGCAACACCGGTCGAGTTGGACTTCAGCCAGGTAGAAAAAGGCTGATTCATTTTTCGACAATGGTTGGAATTTGAGTCTTGTCTTAGGCGCGAAATTACAATATAATTTCGCGCCTTTTGTTTTTAGATGTTTTGCTTTTGTCATCCGTGGCAACCCTAAGCGAGACAAAACACGGGGAGCCTCAAACGAGGCGATATTACCCAAATCGAGGAAATCGTAAATGGCTAAGAAAGTACAAGCCTATGTCAAGCTGCAAGTTGCAGCTGGTATGGCGAACCCAAGTCCACCAGTTGGTCCAGCTTTGGGTCAGCAGGGTGTTAACATCATGGAATTCTGTAAAGCGTTCAATGCTAAGACTGAAAGCATTGAAAAAGGCCTGCCGATCCCTGTTGTTATTACTGTTTATTCTGATCGCTCTTTCACTTTCGTTACTAAAACCCCGCCAGCAGCAGTTCTGCTGAAAAAAGCGGCTGGTATTAAGTCTGGTTCCGGTAAGCCGAACAAAGACAAAGTAGGGACCGTGACCAGTGCTCAGGTTCGTGAAATCGCAGAAACCAAAGCTGCGGATATGACTGGTGCTTCAATTGACGACATGATGCGTTCAATTGAAGGTACTGCTCGTTCCATGGGCCTGGTAGTGGAGGGTTAATAAATGGCTAAGCTGACCAAGCGCATGCGCGTGATCCGTGACAAAGTTGATGTTACTAAGCAATATGATATCAACGAAGCTGTTGCCCTGCTGAAAGAGCTGGCTACTGCTAAATTCGTAGAAAGCGTGGACGTTGCCGTTAACCTCGGTATCGACGCACGTAAATCTGACCAGAACGTTCGTGGTGCAACTGTGTTGCCACATGGTACTGGCCGTTCAGTACGCGTTGCTGTTTTCGCTCAGGGTGCAAACGCTGAAGCTGCGAAAGAAGCAGGCGCTGAATTGGTAGGTATGGAAGATCTGGCTGACCAAATCAAGAAAGGCGAAATGAACTTCGACGTTGTTATTGCTTCTCCGGATGCAATGCGCGTTGTGGGTCAATTGGGCCAAATCTTGGGTCCACGTGGCCTGATGCCTAACCCTAAAGTGGGTACTGTGACTCCTAACGTTGCTGAAGCAGTTAAGAATGCTAAAGCAGGTCAGGTTCGTTATCGCAACGACAAAAACGGTATTATCCACACAACAATTGGTAAAGTTGATTTCGACTCAGAGAAGTTGAGAGAAAACTTAGAATCACTGATTGTTGCGCTGAAGCGTGCTAAACCAGCTACAGCGAAAGGCGTTTATATCAAGAAAATCAGCCTGTCCACCACCATGGGCGCCGGCGTTGCTATTGATCAAAGCGGCCTGACTGCAGTAGTGAACTAATCACTATTTGCTTTTATCGCTTTACGTGGGCGTAAGGTTTGTCTAGAATCTTACGCCCATGCTTCTGTTGAAGGTGTTTTTTCTCTCAACAGAAAACAGAATTTTTCGGTTGGAGCTTGGCCTTATCCAAGCCTCCGTCCAAGACCGCAGGTGTTCTGCAAAGAACTTAATCTCCTGCGTAGACGGTGACAGAACCTAAAGAAATTTTTTCTCTTTTTTATAAAGAATTGAAAAGAATAGTCTTTGCTGGATTCTGCTCACCGTGTTTCAACGCCCGTTCACTGCATTTTGTAGTGTGTTGGGTGACGTGAGTTCCGGGGAATTACTCCCCGGTTAATCCAGGAGCAAGAACTAATGGCACTAAATCTTCAAGGCAAACAAGCGATTGTTGCTGAAGTTAAAGAAGTAGCCAAAGGTGCGCTGTCTGCGGTTGTTGCGGATTCTCGTGGCGTTACCGTTGATAAAATGACTGAACTGCGTAAAGCAGGTCGTGAAGCTGGCGTTCATATGCAAGTTGTTCGTAACACCTTGCTGCGTCGCATCGTTGAAGGCACTCCATTCGAATGCCTGAAAGACACGTTTGTTGGTCCAACCTTGATTGCATTCTCTACTGAGCACCCGGGCGCAGCTGCTCGTCTGTTCAAAGCATTTGCTAAAGATAATGCAAAATTTGAGGTTAAAGCAGCAGCCTTTGAAGGCGAGTTAATCCCTGCGGCTCAGATCGACCGCCTGGCAACTCTGCCGACCTACGAAGAAGCAATCGCACGTCTGATGGGAACCATGAAAGAAGCCGCTGCTGGCAAATTGGTTCGTACTTTGGCTGCGCTGCGTGACCAGAAAGAAGCTGAAGCGGCTTAATCGCCCTCACTTTTTTAGTCATTGCTTTTTAACGTATTAACTATTTCTGTATTTTAGGAACACTTGTTATGTCAACTATCACTAAAGACCAAATTCTGGAAGGCGTTGCAGCTCTGTCTGTAATGGAAATCGTTGAACTGATCTCTGCTATGGAAGAGAAATTCGGCGTTTCTGCTGCTGCTGTTGCTGCAGGTCCTGCTGCTGCTGCTGAAGCTGTTGAAGAACAAACTGAATTCAACGTTGTTCTGGCTTCATTCGGCGACAACAAAGTTGCAGTAATCAAAGCTGTTCGCGGCGCAACTGGTCTGGGCTTGAAAGAAGCTAAAGATCTGGTTGAATCTGCACCAGCAGTTCTGAAAGAAGGCGTGAACAAAGACGAAGCTGAGTCTCTGAAAAAATCTCTGGAAGAAGCTGGTGCTTCTGTTGAGATCAAGTAAGTTAAGCTTTGAGTTCGCAGCCTAACTTATAGGCTGATGGCTGGTGACTTTTTAGTCATCAGCCTTTTTGCGCTGTAGGGCGTCAGTTGCATTTCACACTGTTTAGCGACTGACTCACCCCTAATATTCCTTTCTATTGACGACTTAATATACTGCGTTCTCAGCTACGACCCACTCGGGTAGCTCGGTAGTCAAAGTAACGCGATGAAATGGTTTAAGAGTGATAGGAAAGAGTATTCCGAGAGGTGTTTCGACTTCTCAATCAAAATAATAGTGTTGCATGACCTGTCCTAGTGTTAGGGCGGACAGAGTGGGTCACTGATCAGCGAGCTGAGGAACCCTATGGTTTACTCCTATACCGAGAAAAAACGTATTCGTAAGGATTTTGGTAAACGTCCACAAGTCTTGGACATACCTTATCTCCTTTCTATCCAACTTGACTCGTTCCAGAAATTTATCGAGCAAGATCCCGAAGGGCAGCACGGCCTAGAAGCAGCATTCCGTTCTGTTTTTCCAATCCAGAGCTACAGCGGCAATTCGGAGCTGCAATACGTTAGCTACCGTCTTGGTGAGCCAGTATTTGACGTCAAAGAGTGCCAGATCCGTGGTGTGACTTATTCCGCACCGCTGCGCGTTAAGCTGCGTCTGGTTATCTATGAGCGTGAAGCTCCGGAAGGTACGGTTAAAGACATCAAAGAACAAGAAGTCTACATGGGTGAAATTCCACTCATGACCGAGAACGGTACCTTTGTCATTAACGGTACTGAGAGGGTTATCGTATCTCAGCTGCATCGTAGCCCAGGCGTCTTCTTTGACAGTGATAAGGGTAAAACCCATTCATCGGGTAAAGTGCTATATAACGCACGTATCATCCCTTATCGCGGTTCATGGTTAGATTTCGAGTTTGACCCGAAAGACAACCTGTTTGTCCGTATTGACCGTCGTCGTAAATTGCCTGCAACCATCATTCTGCGTGCATTGAATTTCACCACTACACAGATCTTGGATCTGTTCTTTGACAAAGTGGTCTTTGAGATTCGTGACAACAAGCTGCAGATGGAATTGGTTCCAGAGCGTCTGCGCGGTGAAACGGCATCCTTTGATATTGAAGCGAATGGCAAAGTTTACGTCGAGAAAGCGCGTCGTATTACTGCTCGCCATATTCGCCAGCTTGAAAAAGACGGCATTGATCGCATCGAAGTTCCGGTTGAATACATTGCCGGCAAAGTGGTCGCAAAAGACTATATCGATGAGAACACGGGCGAACTGATCTGTGCAGCCAACATGGAGCTGTCACTGGATCTACTGGCTAAGCTGAGCCAGTCTGGCCACAAGCATATCGAAACACTGTTCACCAACGACCTGGATCACGGTGCTTATATCTCCGAGACCCTGCGTGTTGACCCAACCAGCGATCGTCTGAGCGCTCTGGTTGAGATCTACCGCATGATGCGTCCTGGTGAGCCACCAACACGTGAAGCAGCTGAAAATCTGTTTGAGAACTTGTTCTTCTCTGAAGACCGCTACGATTTGTCTGCGGTTGGCCGGATGAAGTTCAACCGTTCACTGCTGCGTGACGAGATCGAAGGTTCCGGTATCCTGAGCAAAGAAGACATCACAGAAGTGATGAAAAAGCTCATCGATATCCGTAACGGTAAAGGCGAAGTGGATGATATCGACCACTTAGGCAACCGTCGTATTCGTTCCGTTGGTGAAATGGCTGAAAACCAGTTCCGTGTTGGTCTGGTTCGTGTTGAGCGTGCAGTTAAAGAGCGTTTGTCTCTGGGCGACCTCGACACTCTGATGCCTCAGGACATGATCAACGCCAAGCCAATTTCGGCTGCGGTGAAAGAGTTCTTTGGTTCCAGCCAGTTGTCACAATTTATGGACCAGAACAACCCGCTGTCTGAAATCACGCATAAGCGTCGTATTTCTGCATTGGGCCCGGGCGGTTTGACCCGTGAACGTGCTGGCTTTGAAGTTCGAGACGTTCATCCGACTCACTACGGTCGTGTATGTCCAATCGAAACGCCAGAAGGTCCAAACATCGGTCTGATCAACTCCTTGTCCGTGTACGCACAGACCAATGAGTATGGTTTCCTGGAAACTCCGTATCGTCGCGTGCGTGACGGTGTGGTGACTGATGAAATCAACTACCTGTCTGCTATTGAAGAGGGCAACTTCGTTATCGCTCAGGCGAACTCCAACTTGGACGAAGACGGCCGCTTCATTGAAGACTTAGTCACTTGTCGTAGCAAAGGCGAATCAAGCCTGTTCAGCCGCGATCAAGTTGACTACATGGACGTTTCCACTCAACAGGTGGTGTCCGTTGGTGCTTCTCTGATTCCATTCTTGGAACACGATGACGCCAACCGTGCCTTGATGGGTGCGAACATGCAACGTCAGGCCGTTCCTACTCTGCGTGCTGATAAGCCGCTGGTAGGTACGGGTATGGAACGTGCGGTAGCGGTTGACTCAGGGGTAACCTCTGTAGCCAAACGTGGCGGTACTGTTCAGTACGTAGATGCATCCCGTATCGTTATTAAAGTTAACGAAGACGAAATGTATCCGGGCGAAGCAGGCATTGATATTTATAACCTGACCAAATACACCCGTTCTAACCAGAACACCTGTATCAACCAGATGCCGTGTGTGAATCTGGGTGAGCCAATCGAGCGCGGCGACGTGCTGGCAGATGGCCCATCAACAGACTTGGGCGAACTGGCATTGGGTCAGAACATGCGCGTAGCCTTCATGCCTTGGAACGGTTACAACTTCGAAGACTCCATCTTGGTCTCCGAGCGCGTGGTGCAAGA
This sequence comes from Yersinia mollaretii ATCC 43969, assembly GCF_013282725.1. Lineage (NCBI taxonomy): Bacteria > Pseudomonadati > Pseudomonadota > Gammaproteobacteria > Enterobacterales > Yersiniaceae > Yersinia > Yersinia mollaretii. Next base: position 852,945 of record NZ_CP054043.1, on the reverse strand, counting down.
AGATCGCTTCACGACCATCCACATTCAGGAATTGGCATGTGTGTCTCGCGACACCAAGTTAGGGCCTGAAGAGATCACTGCCGACATCCCTAACGTGGGTGAAGCTGCGCTCTCCAAACTGGATGAGTCCGGTATCGTCTATATCGGTGCTGAAGTGACTGGCGGCGACATTCTGGTCGGTAAGGTGACACCTAAAGGTGAAACTCAACTGACGCCAGAAGAGAAGCTGTTACGTGCGATCTTCGGTGAGAAAGCGTCTGACGTTAAAGACTCTTCTCTGCGTGTACCAAACGGTGTTTCCGGTACGGTTATCGACGTGCAGGTCTTTACTCGCGATGGCGTAGAAAAAGACAAACGTGCGTTGGAAATCGAAGAGATGCAACTGAAGCAGGCTAAGAAAGACCTGACTGAAGAGTTGCAGATTCTGGAAGCGGGCCTGTTTGCACGTATCCACGCAGTACTGGTTTCTGGTGGCATCGAAGCTGACAAGCTGAGCAAGTTACCACGTGATCGCTGGCTGGAACTGGGCCTGACCGACGAAGACAAGCAAAACCAGCTGGAACAGTTGGCAGAGCAGTACGACGAAATGAAATCCGAATTCGAGAAGAAGATGGATGCCAAGCGTCGTAAGATCACCCAAGGTGATGATTTGGCACCGGGCGTGCTGAAGATCGTCAAGGTGTATCTGGCCGTTAAACGTCAGATTCAACCGGGTGACAAGATGGCGGGTCGTCACGGTAACAAAGGTGTTATCTCCAAGATTAACCCGATCGAAGATATGCCTTACGATGAAAACGGTACGCCGGTAGACATCGTTCTGAACCCGCTGGGCGTACCATCGCGTATGAACATCGGTCAGATTTTGGAAACCCACTTAGGGATGGCAGCGAAAGGCATCGGCGAGAAAATCAACGCCATGCTGAAGAAGCAGGAAGAAGTTGCCAAACTGCGTGAGTTCATCCAGAAAGCCTACGATCTGGGCGACAACGTTTGTCAGAAAGTGGATCTGAGCACCTTTACCGATGACGAAGTACTGCGTCTGGCTGAGAACCTGAAAAAAGGTATGCCAATCGCAACGCCAGTCTTCGATGGTGCGACAGAGAAAGAGATCAAGGAACTGTTACAGCTGGGTGGCCTGCCAACTTCTGGTCAGATTACTCTGTTTGACGGCCGTACCGGTGAGCAGTTCGAGCGCCAGGTTACTGTCGGCTACATGTATATGCTGAAACTGAACCACTTGGTTGATGACAAAATGCATGCGCGTTCTACCGGTTCTTACAGTCTGGTTACTCAGCAGCCGCTGGGTGGTAAGGCTCAGTTCGGTGGTCAGCGCTTCGGTGAGATGGAAGTGTGGGCGTTGGAGGCTTATGGCGCCGCGTACACATTGCAGGAAATGCTTACCGTCAAGTCCGACGATGTAAACGGCCGTACCAAGATGTACAAAAACATCGTGGATGGCGATCACCGTATGGAACCAGGTATGCCGGAGTCCTTCAACGTATTGTTGAAAGAAATCCGCTCGCTGGGCATCAATATCGAGCTGGAAGAAGAGTAACTCTTCCCCAGACGGCAAGCTCTCATAGCCGGGAGCTTGCTGGTGGTTCGCACTGGTCACAGGGGCGCTCAAACTTAGGTTTTTATATTCTTAAGTTTGGGCGCCTATCAGGTCTAACTCCGACAGGAGCCAATCCGTGAAAGACTTATTAAAGTTTCTGAAAGCGCAAACTAAGACCGAAGAGTTTGATGCGATCAAAATTGCTCTGGCATCGCCAGACATGATCCGTTCATGGTCGTTCGGCGAAGTGAAAAAGCCGGAAACCATTAACTACCGTACGTTCAAACCAGAACGTGACGGCCTTTTCTGCGCCCGTATCTTTGGCCCAGTAAAAGATTACGAATGCCTGTGCGGTAAGTACAAGCGTTTGAAACACCGTGGTGTTATTTGTGAGAAATGCGGCGTTGAAGTGACTCAAACTAAAGTACGCCGTGAGCGTATGGGTCACATCGAGCTGGCTTCTCCGACTGCGCACATCTGGTTCCTGAAATCTTTGCCTTCGCGCATCGGTTTGTTGCTGGACATGCCATTACGTGACATCGAACGTGTACTGTACTTCGAATCCTATGTGGTTATCGAAGGCGGCATGACCAACTTAGAACGTCGTCAGATCCTGACTGAAGAGCAGTATCTGGACGCGTTGGAAGAGTTTGGTGATGAGTTCGACGCGAAAATGGGCGCTGAGGCGATCCAAGCCCTGTTGAAAAACATGGATCTGGAAGCTGAGTGCGAGATCCTGCGTGAAGAATTGAACGAAACAAATTCTGAAACCAAGCGTAAGAAGCTGACCAAGCGTATCAAGCTGCTGGAAGCGTTCGTACAGTCTGGCAACAAGCCAGAGTGGATGATCCTGACCGTGCTGCCTGTATTGCCGCCAGATCTGCGTCCATTGGTTCCATTGGATGGCGGTCGCTTTGCGACTTCTGATCTGAACGATTTGTATCGTCGCGTGATCAACCGTAACAACCGTCTGAAGCGCCTGCTGGACTTGGCTGCTCCTGACATCATCGTACGTAACGAAAAGCGTATGCTGCAAGAAGCAGTAGATGCATTGCTGGATAACGGCCGTCGCGGTCGTGCAATTACCGGCTCTAACAAGCGTCCGTTGAAGTCACTGGCTGACATGATCAAAGGTAAGCAAGGTCGTTTCCGTCAGAACTTGCTGGGTAAACGTGTTGACTACTCAGGCCGTTCGGTTATCACCGTGGGTCCATACCTGCGTCTGCATCAGTGCGGTCTGCCGAAGAAAATGGCACTTGAGCTGTTCAAACCGTTCATCTACGGCAAGCTGGAACTGCGTGGTCTTGCGACCACCATCAAAGCAGCCAAGAAGATGGTTGAGCGTGAAGAAGCGGTTGTTTGGGATATCTTGGATGAAGTTATCCGCGAACACCCAGTGCTGCTGAACCGTGCACCAACACTTCACCGTTTGGGTATCCAAGCGTTTGAACCGGTTCTGATCGAAGGTAAGGCAATCCAGTTGCACCCACTGGTTTGTGCGGCATACAACGCCGACTTCGATGGTGACCAAATGGCTGTTCACGTACCGCTGACACTGGAAGCTCAGTTAGAAGCGCGTGCGTTGATGATGTCTACCAACAACATCCTGTCACCTGCGAACGGCGAGCCAATCATCGTTCCTTCTCAGGACGTTGTATTGGGTCTGTACTACATGACTCGTGACTGTGTTAACGCCAAAGGCGAAGGCATGGTTCTGACTGGCCCGAAAGAAGCCGAGCGTATTTACCGCGCTGGCTTGGCATCTCTGCATGCACGGGTAAAAGTCCGTATTACTGAAGAAATTCGTAATATCGAAGGCGAAAGCATTACGCGTACCAGCATTATCGATACGACTGTCGGCCGTGCCATTTTGTGGATGATTGTCCCGAAAGGCCTGCCTTACTCTATCGTTAATCAGCCGTTGGGCAAAAAAGCTATCTCCAAGATGCTGAACACCTGTTACCGCATCTTAGGCTTGAAACCAACAGTTATCTTTGCTGACCAGATCATGTACACCGGTTTTGCTTACGCAGCCCGTTCAGGCGCTTCTGTAGGTATCGATGACATGGTTATCCCAGAAGCGAAAGCCGGGATCATCGAAGAAGCTGAAACTGAAGTTGCCGAGATCCAGGAACAGTTCCAATCTGGTCTGGTAACCGCAGGCGAACGTTATAACAAAGTGATCGATATCTGGGCCGCAGCCAACGAACGTGTTGCTAAGGCGATGATGGATAACTTATCTGTAGAAGACGTCGTTAACAGCAAAGGCGAAATCGAACAGCAGGTCTCCTTCAACAGCATCTTTATGATGGCCGACTCCGGTGCGCGTGGTTCTGCTGCACAGATTCGTCAGCTAGCAGGGATGCGTGGCCTGATGGCTAAGCCAGATGGCTCGATCATTGAAACGCCAATCACCGCGAACTTCCGCGAAGGTTTGAACGTACTTCAGTACTTCATCTCAACGCATGGTGCGCGTAAAGGTTTGGCAGATACCGCATTGAAAACGGCGAACTCCGGTTACCTGACTCGTCGTTTGGTTGACGTGGCACAGGATCTGGTTGTCACCGAAGATGACTGCGGTACCCATAACGGTATCGTGATGACGCCGGTTATCGAAGGTGGTGATGTTAAAGAGCCACTGCGCGATCGCGTTCTGGGTCGTGTGACCGCTGAAGAAGTTATCAAGCCGGGTACGGCTGATATTCTGGTTCCGCGTAACACCCTGTTGGACGAAAAATGGTGTGATCTGTTAGAAGATAACTCCGTCGACAGCGTTAAAGTTCGTTCAGTTGTAAGCTGTGAAACCGATTTCGGTGTGTGTGCTAACTGCTACGGTCGCGACCTAGCACGTGGTCACATCATCAACAAAGGTGAAGCGGTAGGTGTTATTGCAGCACAGTCCATCGGTGAGCCGGGTACTCAGCTTACGATGCGTACGTTCCACATCGGTGGTGCGGCATCTCGTGCGGCAGCAGAATCGAGCATTCAGGTTAAGAACAAAGGCACGCTGAAACTGAGCAACGTCAAGTTCGTCACCAATGCAGCGGGCAAGCTGGTTATTACTTCGCGTAATACCGAGCTGAAGCTGATCGACGAATTCGGTCGTACTAAAGAGAGCTACAAAGTGCCTTACGGTGCCGTAATGGGCAAAGGCGATGGCGCAGAAGTGGTTGGCGGCGAAACCGTTGCTAACTGGGATCCGCACATCATGCCAGTTGTGACCGAAGTGAGCGGTTTCATTCGCTTCGCGGACATGGTTGACGGCCAGACCATTACTCGCCAGACCGACGAACTGACGGGCTTGTCTTCTCTGGTGGTTCTGGATTCAGCAGAGCGTACCGGTAGCGGTAAAGACCTGCGTCCAGCACTGAAAATCGTTGATGCTAAAGGCAACGACGTATTGATCCCAGGTACAGATATGCCTGCTCAATACTTCCTGCCGGGTAAAGCGATTGTACAGTTGGAAGACGGCATTCAGATCGGCGCGGGTGACACCTTGGCGCGTATTCCGCAAGAATCAAGCGGTACCAAGGATATTACCGGTGGTCTGCCACGTGTTGCTGACTTGTTCGAAGCACGTCGTCCGAAAGAGCCTGCAATCCTGGCTGAAATCAGCGGGATCATCTCGTTCGGTAAAGAGACCAAAGGCAAGCGTCGTCTGGTGATCTCACCGTTGGATGGTAGCGATGCATACGAAGAGATGATTCCGAAATGGCGTCAGCTCAACGTGTTCGAAGGTGAAATTGTAGAACGCGGCGACGTGGTCTCTGACGGCCCAGAATCTCCACACGACATTCTGCGTCTGCGTGGCGTTCATGCGGTTACCCGTTACATCACCAACGAAGTGCAGGAAGTTTACCGTCTGCAAGGCGTTAAGATTAACGATAAACACATTGAAGTTATCGTTCGTCAGATGCTGCGTAAAGGCACCATCGTTGATGCAGGTAGCACCGACTTCTTGGAAGGCGAGCAGGCAGAAATGTCTCGCGTTAAAATCGCTAACCGTAAGCTGGCAGCTGAAGGCAAAATCGAGGCTACGTTTACACGTGACCTGCTGGGTATCACCAAGGCATCCTTGGCGACCGAGTCCTTCATCTCTGCGGCTTCGTTCCAAGAAACCACGCGCGTTCTTACTGAAGCGGCAGTTGCCGGTAAACGTGATGAACTGCGTGGCCTGAAAGAGAACGTTATCGTGGGCCGTCTGATTCCAGCCGGTACCGGTTACGCTTATCATCAGGATCGTGCGCGCCGTAAAGCACAAGGTGAAGCCCCTGTTGTTCCGCAAGTTAGCGCGGATGAAGCAACGGCTAACCTGGCTGAATTGCTCAACGCCGGTTTTGGTAACAGCAAAGACTAAGATCTTTGTTTGTCACCAAGCTAAAAACCACTCCTTCGGGAGCGGTAGCTATCAGGTAAGGATCAGTTGAGCGATCCTTATACTGTGTGAAAATCCGAGAATGTTTTCATTCTCGGATTTTTTTTTATGCAAACCTCTCACGTCCTTGACCCCATCTCTCGCTACAATGCGACTCGTCATCTTCCTGACTTCTCAGTATCCCGACTGAATACTCCTTAAATATTCAATATCTTCTACTTTAAATTTTATTATTTCTATAATAATAAACATAACTTATTTGCATTTATTCTCGATAGAATTCCTCCATGGTTTATGCAAAAGTTAATGGAGTTTTTTTGTATCGCAGGAGTATTGTTTTATAAGGATATGAATTTATGATACGTACAACTAATAATTGGGTAGGGTTAGTAGATGAATCAAAGTTTCTGAGTGAACTCTCTATTCCTGGAACTCACGATTCTGCTGCATACACTCACCATCCTATTTCATTTGGGTATGTTCAGACGCAACGCTGGAATATAAGAGAGCAATTAGATAGTGGTATAAGGTTTCTTGATATAAGGTGTCGCCTTATTGAGAATGTATTCACTCTACACCATGGTAGCGTTTATTTAGGCTTAAATTTCGGCGATGTATTAGCGAGTTGCATTAAGTTTTTATTAGATAATCCAACAGAGTTTATTATACTTTCCGTTAAAAAAGAGCATACCGAAAAAGATAGTACCATGCCATTTCACAAGGTAATGTCTGAACGGTATATAAAAAATCACAATAATTTATTTTTCACAGAAAATAAAATACCGACCATTAAGGAGATAATTGGGAAAATTGTCCTTTTCCGTCGCTACCACGGAGGTGATTTAGGCATTAATGCGGCACAATGGCGAGACAATAATACCTTTACGATTAAAAATAGAAATTACAACATACATATTCAAGATAAATATTCTGGCTATAATCTTTTAGACTTTGATAAAAAAAGAGAGCATGTAGCTAAATTAATAAAACGTGTCAGGAATGGGAAAAAAAATGAATTGTATATTAACTTTATCAACGTAAGTGACATTACTGTTACTCCTCTATTAGGTGCGGTGGGTAATATTTTTAGGGATGGCCTTAATGAATGGTTCACTGATGAATACAAGACATGCACAACATGCCAATTAGGGATAGTAGTTTCTGATTTTGTCGATACCAATAATGCAGCCATGATAAATGTTATTTTGAAGTCAAATACTGATTTTTATTAAAAGCACGACATTGACTAGATTATCTAAATAATATTTAAATCTTCATGTAAGGAAGATAATTTATGAATAGAAAAAATTGGATGGGGAAATTAAATGATTCAATGCTACTGAGTAATATATCTATTCCTGGTACACATAACTCGGCAGCTATCTTCCCTTTCATGATACCCACTGGGCAGATTCAGACACAATTATGGGATATAGATGTTCAATTGAATAACGGCATTCGATTCCTAGATATAACATGTCGCCTAATTAAAGATGTATTGGCACTCTATCATAGTGACGTATATCTGAATCAGAATCTCAGTGATGTGTTAACGAGTTGTTTAGTGTTTATAAAAAACAACCCGACCGAGTTTATTATACTTTCGATAAAACAGGTGGGGGATGATGAGGAATTTCATGATGTTTTGTTAAAGAGTTATCTAACTGTATATATTGATTATTTTTTTATCACCAATAAAATACCATCCATTGAAGAAATGCGAGGCAAGATAATTCTGTTATGCCGCTATCCAGGTAGGAATGTGGGCATTAATGTCATGCCGTGGGAAGATAATAAGACTTTTGTTATAGACAATGGTCATTATAAAGTACATGTGCAGGACGAGCATTCTGATTATACTGTGTTATCAATAACAAATAAAAGAAAACCCATTAGTGACTTAATCGCGTTGGCTAAAAATAAAAGAGATGATGAAATTTATATTAATTACACCAATATAGGCGGATATCTGGTGACTCCTTTTATCGGTGCTAACGGATTTACAGAATATGACGGTATTAATAAGTGGTTTTCCAATGAATATAAACATAGAACCAAAAGTTATTTGGGAATTATAGTTTCTGACTGTGTTGACGTGCAAGAAGGTGAAATTATAGATACCGTTATTAATGCAAACTTCTAAGTGGCAGCGACTTTTCTAACTGAAGCTAAAGTCAGTCTCAGTGCCGCCATCACTGAAACTGCTTTACCCTCCAAAAATCTAATTCAACACGCTTGCTACACTTAACCTGCGGGCGTAGCGCTGACGGATTAGAGAGATCGCCCTAAATGGCGATCCCAGTCTTTCCAAACCGGTTGCAGTCCTGCTTGCGTTAAGGCGTGGGCCACTTGTTGCGGCGAACGATTATCGTGGGGAGCGAATTGCTCCAGCTCAGGGTGATCGTCAGCATAACCACCCGGCTGAGTTTTAGAGCCCGCACTGACATTATTGATCGCCACCGGAATCACGTTGTCGCGAAAGAACGGCGATTCGCGGGTGGATAATGACAACTCCACATCCGGCGCGAACAGGCGAAAAGCGCAAATCAGTTGCAGCAGTTGCGGCTCGCTCATCAGTGATGCGGGTTCAATGCCGCCTGCACAGGGCCGTAGACGCGGGAAGGAGATTGAATAGCGGCTCTGCCAATAGGTTCGTTGCAGGTAGAATAGGTGTTCCGCCAACATATAGCAGTCTGTTCGCCAGCTATGGGATAGCCCGATCAAGGCACCCAATCCGATCTTATCGATCCCGGCCCGCCCTAGTCGATCAGGGGTCGCCAATCGCCAATGAAAATCCTGCTTATGGCCGCGCAAGTGATGCTGCTGATAGGTCGCTGGGTGATAGGTCTCCTGATAAACCATCACGCCATCCAATCCCAAGTTTTTTAATTCCGCATACTCCGCTTCTGCCAGCGGTTGCACCTCCATCATCAGCGAACTAAAACGTTGGCGAATCGCGGGCAGGTGGCGACGAAAATAATCCATGCCCACCTTAGCTTGATGCTCTCCGGTGACCAGTAGCAAGTGTTCAAAGCCCAGTGCTTTGATGGCCTCACATTCGCGGATGATCTCCTCTTCATTCAATGTCTTACGTTTGATGCGATTACTCATTGAGAAGCCGCAATAAGTGCAATCATTGGCACAGAGGTTGGAGAGATAGAGCGGCACATAAAAACCCACGGTATTGCCGAAACGTTGGCGAGTGAGCTGCTGCGCTTTTTGCGCCATTGGCTCCAGATAGGCCAGTGCTGCGGGTGAAATCAGCGCCATCAGATCTTCGCGATCGGGTTTGCTGCTATTGATGGCCCGTTCGACATCACGGGCCGTTTTGGCATTGATGCGCAGCGAAATATCATCCCAATCCAATTGCTGCCAGTGATGGCTAAACCCTTCAGACATGATGATTCTCCTCCAGTTGGCTGAGAAATCCAGTCAGTGGGCTGGTGGCCGCCGCCTGACGTTGTGAATGTCCCAGCCCCGCCTGACGCGCTAACTCGCCGGACTCCACTGCCAGCCGAAAAGCGTGGGCCATTTGCACGGGCGAACGGGCGACAGCAATTGCGGTATTCACCAATACAGCATCAGCACCCAGCTCTATCGCCTCAAGCGCATGACTGGGTGCGCCAATACCGGCATCGACCACCACCGGAACTTGGGCTTGTTCGATAATAATTTGCAGAAAATCGCGGGTGCGTAATCCCAAGTTTGAGCCGATAGGCGCACCCAGTGGCATCACGGCGGCACAGCCAGCTTCCTCCAAGCGCTTACACAATACTGGGTCAGCGCCGCAGTAAGGCAGCACCACGAAACCCTCCTTCACCAATATTTCAGCGGCTTTCAGAGTCTCTATCGGGTCGGGCAGCAGATACTTCACATCGGGGTGAATCTCCAATTTTACCCAATGAGTGCCAAGCGCCTCACGGGCCAGACGTGCCGCAAACACCGCTTCTTCGGCGGTTTTCGCCCCCGAGGTATTGGGCAGCAAGCGCACACCTAACTGGCGCAATGGCGCGAGAATGGCATCGTTGCCTGATTTCAGGTCAACCCGCTTCATCGCCATGGTGATTAACTGCGAACCGGATGCCTGTAGCGCCGACAACATCAGCGCTGGCGTCGAAAATTTTCCGGTTCCGGTAAAGAGTCTTGAGGTAAAAGTGGTATCGGCAATTTTCAACATATCAGCCTCCAGCAATCGCTTGAAACAGCAAAATGTCATCCCCGTCCTGCAATAGGTGGTTGTCCCAACTATCACGGGGAATAATGGTTTGATTGATCGCCAGTGCGCAGCCCGGCTGGAGATAACCCCGTTGCGCTAATAGCGCCTTCACCGTCAGCGCATTTTCCAGCTCGATCCCTTCATCATTGAGTGAAATTCTCACGCTTTGCCTCCGCAGACCGGACAGTGACTGGCTTTGCTGAGTTGTAGCGTGCTCCAGCTTTGCTGTTTTCCATCGAAAAGACGTAATTTTCCACTGAGCGCCGAGGGCAACCCTGCCAGCATTTTGATCGCCTCCAATGCCTGCAAAGTGCCAATCACCCCGACCACTGGCCCCAAGACTCCGGCGGTGCGGCAGTTACGCTGCTGCGTCTCTTTGCTGGGATACAGGCAGGCGTAGCAGCCGTGGGCATAAGGGGGGTCGATAATCAGCAATTGGCCGCTGAACCCGACGGCACTGCCGCTGATCAGGGGCTTGCCCGCGTGCACACAGGCGGCATTCACTTGATGGCGAGTTTCCATGTTGTCGCAGCAATCGAGTACTAAATCCACCGCCGCCACCGCCTCGGTCAAGGGGCTGCCCGCCAGCCGTTGATCGAGGGTGATCGCCTCTATCTGCGGGTTCAGACTTTGTAAGTGGCGCTGCGCTAATTTGGCCTTGTTTTGACCCATATCCGCCGTGCGATAGAGCACCTGCCGCTGTAAGTTACTTATCTCCAAGGCGTCATCATCGGCCAGCCACAATTTACCGACGCCCGCGGCGGCGAGATAGAGTGCGGCGGGTGAGCCAAGGCCGCCCAGACCGACAATCAGTACGCTAGCCTGTTTGAGTTTTTGCTGCCCCTCAGGGCCGAGATCTTCCAATAGCAACTGGCGGCTATAGCGCAGAAAGTCCTGATCACTCAACGCGTTATCGTGCATAAGTTGACTCCTTACCTTCCACCAGTCGCAGTAACTGCGCGGTTGCGTGCTGCCAGTCGGCAGCTTGCGTAATGGCGCTCACCACCGCAACGCTGCCTACACCGCTGGCGACCACCTGAGGAACACGCTCCAGATTGATGCCGCCAATGGCCACGGTGGGGTAATCAGGTGTATTAATCACTTGGCGGGTTAAGGCCGCTAGCCCCTGTGGCGATGAAGGCATCTGTTTGGTTTGCGTCGGAAAAATATGGCCGAGGGCGATATAGGAAGGGCGCAACTCACGCGCGCGCGCCAACTCCTGCTCATCGTGGGTCGACACGCCCAGCCGTAATCCGGCCTGCTGAATCGCCACCAAATCCGCCACTTCCAGATCCTCTTGCCCCAGATGAACGCCGTAAGCGCCGTGTTTTATCGCCAGCCGCCAGTAGTCATTGATAAATAAGCGGGCGTTATAGCGTTTTCCCAATGCAATGGCAGCAGCAATATCCTGCTCCCCCTGAATTTCATCTAATGTTTTGATCCGCAATTGGATAGTGGTCACACCGCTGGCCAATAGCCGAGTGATCCAGAGCAGTGAATCCACCACCGGGTACAAACCCAATCGGTGTTCCGTGGCGGCAAAGGGGGCATTAGGCTTGTTCATCGTTAACCTCGATCTGCCGGAGAGTGGCGCTGTGGTACAACTCGCTGCCACGAGAGCGGAATTCAGCCGACATCTGCGCCATGCCCGCTTGTTGAATCTGGATGGGTTGTGCCGTGATGGCCTCGTTTTGTGTGGCGCCCAGCTCTTGCGCGGCTGCCAACTCTTGTGCCGCGGCCAGTTCTTGCGTAGCGGCATAGTCGCGCACTTCTTGCGAGATTTTCATTGAGCAGAATTTCGGCCCACACATCGAGCAGAAGTGGGCCACTTTGCCGGACTCTTGCGGCAGAGTTTCATCGTGATAGGCGCGCGCGGTTTCAGGATCGAGGGCCAGATTGAACTGATCTTCCCAGCGAAATTCAAAGCGGGCTTTGGACATGGCGTTATCGCGGATCTGCGCGCCGGGGTGGCCTTTGGCGAGATCGGCGGCGTGAGCAGCAATCTTATAAGTGATCAGCCCCTGCTTCACATCGTCTTTATTCGGCAAGCCCAGATGCTCTTTCGGTGTCACGTAACAGAGCATGGCGCAACCAAACCAGCCGATCATCGCCGCGCCAATGCCTGAGGTGAAGTGATCGTAACCCGGCGCGATATCGGTTGTTAGCGGCCCCAAGGTGTAAAACGGCGCTTCATGGCAGTGCTCCAGCTCTTCGGTCATATTGCGGCGGATCATCTGCATCGGCACGTGGCCGGGGCCTTCGATCATCACCTGAACGTCATACTCCCACGCGATTTTGGTTAATTCACCCAGTGTATGTAATTCAGCAAATTGGGCCTCGTCATTGGCATCCTGAATAGAACCGGGGCGTAAGCCATCACCCAGTGAGAGTGAAACGTCGTAAGCAGCGCAAATTTGGCAGATTTCGCGGAAATGCTGATACAGGAAATTTTCCTGATGATGAGATAGACACCACTTAGCCATGATGGAACCGCCGCGAGAGACAATGCCAGTCAGACGTTTGGCGGTCATTGGTACATAGCGCAGCAACACGCCAGCGTGGATAGTAAAGTAATCCACCCCTTGCTCCGCCTGCTCCAGCAAGGTATCGCGGAACATCTCCCATGTCAGGTTTTCGGCCACACCATTCACTTTTTCCAGCGCCTGATAAATAGGGACTGTCCCGATTGGCACTGGACTGTTACGCAAAATCCATTCACGGGTTTCATGAATATAGCGCCCAGTCGATAAGTCCATTACGGTGTCGGCCCCCCAGCGCGTTGACCACACCAGTTTTTCCACCTCCTCTTCGATGGAGGAGGTCACCGCCGAATTACCGATGTTCGCGTTCACTTTGACCAAGAAATTGCGACCAATAATCATCGGCTCAGCTTCAGGGTGGTTAATATTGGCGGGGATGATGGCGCGGCCCGCAGCGACCTCTTGGCGCACGAATTCTGCCGTGATGTTCTCCGGCAAATTAGCGCCGAAATTCTGCCCAGGGTGCTGGTGGCGTAAGACTTCACCGCGAATTCTTTCTCGCCCCATGTTTTCACGAATGGCGATAAATTCCATCTCTGGCGTGGCAATCCCCGCGCGAGCGTAGTGCAGTTGGGTGACGCACTTGCCTTCAATGGCTTTTTTCGGCTTGGGTAAGTGCTCAAAGCGCAGATGATCTAAACCTTCGTCCGCTAAACGCTGCTGGGTAAAGCCTGAACTGACGGAGGTGAGGGCTTCGGTATCCTGACGATCGGCTATCCAACTGGCGCGCAGTTTGGGCAACCCCACATGCACATCCAGTTTAGCGAGGGGGTCGCCATAAGGGCCGGAGGTGTCGTAAACCGGAATGGCTTCATTATCTTCGTAGCGAGGTGAGTCCTTACTGCCGCTGATCAGGGTCGGGCTAAGCTGAATCTCGCGCATCGGCACTTGAATATCAGACCGCGAGCCTTGCAGATAAATACGTTGGGAGTTGGGGAAAGTGACGCCCTGCAAAGTATCAATAAACTGTTGAGCCTCTTCGCGCTGTTGTTTGCGAGGAATGAGTTTGCGAGGAGTGGCTTTACGCGAGTGTGATGAGCTTTTAGCGGTGACTGACGTTGTATTATTAGACATAGCAAATTCCTACCAGTGTGTGGTGTATAGGGAAAATTGCTTGTCTGGAGCTTGGCGGGAGTAACGATGTTGGCCAGTGACCGGAAGCCACCTGTGAAGGGGAGACCGGGCCTGTAGCGATAAATTACTCTTGTTCCCTTCGCGGGTACTAACCCGATCAGGTTCCGCGGATCCCGAATTAACGGTCTCAGCCTGCGTTTGCTGTTAAAAGCCGACGCTAGGCACTCCGACAAGAATCCTCAGTATATGAGGTTGTATTAAAACTGCAATAGCGGGCCGTAAGCTGTTTTACCTGCCACTTTGAATTTGGGCGGTGCTCCAAATCCAAATGGCCTGCGACAATGGCGCTGACTATTACGGTATTCGGTTAATTGGCCTGACTCTTTTTATTTTCTGGCTGAGCGGCTTGCCAAGACTCTGCTGCCCACTTAATTAACTGGTCTTCTAACTGGAAACGGGCGTCGAGAGCTTCGCCAATATCGGAGAGCGCCTGCTGGAACTCGGCGCAGCTATCATCATCGATTTCGATGTTGGTATAGCGATCATGGAATGACATGATAGTTTGGGTGTTATTTTTCAACGCGGGGTAAACTTTGGTGGTCAGCGCCATTCTTGGGCTGGACTCGCCTTCTACCTGCTTGATAATTCGGTCGTAGATGTGAAAATGACCAGAAGAGAGATAATCCACCAGATTATGACAAAAGTTCTCCAGCGCTTTTTCATTAAGCGGGGTATGCTTTTCTTTTCGCGGCTTAATACCGATCACGGTGCAATACGAAACTAAAAGTTCTTTACGTGCATGAAGCCATTGATCAATTAATTCATTACTGCCGCCAACGCGTTGAGTCAAGCTTTCCAGTCGATTGAGCATGAACGACTCCGTGAAGTAATAATGAGTTACAAAAAAGTAACAAGCCAGTTTCTAGATTGCCAGTGAAGTCGAGGTTGTGCAACAACGATATGGAACTACAGCTTACAGGTAAAGAGAGTGGCTGGTGGATCGTCAGCCATGAAAACAAGTTATGGCTACCGAAAGGGGAGCTGCCGCAAGGCAATGCCGCCAATTGGTCGCTACAGGGCGCAACCGCCAGACAGATAGGGGAGTGGCAGGGGCAGGCGGTTTGGTTGATTCGTCAGCTAATGCCGACCGACATGGGCTCTGTGCGTCAATTACTGGATGTTGATCGTGGTTTGTTCCAACTGGCCGGGCGCGGTGTGCAGCTAGCAGAGTTTTATCGCTCCCATCGTTTCTGTGGATACTGTGGTCATCAAATGCATGCCAGCCGCACCGAATGGGCTTGCCTGTGTAACCACTGCCGCGAGCGCTATTATCCGCAAATCGCCCCTTGCGTGATTGTCGCTATTCGCCGTGGTGATGAAATTTTATTGGCACAACATGTGCGGCATCGCGGCGGCATCAATACCGTGTTGGCCGGTTTTGTCGAAGTGGGCGAAACCTTAGAGCAGGCGGTCTCCCGCGAAGTGTTGGAAGAGAGCAATATCCACATCAAAAATCTGCGCTATGTCACCTCGCAGCCTTGGCCCTTTCCGCACTCGCTCATGGTGGCGTATATGGCGGAGTATGACAGCGGTGAACTGCGGCACGATCCGAAAGAGCTGCTGAATGCCGGTTGGTATCGCTACGACCAATTACCCTTACTGCCGCCGCCGGGCACCGTGGCACGCAGGCTGATTGAAGATACGGTGGTCTTGTGTCGCCATGAGCAGGAAAGCTGAATCTGACATGCTACAATGCAGCCCAATAAAAGATGGTCGCTAGGTAATTAAGGGAGCTTCACCATGAATGAATTGAAAAACGATCGCTATCTGCGGGCTTTATTGCGTCAACCGGTCGATGTCACGCCAGTATGGATGATGCGTCAGGCGGGCCGCTATTTGCCAGAATATAAAGCCACCCGCGCCATTGCCGGGGATTTTATGTCACTGTGCAAAAATGCCGAGTTAGCCTGTGAAGTGACGATGCAGCCATTGCGTCGTTACCCGTTGGATGCGGCGATTCTATTTTCAGACATTCTGACTATCCCGGATGCAATGGGGCTGGGGCTTTACTTTGAAACCGGCGAAGGCCCCCGTTTCCAGTCGCCGATTACCTGCCGTGCCGATGTTGAAAAGTTGCCGATCCCCGATCCTGAACAGGAGTTGGGTTACGTCATGAATGCGGTGCGGACGATTCGCCGTGAGCTGGCAGGGCAAGTGCCACTGATTGGCTTCTCCGGCAGCCCATGGACGCTGGCAACCTATATGGTCGAGGGCGGTAGTAGCAAGGCTTTCACCAAACTGAAAAAAATGATGTACGCCGAACCACAAACGCTGCATCTGTTGCTGGATAAACTGGCCGATAGCGTCATTTTGTATCTCAATGCGCAAATCAAGGCGGGCGCGCAGTCCGTCATGGTCTTTGATACGTGGGGCGGTGTGCTGACTGGCCGCGATTATCTCGATTTCTCATTGAATTACATGCATAAAATCGTCAACGGCCTGATCCGTGAAAACGACGGTCGCCGCGTCCCAGTCACCTTGTTCACCAAAGGCGGCGGGCAGTGGTTGGAAGCGATGGCCGCTACCGGTTGTGATGCGCTGGGGCTGGATTGGACCACCGATCTTGCCGACGCGCGCCGCCGCGTGGGTGACAAAGTTGCGCTGCAAGGCAATATGGACCCTTCCATCCTGTATGCTCCCCCTGCGCGTATTGAACAAGAAGTCAGCACCATTTTAGCCAGTTTTGGGCAAGGCGAAGGGCATGTCTTTAATCTGGGCCACGGCATTCATCAGGATGTCCCGCCAGAACATGCCGGCGCGTTTGTTAAGGCGGTGCATACGTTATCGCAGCCTTATCACCAATAAATTATCTGAATAGGTCGCCAGAGGATGGATACCAAAGCGCTACGGGCAGAGCAGCAACAGCGGGCATCTGAGGTTATCCTCGAAGATGGCTGTATTGATGAGCAAGTGCGCTTTATTGCTGGCGCTGATGTCGGCTTCGAGCAGCAGGGGGAGGTGACCCGTGCTGCTATCGCGATTTTGCGCTATCCCTCGCTCGAGCTGGTGGAATATCAGATTGCGCGGGTAGAAACTTCACTGCCGTATATCCCCGGTTTACTCTCTTTTCGTG
Source organism: Yersinia mollaretii ATCC 43969 (assembly GCF_013282725.1). Classification (NCBI taxonomy): domain Bacteria; kingdom Pseudomonadati; phylum Pseudomonadota; class Gammaproteobacteria; order Enterobacterales; family Yersiniaceae; genus Yersinia; species Yersinia mollaretii. The sequence continues at coordinate 836,052 of NZ_CP054043.1, read as the reverse complement.
AATATCCTGCATTATTAGCCGCTTGGGCGCAGCTCCAGCAACGGCCTGATCTGGTTTTTGTGGATGGGCAGGGCATCGCGCATCCACGCCGTTTAGGGGTTGCTAGCCATTTTGGTCTGTTAGTGGATGTGCCGACGATTGGTGTCGCCAAGAGTCGCCTATGTGGGCATTTTCAGCCGCTAGAGAACAATAACGGCGCAGTGCAATCTCTGGCAGTACAACCCCTGATCGATGGCGATGAGCAGCTTGGCTGGGTATGGCGCAGTAAAGCCCGCTGTAATCCGTTGTTTATTTCGCCGGGACATCGCGTGAGTGTGGCCAGCGCATTGACGTGGGTTCAGCGCTGTATGGCGGGTTACCGCCTGCCGGAACCGACCCGTTGGGCCGATGCGATTGCCTCAAACCGCCCGCAATTTCAACGTTGGGTGCGGAAAACTCCTGATTTGCTTGGCAACAATAGGGATATGATTTAATTTCGGGTACACTGCCGCGCAGATAATGAATAATGAGAACTCATCATGATACGTAATCCGATTCATCTACGTCTCGAAAAGCTGGAGAGCTGGCAACACCTGACTTTCATGGCTTGTTTGTGCGAACGGATGTATCCCAACTATCAGCAGTTTTGTTTGGAAACTGAATTTGGCGATCCGGCAGTTTACCGGCGCATTCTGGACCTTATCTGGGAAACGTTGGTCGTAAAAGACGCTAAAGTTAATTTTGATAGTCAGTTGGAGAAGTTGGAAGAGGCAATTCCTTCAGCTGATGACTATGCTATCTACGGTGTTTATCCCGCTATCGATGCATGTATTGCATTGAGTGAGGCTATCCATTCGCGTTTGAGTGGCGAAACACTAGAACATGCTATCGCGATCAGCGAAGCATCAATTCGCACCGTTGCCATGTTGGAAATGACACTGGCTGGCAAAGAAATGACCGATGAAGAGCTAAAAGTTTTGCCCGCAGTGGAAGAAGAGTGGGACATCCAATGGGAGATTTTCCGCCTTTTGGCTGACTGTGAAGAGCGTGACCTAGATTTGATAAAAGGGTTACGATCTGACCTGCGGGAAGCGGCTGTGAGCAACATTGGCATAAATTTAACGCAATAAGGCAAGAAAACGTGATTTAACGCCTGATTTGTCACGTCTTAAGGCTTCACATCTGCCCCCTGTCTGTTCTACATTTGGGGGGCGAAAAAAAGTGGCTATCGGTGCGTGTATGCAGGAGAGTGCTGTTCATCGGCATATCCGTCGCACTTGATGCTTTGCAAACGATAAACACACTGTAAGGATAACTTATGAATAAGACTCAACTGATTGACGTAATCGCGGACAAAGCGGACCTTTCTAAAGCTCAAGCTAAAGCTGCTTTGGAGTCCACACTGGCTGCAATTACCGAATCTCTGAAAGACGGTGATCCAGTACAATTGGTTGGTTTCGGTACTTTTAAAGTAAACCATCGCAATGAGCGCACTGGCCGCAACCCACAAACTGGTAAAGAAATCAAAATTGCTGCAGCTAATGTGCCAGCGTTTGTTTCTGGTAAAGCACTGAAAGATTCTGTTAAATCTTAATAGTGTGTCAGTGAAAATAATAAGCAGGGGGGTGGCAAAGCCCCTTTTGTTTATGCAGCGGGTGCTGATGACCCTCGGCCTAGCCTTTGGTCTCAGCGCTTGTAGCAGTCAGTCAGGTTCCCCCCAATTCAGTGCCAGCGGATACATCGCCGATAGCGGCGTGGTGCGCTTATGGCGTCAGGATAATGCGCAGCAACAACCACTGGTGTTGATGAGCGTCTATAGCCCCTACTCCGGGGACAATACCCGTGTCACTTTCTATGAGTACCAAAATGGTATTTTGCGGGAGATTCGTCGCAACGATTTAGGCCATCAGCCACAAAGCGTCGATTTGCGTTTCGACGAGCAGGGGCAGGTGAGCTTTATGCAGCGCCAACTGGCCGAGCGGCGTGAACAGCTCTCAAACGATGAGATTGCGGTTTATCAGTTGGAAGCCAAGCGCATTCTGGACCTGAGCAGTGCACTGCGTGCCGGAAACGTCAGATTAATTCAGGGGCGTTGGCAGGAGGGCATCGTCACTACCTGTGCGGGAAAAACATTACGGCTGAGTCTCGATGATAGCTCGCAGACATGGCTGAGTCGGCGGGGCGGGAAGAGTGCGCAACCCTTAGGTGTCGCGTGGCTGGACTCACCGGAAGGCCAACAGTTACTGTTGGTTGCTAATCAGGATTTCTGCCACTGGGAACCGACCTCAGGCAGTTTATAGTTTCGCGATAAGATAGAAGAAAATAAAAGAAAATAAAAGAAAATAAAAGAAAAGGGCACAGCGAACCGTGCCCATAGCAAGAGAGTACGTACTGATTTACTTATCGCGGGCAATGGCTCGGTAGCCAATATCGTGACGACAGAAACAACCTTCCCAGTGAATATCCGCCGCTAATTGATAAGCGCGCTGCTGCGCCTCGGCGACGGTCGCCCCCAGTGCGGTTACGCACAATACGCGCCCGCCGCTGGTGACCACCTGATTGCTGGCATTCAACTGCGTACCCGCATGGAATACTTTCCCGTCGACCACTTCTTGCTGCGGTAATCCATGAATCACATCGCCTTGGCGATAATCTGCTGGATAACCGCCCGCCGCCAACACCACACCCAATGAAGGGCGCTCATCCCAGTCAGAGGTTTTTTCGTTTAGCTTACCTTGCGCACCAGCCAAACACAGCTCGACCAGATCCGATCGCATCCGCAACATGATGGGCTGGGTTTCAGGGTCACCAAAGCGACAGTTGAATTCGATAACTTTCGGTTGCCCATCCGCTGAAATCATCAAGCCAGCGTATAAGAAACCGGTATACACATTCCCTTCTGCTGCCATGCCGCGCACCGTGGGCCAGATAATCTGATCCATCACGCGCTGGTGGATCTCATCCGTCACCACGGGGGCTGGCGAGTAAGCCCCCATCCCGCCAGTATTTGGGCCGGTATCGCCATCGCCAACCCGCTTATGATCTTGGCTGGTGGCCATGGGTAACACATTTTCGCCATCCACCATCACGATAAAGCTGGCTTCTTCGCCGTCGAGGAACTCTTCCACCACGATCCGGTGGCCGGCATCACCAAAGGCATTGCCCGCCAGCATATCGGTCACTGCGGTTTCCGCCTCTTCCAACGTCATAGCGACAATCACGCCTTTACCCGCCGCCAGCCCGTCAGCCTTAATCACGATCGGCGCACCAATTTTGCGAACATAGGCCAGAGCTGGCTCTACCTCCGTGAAATTCTGGTAGAACGCAGTAGGAATATGGTGGCGAGCCAGAAAATCTTTGGTGAACGCCTTGGAGCCTTCCAACTGAGCCGCCGCTTGCGTCGGGCCAAAAATCGTCAGGCCAGCGTCACGGAATGCATCCACCACCCCAATCACTAACGGTGCTTCTGGGCCAACAATGGTCAGGCCAATATCGTGGCTCTGAGCAAAGGCCAGTAAACCTGCAATATCCGTGGCGGCAATAGCCACATTTTCTAATCGAGGTTCCAGCGCTGTACCGGCATTGCCCGGCGCGACATAAATTTTATCCGCTAAAGGCGATTGCGCGGCTTTCCAGCCTAGTGCGTGCTCGCGTCCACCGTTACCAATAATCAAAATATTCATCGGGTGACTCCGTTAAGCGGTTTAATTAATGACGGAAATGACGCATGTCGGTAAAGATCATCGCGATATTGTGCTCATCAGCGGCAGCAATCACTTCGTCATCACGGATAGACCCGCCCGGCTGGATCACGCAAGTGATGCCAACGGCAGCGGCGGCATCAATACCGTCGCGGAACGGGAAGAAAGCATCAGATGCCATCGCGGAACCGGCGACCTGCAAACCTTCGTCGGCGGCTTTGATCCCCGCAATTTTGGCAGAGTAAACGCGGCTCATCTGGCCTGCACCTATCCCAATGGTCATATTATCGCGGGCATAAACAATGGCGTTGGATTTAACGAACTTAGCCACTTTCCAGCAGAACAGTGCATCACGCAGCTCTTGCGCAGTGGGCTGGCGTTGGGACACCACACGCAGATCCGCTTCTGTCACCATGCCTAAATCGCGATCTTGTACCAGCAAACCGCCATTGACGCGTTTGAAATCCAGACCGGCAGCACGAGCTTGCCACTGACCGCAGGTTAGCACGCGCACATTTTGTTTGGCTGCCAGTACACTTAGGGCATCCGCGCTGACACTTGGCGCGATAATCACTTCCACAAACTGGCGGCTGATAATCGCCTGAGCAGTTGTGGCATCTAACTCACGGTTAAAAGCAATAATGCCGCCGAAAGCAGAGGTAGGGTCCGTTTTGTATGCGCTTTCGTAAGCGGCAAGAATGGAGTCACCGATCGCCACGCCGCAAGGGTTGGCGTGCTTAACGATCACACAAGCGGGTTCGCTGAACTCCTTCACGCACTCCAGTGCGGCATCGGTATCCGCGATGTTGTTGTAAGAGAGCGCCTTACCTTGCAGTTGTTCCGCAGTGGCAACGGAGGCTTCTTTCAGATTTTCTTCTATATAGAAGGCGGCTTGCTGGTGGCTGTTTTCACCGTAACGCATATCCTGCTTCTTAATGTAGTTAAGATTCAGGGTACGCGGGAAGTGACCTGCGGGCTGCTCGGTCTCGCCGTGGTAAGCCGGAACCATAGTGCCGAAGTAGTTAGCAATCATGCTGTCGTAGGCGGCGGTATGCTCGAATGCCTTAATCGCCAGATTGAAGCGGGTTGGGTAAGTCAGGGAACCGTCATTATTATCCAGCTCGGTAATGATGGCGGCATAGTCACTGCTCTTCACCACGATAGCGACGTCTTTATGATTCTTCGCCGCAGAGCGCACCATCGTCGGGCCACCGATATCAATATTCTCAACGGCATCTTCCAGCGAACAATCTGGACGCGCCACGGTTTCGGCAAACGGATAGAGATTAACGACCACCATATCGATCGGCTGAATATTATGTTCAGTCATGATGGCATCGTCTTGACCACGGCGACCCAAAATACCGCCATGAATTTTTGGATGCAGAGTCTTTACGCGGCCATCCATCATTTCCGGGAAACCGGTGTAATCAGAAACTTCGGTGACCGGCAGACCGGCATCGGCCAACAGGCGGGCAGTGCCACCAGTGGAGAGTAACTCGATGCCACGCTGAGAAAGCGCTTCGGCGAATTCAATGATACCTGCTTTATCAGACACACTAAGCAGAGCACGGCGGATTGGACGGCGTTGTTGCATGGTTTTATCCCTTGGCTTTGGAATCGCAGTTTTTCATTCGCTATAAATAGAGCGTTACGTGAATCTCTACCTAACTTCTCTCTCTATATATATGAGGAAGAGAGTGTAGAGGAACAGATTCAGATAACGTCCCGAAAAGGGGACTGCTAGCCTGCCGTCAGTGCGCTGATGGTTAGGATAAACGGAAAAACGCACTTAGTTTTGGCCTGACTACCCCTATTTTGATAAAAATCGATCTGCGGAGGCTGTATTTGCTCAATACCGCCATGCATTTTCGACGCGGGGAATTGTAGCGAAAACGATTGCGTGATGCTCGTCAATTTTCAGTTCAGATTACATCTGTGGATAAGTTTGTGCACAACAGGGTATAAAGCGGGGTTTTGCTGTGGAATGCAGCAAACGATCCTTTTTATTGAAATTAGCAGTTGCGGCCTGCGCGGAACTCCCTATAATGCGCATCCATCGAGACGGCACACAACGAATCAAGTAGTTAAGTGACCGGCAAAGAGAACAGAGAAATTCAACGAAATAAGTAGTTGACTCTGAGTGAGGAAAGCGTAATATGCGCACCTCGAGTTACTGACCGGAAGGTTGCTAACTCACTGCTCTTTAACAATTTATCAGACAATCTGTGTGGGCACTCGCAAGACGATATCGAAGCCTGTTTCGGCAGGCAGAAGCAATATCAAAGTCTTGAAGAGTGACCAAAGCAGTACACATTTGAACTTCGGTTCGAATGCATATTTGCAGAAAGTAATCTTTGAGCATCGCTACTTTCATTAGTAGCAAATCAAACAAATCTTAAATTGAAGAGTTTGATCATGGCTCAGATTGAACGCTGGCGGCAGGCCTAACACATGCAAGTCGAGCGGCAGCGGAAAGTAGCTTGCTACTTTGCCGGCGAGCGGCGGACGGGTGAGTAATGTCTGGGAAACTGCCTGATGGAGGGGGATAACTACTGGAAACGGTAGCTAATACCGCATGACCTCGCAAGAGCAAAGTGGGGGACCTTCGGGCCTCACGCCATCGGATGTGCCCAGATGGGATTAGCTAGTAGGTGAGGTAATGGCTCACCTAGGCGACGATCCCTAGCTGGTCTGAGAGGATGACCAGCCACACTGGAACTGAGACACGGTCCAGACTCCTACGGGAGGCAGCAGTGGGGAATATTGCACAATGGGCGCAAGCCTGATGCAGCCATGCCGCGTGTGTGAAGAAGGCCTTCGGGTTGTAAAGCACTTTCAGCGAGGAGGAAGGCAGTCGTGTTAATAGCACGATTGATTGACGTTACTCGCAGAAGAAGCACCGGCTAACTCCGTGCCAGCAGCCGCGGTAATACGGAGGGTGCAAGCGTTAATCGGAATTACTGGGCGTAAAGCGCACGCAGGCGGTTTGTTAAGTCAGATGTGAAATCCCCGCGCTTAACGTGGGAACTGCATTTGAAACTGGCAAGCTAGAGTCTTGTAGAGGGGGGTAGAATTCCAGGTGTAGCGGTGAAATGCGTAGAGATCTGGAGGAATACCGGTGGCGAAGGCGGCCCCCTGGACAAAGACTGACGCTCAGGTGCGAAAGCGTGGGGAGCAAACAGGATTAGATACCCTGGTAGTCCACGCTGTAAACGATGTCGACTTGGAGGTTGTGCCCTTGAGGCGTGGCTTCCGGAGCTAACGCGTTAAGTCGACCGCCTGGGGAGTACGGCCGCAAGGTTAAAACTCAAATGAATTGACGGGGGCCCGCACAAGCGGTGGAGCATGTGGTTTAATTCGATGCAACGCGAAGAACCTTACCTACTCTTGACATCCACAGAACTTAGCAGAGATGCTTCGGTGCCTTCGGGAACTGTGAGACAGGTGCTGCATGGCTGTCGTCAGCTCGTGTTGTGAAATGTTGGGTTAAGTCCCGCAACGAGCGCAACCCTTATCCTTTGTTGCCAGCACGTAATGGTGGGAACTCAAGGGAGACTGCCGGTGACAAACCGGAGGAAGGTGGGGATGACGTCAAGTCATCATGGCCCTTACGAGTAGGGCTACACACGTGCTACAATGGCAGATACAAAGTGAAGCGAACTCGCGAGAGCCAGCGGACCACATAAAGTCTGTCGTAGTCCGGATTGGAGTCTGCAACTCGACTCCATGAAGTCGGAATCGCTAGTAATCGTAGATCAGAATGCTACGGTGAATACGTTCCCGGGCCTTGTACACACCGCCCGTCACACCATGGGAGTGGGTTGCAAAAGAAGTAGGTAGCTTAACCTTCGGGAGGGCGCTTACCACTTTGTGATTCATGACTGGGGTGAAGTCGTAACAAGGTAACCGTAGGGGAACCTGCGGTTGGATCACCTCCTTACCTAACGATACGCATTGCGTAGTGTCCACACAGATTGTCTGATAGAAAGTAACGAGCAAATAAGGCCGGACTGAGAAATTAGTCGGGCTTTAGTACCTTGTTGGGTCTGTAGCTCAGGTGGTTAGAGCGCACCCCTGATAAGGGTGAGGTCGGTGGTTCAAGTCCACTCAGACCCACCAACTCACCATTCCCTGTTGAGTTGCAGCAATAAGGTGATTTGCTTTTTATATGGGGCTATAGCTCAGCTGGGAGAGCGCCTGCCTTGCACGCAGGAGGTCAGCGGTTCGATCCCGCTTAGCTCCACCATATAAAAAACTATTTCAAAACGTACTGCGGTCGCAAGACACAGTGGGTTGTGAAATATTGCTCTTTAACAATCTGGAACAAGCTGAAAATTGAAACAATACAGCTGAAACTTATCTCTCCGTAGCAGTACTGAGATAAGGAGTAATCGGTATTAGAGTCTCTCAAATAATCGCAATGCGAATGTGTTTATTCATAAAGACACCTTCGGGTTGTGAGGTTAAGCGACTAAGCGTACACGGTGGATGCCTAGGCAGTCAGAGGCGATGAAGGGCGTGCTAATCTGCGATAAGCGTCGGTAAGGTGATATGAACCGTTACAACCGACGATACCCGAATGGGGAAACCCAGTGCAATTCGTTGCACTATTGCATGGTGAATACATAGCCATGCAAGGCGAACCGGGGGAACTGAAACATCTAAGTACCCCGAGGAAAAGAAATCAACCGAGATTCCCCCAGTAGCGGCGAGCGAACGGGGAAGAGCCCAGAGTCTGAATCAGTTTGTGTGTTAGTGGAAGCGTCTGGAAAGTCGCACGGTACAGGGTGATAGTCCCGTACACAAAAACACACCTTCTGTGAACTCGATGAGTAGGGCGGGACACGTGACATCCTGTCTGAATATGGGGGGACCATCCTCCAAGGCTAAATACTCCTGACTGACCGATAGTGAACCAGTACCGTGAGGGAAAGGCGAAAAGAACCCCGGCGAGGGGAGTGAAATAGAACCTGAAACCGTGTACGTACAAGCAGTGGGAGCACCTTCGTGGTGTGACTGCGTACCTTTTGTATAATGGGTCAGCGACTTATATTTTGTAGCAAGGTTAACCGAATAGGGGAGCCGTAGGGAAACCGAGTCTTAACTGGGCGTCTAGTTGCAAGGTATAGACCCGAAACCCGGTGATCTAGCCATGGGCAGGTTGAAGGTTGGGTAACACTAACTGGAGGACCGAACCGACTAATGTTGAAAAATTAGCGGATGACTTGTGGCTGGGGGTGAAAGGCCAATCAAACCGGGAGATAGCTGGTTCTCCCCGAAAGCTATTTAGGTAGCGCCTCGTGAACTCATCTTCGGGGGTAGAGCACTGTTTCGGCTAGGGGGTCATCCCGACTTACCAAACCGATGCAAACTCCGAATACCGAAGAATGTTATCACGGGAGACACACGGCGGGTGCTAACGTCCGTCGTGAAGAGGGAAACAACCCAGACCGCCAGCTAAGGTCCCAAAGTCATGGTTAAGTGGGAAACGATGTGGGAAGGCATAGACAGCCAGGATGTTGGCTTAGAAGCAGCCATCATTTAAAGAAAGCGTAATAGCTCACTGGTCGAGTCGGCCTGCGCGGAAGATGTAACGGGGCTAAACCATGCACCGAAGCTGCGGCAGCGACGCTTAGGCGTTGTTGGGTAGGGGAGCGTTCTGTAAGCCGTTGAAGGTGGCCTGTGAGGGCTGCTGGAGGTATCAGAAGTGCGAATGCTGACATAAGTAACGATAATGCGGGTGAAAAACCCGCACGCCGGAAGACCAAGGGTTCCTGTCCAACGTTAATCGGGGCAGGGTGAGTCGACCCCTAAGGCGAGGCTGAAAAGCGTAGTCGATGGGAAACAGGTTAATATTCCTGTACTTGGTGTTACTGCGAAGGGGGGACGGAGAAGGCTAGGCTAGCCGGGCGACGGTTGTCCCGGTTTAAGCATGTAGGCGGAGTGACTTGGTAAATCCGGTTGCTTATCAACGCTGAGGTGTGATGACGATGCACTACGGTGCAGAAGTAGTTGATGCCAAGCTTCCAGGAAAAGCCTCTAAGCATCAGGTAACATTGAATCGTACCCCAAACCGACACAGGTGGTCAGGTAGAGAATACTCAGGCGCTTGAGAGAACTCGGGTGAAGGAACTAGGCAAAATGGTGCCGTAACTTCGGGAGAAGGCACGCTGGCATTAGGTAAAGAGACTTGCTCTCGGCGCCGAAGCCAGTCGCAGATACCAGCTGGCTGCAACTGTTTAATAAAAACACAGCACTGTGCAAACACGAAAGTGGACGTATACGGTGTGACGCCTGCCCGGTGCTGGAAGGTTAATTGATGGGGTCAGCCGCAAGGCGAAGCTCTTGATCGAAGCCCCAGTAAACGGCGGCCGTAACTATAACGGTCCTAAGGTAGCGAAATTCCTTGTCGGGTAAGTTCCGACCTGCACGAATGGCGTAATGATGGCCAGGCTGTCTCCACCCGAGACTCAGTGAAATTGAACTCGCTGTGAAGATGCAGTGTACCCGCGGCAAGACGGAAAGACCCCGTGAACCTTTACTATAGCTTGACACTGAACATTGAGCCTTGATGTGTAGGATAGGTGGGAGGCATTGAAGTGTGGACGCCAGTCTGCATGGAGCCAACCTTGAAATACCACCCTTTAATGTTTGATGTTCTAACTCGGCCCCGTAATCCGGGGTGAGGACAGTGTCTGGTGGGTAGTTTGACTGGGGCGGTCTCCTCCCAAAGAGTAACGGAGGAGCACGAAGGTTAGCTAATCACGGTCGGACATCGTGAGGTTAGTGCAAAGGCATAAGCTAGCTTGACTGCGAGAGTGACGGCTCGAGCAGGTACGAAAGTAGGTCTTAGTGATCCGGTGGTTCTGAATGGAAGGGCCATCGCTCAACGGATAAAAGGTACTCCGGGGATAACAGGCTGATACCGCCCAAGAGTTCATATCGACGGCGGTGTTTGGCACCTCGATGTCGGCTCATCACATCCTGGGGCTGAAGTAGGTCCCAAGGGTATGGCTGTTCGCCATTTAAAGTGGTACGCGAGCTGGGTTTAGAACGTCGTGAGACAGTTCGGTCCCTATCTGCCGTGGGCGTTGGAAGATTGAGAGGGGCTGCTCCTAGTACGAGAGGACCGGAGTGGACGAATCACTGGTGTTCGGGTTGTCATGCCAATGGCATTGCCCGGTAGCTAAATTCGGAAGAGATAACCGCTGAAAGCATCTAAGCGGGAAACTTGCCTCGAGATGAGTCTTCCCTGGGGCTTTAAGCCCCCTGAAGGAACGTTAAAGACTATGACGTTGATAGGCTGGGTGTGTAAGTGCAGCGATGCATTGAGCTAACCAGTACTAATGATCCGTGAGGCTTAACCTTACAACACCAAAGGTGTTTTGGTGATTTGAGAGTAGATTTTCAGCGAATGTTCCGAGATTGGATTGGCTGGCTGACGAGAGTTTATCGTGAGCGAGTTGATTGAAACAGAATTTGCCTGGCGGCCATAGCGCGGTGGTCCCACCTGATCCCATGCCGAACTCAGAAGTGAAACGCCGTAGCGCCGATGGTAGTGTGGGGTCTCCCCATGCGAGAGTAGGACACTGCCAGGCATCAAATTTAGCGTGCTGATATGGCTCAGTTGGTAGAGCGCACCCTTGGTAAGGGTGAGGTCCCCAGTTCGACTCTGGGTATCAGCACCAGTTACATGGGTTAAAGTTCGGTAGTTGTAGAAAAGAATTTACCTGGCGGCAATAGCGCGGTGGTCCCACCTGACCCCATGCCGAACTCAGAAGTGAAACGCCGTAGCGCCGATGGTAGTGTGGGGTCTCCCCATGCGAGAGTAGGACACTGCCAGGTATCAAATCAAGTAAAGACCCCATGCCAAAAGCGTGGGGTTTTTGCTTTTCTGCTATCTAGAAAATAGATATCAACAGAAGGTATAAAGGCAGCAACATAACTCAGATTGCTGACAAACACTGATAACTTGATCTATTCTGTCAGTATCCTCCCTCCACTGTAACTCTGCCAAAAGTATCAACTCGCTGTAAATTCATCGTTTTTTTTGCATTTTAGCCACTGATAAAATGAAGCTAACTGTTTTATAAACAGCAGATATTATCACTTCAGCAGTGAAACATTTTCAGGTTGTAGCAGAACGCTCGACTTCTCATCTAAAATTCGCTATCTTCGGGCATCTGGAAGTCTAAACGTATAAACGGATATATTGAGGATATAGGCATGCCAATTCGGGTTCCTGATGAATTACCTGCGGTGAGTTTCTTACGCAATGAGAATGTCTTTGTCATGACCTCATCGCGTGCGAAAACTCAGGAAATTCGTCCCCTGAAGGTGTTGGTTTTGAATCTGATGCCTAAAAAAATTGAGACGGAAAATCAATTCCTGCGTTTACTCTCTAACTCGCCTTTACAGATCGATATTCAATTGCTGCGGGTTGATAGCCGCGAGTCAAAAAATACGCCGGCAGAACACCTGAACAACTTCTATTGTGACTTTGAGGATATTCAGGATCAAAACTTTGATGGACTGATCGTCACTGGTGCGCCGTTGGGCTTGGTCGATTTTTGCGATGTCGCATACTGGCCCCAGATCGAACGTATTATTGCCTGGGCAAAGGATCATGTCACCTCAACCCTATTTGTCTGCTGGGCGGTACAGGCTGCGCTCAATATTTTGTACGGTATTCCCAAGATGACCCGCGAGGTTAAACTCTCCGGTATTTATCAGCACCAAACACGGGAACCTCTGGCGCTACTGACGCGCGGCTTTGATGAGACCTTCTTGGCTCCCCATTCTCGCTATGCTGATTTCCCGCTTGAGGTGCTTCAGCAATATACCGATTTGGATATACTCGTCTCATCTGAAGAGGCGGGGGCTTACCTGTTTGCCAGCAAAGATAAGCGGGTGGCTTTCGTGACAGGCCATCCTGAGTATGATGTCGATACACTGGCAGGAGAGTATCAGCGTGACGTGGCCGCAGGTCTTAACCCGCAAGTGCCACTGAATTATTTCCCTCACGACGATGCGACTTTGCCACCCAAAGCCTCATGGCGGAGTCACGGACATCTGCTGTTTGCTAATTGGCTCAACTACTACGTTTACCAAATCACCCCGTTTGATTTACGTCGCATGAATCCTACCCTCGACTAGTTTTCTCCCCTCTCAAATGTGAATAATGGCGGCTGAATCGAAGCCGCCTATCTGTTTTTCCCCTAATAAATGCCATTCATCTCACGGATAACTGGTCTGATCTCTTTGATAAACAATACGTTATCTCGCCTAAATTGATGTAATGGAATCTGATTCCTATCCATTCACATCACGCTGTTATGTTAACAATATGATAAATAAAGATTAAAAAATTATTTTAAATAAAAATGGAAATCGTTTTTGATTTTCATAATTAATTGATTATTCTTAGTCCTGTCGGGATGAAAAATGACCATGAAATTCCGCCTTCAATTTATAGCCGAAGCGCATTACCCGATAAGAGTCCAAGAGTGACGCTGCGTTAGCGTTGATGTGATCGTCGAGAGATGGGGAAGGGGAAGGGGAATGACACAACAGATAGTCGGCACGGAGTTAGTTTTCACCCAGCATTTTAATGCTGCTGAGCGGCAGGTTTTGCCCGATGAGGCCATCGAATTTTTGGCAGAATTGGTGGCGAAATTTGCAGAGCCGCGTAGCAAACTCCTTGCTGCACGGGCCGCTTGGCAACAGGCCATTGACCAAGGCGCATTGCCTGATTTCATTTCGGAAACCAATTCCATTCGTAATGGTGACTGGAAAATTCAAAGTATTCCTGCGGATTTACGTGATCGTCGCGTCGAGATCACCGGGCCGGTTGAGCGCAAAATGGTGATTAATGCCCTCAATGCGAATGTGAAAGTCTTTATGGCTGACTTTGAGGATTCGCTGGCACCCAGTTGGGATAAGGTTATCGAAGGTCAGATTAATTTGCACGATGCGGTCAAAGGCACAATCTCTTACGCGAATGAATCCGGTAAGATTTATCAGCTAAAACCCAATCCAGCGGTGTTGATTGCTCGGGTGCGTGGTCTGCACTTGCCAGAAAAACACGTGAAGTGGCAGGGGGAGGATATCCCCGGTGGCTTATTCGATTTCGCGTTGTATTTCTACCATAACTATAAGTTACTGCTTGCCAATGGCAGCGGCCCCTATTTCTATCTACCCAAGATGCAGTCTTATCAGGAAGCGGCTTGGTGGAGTGATGTTTTCAGCTTTACCGAGCAGCGTTTCGATCTGCCGCAAGGCACCATTAAGGCCACAGTATTAATCGAGACATTGCCTGCGGTATTCCAGATGGATGAGATCCTCTACCATCTGCGCCATCACATTGTTGCCCTGAATTGTGGCCGTTGGGACTACATTTTCAGCTATATCAAAACGCTGAAAAATCACAGCGATCGCGTGCTGCCCGATCGCCAGTCGGTCACGATGACGAAACCCTTCCTGAGTGCCTACTCTCGTTTACTGATCAAAACCTGCCATAAGCGCGGTGCCTTGGCGATGGGCGGCATGGCGGCCTTTATCCCGAACAAAGATCCAGAAAAAAATGCGCTGGTCTTAGATAAAGTTCGCGCTGACAAAGAGCTGGAAGCCAGCAACGGCCACGATGGTACATGGGTCGCACACCCCGGTCTGGCCGATACCGTGATGGACGTTTTCAACAAAGTACTGGGCGATCGTCCAAACCAATTAGAGGTGAGTCGCGCGCAAGATAAACCAATCACTGCCGCTGAGTTGCTAGAGCCTTGCACGGGTGAGCGCACCGAAGAGGGGATGCGGGCCAATATCCGGGTCGCAGTGCAATACATCGAAGCATGGATATCGGGCAATGGCTGTGTACCGATTTATGGCCTGATGGAAGATGCCGCGACGGCTGAGATTTCCCGTACTTCTATCTGGCAATGGATACATCACCAGAAAAGCCTGAGCAATGGTCAGACGGTGACCAAAGAGCTGTTCCGTAACATGTTGAGTGAAGAAATGCAGGTCGTGAAACTTGAACTTGGCGCAGAGCGTTTTGATGGCGGGCGGTTTGAAGAAGCCGCACGTCTGATGGAGCGGATTACAACACAAGACGAGCTTATCGACTTTCTGACGTTGCCGGGCTACGCATTACTCGCCTAGGCCAGTTATTTAACCCTACAAAAATAAGTAATAAGGAATATCGCCATGACAACCTCTCGTACTCAACAAATTCAGCAGTTGGAACAGGAATGGAAATCACCGCGCTGGAAGGGCATCACCCGCCCCTATAGCGCCGAAGAAGTGATCAAACTGCGCGGTTCCGTTAACCCAGAATGTACGCTGGCACAGCACGGCGCGAAAAGATTGTGGGAGTTGCTGCACGGCGAATCGCGTAAAGGCTACATCAACTGTCTGGGGGCGCTAACAGGCGGTCAGGCATTGCAACAGGCAAAGGCCGGTGTTGAAGCGATTTATCTGTCGGGTTGGCAGGTCGCCGCCGATGCCAATACCGCCTCCAGCATGTATCCCGATCAATCTCTTTACCCGGTCGACTCTGTTCCGGCCGTGGTTAAGCGTATTAATAACAGCTTCCGCCGTGCAGATCAGATTCAGTGGTCGAATAATATTGAGCCGGGCAGCAAAGGCTATACCGACTATTTCCTGCCGATTGTGGCGGATGCCGAAGCGGGTTTTGGCGGCGTATTGAATGCGTTTGAATTGATGAAAGCCATGATTGAAGCCGGTGCTGCGGGCGTTCACTTTGAAGATCAATTGGCGGCGGTGAAGAAATGCGGCCATATGGGCGGCAAAGTTTTGGTGCCAACACAAGAAGCGATTCAGAAGCTGGTTGCTGCCCGCTTAGCCGCTGACGTTCTTGGCGTGCCAACACTGCTGATTGCGCGCACTGATGCTGATGCTGCGGATTTGCTGACCTCTGATTGCGACCCTTATGACAGCGAATTTATTGCTGGTGATCGTACTGCTGAGGGCTTCTTCCGCACTCACGCGGGCATTGAGCAAGCCATCAGCCGTGGTCTGGCCTATGCCCCTTACGCCGACTTGGTGTGGTGTGAAACCTCGACGCCAGATCTGGCGCTGGCTAAACGCTTTGCAGATGCGGTTCACGCTAAATTCCCCGGTAAATTATTGGCTTATAACTGTTCGCCATCATTTAACTGGAAAAAGAACCTGACTGACCAGCAGATCGCCAGCTTCCAAGATGACCTCTCCGCGATGGGCTACAAATATCAATTTATTACCTTGGCGGGCATCCACAGTATGTGGTTCAACATGTTCGACTTGGCCCATGCTTACGCGCAAGGCGAGGGCATGAAGCACTATGTTGAGAAAGTGCAGCAGCCAGAATTTGCCTCCGTTGAACGCGGCTACACCTTTGCTTCCCATCAACAAGAAGTGGGCACGGGCTATTTTGATAAAGTCACCAATATCATTCAGGGCGGCGAGTCATCAGTCACTGCACTGACTGGCTCGACGGAAGAGCAGCAGTTCTAAGCCACTGATTAATGAGTTTATGTTTTATCTGGAGCCTGCTGATGCAGGCTCTGTTCCGTATGGCGGGGGGTGAGCATGGCGGTAAAATTAGAACAATTAATCGCTCAGACAATTTTGCAGGGATTCGATGCACAATATGGCCGTTTTTTGGAGGTCACCGCCAGCGCCCAGCATCGTTTTGAGCAGGCAGATTGGCATGCGGTGCAGCAGGCGATGAAAAAGCGTATTCACCTCTATGACCATCACGTGGGCTTAGTGGTTGAACAGCTCAAACACATCACCGACCAACGCCATTTTGATGCCGCGTTTTTGGCGCGGGTCAAAGAGATTTATACCGAGCTGTTACCGGATTATCCGCGCTTCGAAATCGCGGAAAGCTTTTTTAATTCAGTTTACTGCCGCTTGTTCAAACACCGCGATTTAACGCCGGATAAGTTGTTTGTTTTCAGCTCACAACCGGAGCGCCGCTTTCGTGAGATCCCACGTCCTTTAGCCCGCGACTTTGCCCCCAAAGGGGATCTGAGCGGTATGTTGCAGATGGTACTCAATGACTTACCGCTGCGGTTACCTTGGGAAAACCTGCCACGGGATATCGATTATATTGTGGCCGCCCTGCGACAGACCTTTACGGATGAGCAACTTAGCGATGCCCGTTTTCACATTGCCAATGAGCTATTTTATCGCAATAAAGCGGCATGGTTGGTGGGCAAACTGCGACTACCGGAGGGGGTCTTCCCATTCCTGCTGCCTATTCATCACAATGAATCAGGCGCGTTATTTATCGATACCTGTCTGACCAGCAAGGCTGAGGCCAGCATCGTGTTCGGCTTTGCCCGCTCTTATTTTATGGTGTATGCGCCACTGCCCGCCGCCATGGTCGAATGGCTACGGGAAATCTTACCGGGTAAATCGACGGCTGAGCTGTATATGGCGATTGGCTGCCAAAAGCACGGCAAAACCGAAAGCTATCGTGAATATCTCACTTTCGTCCATCAATCCAGCGAACAATTTATTATTGCGCCGGGGGTCAAGGGCATGGTGATGCTGGTCTTTACCTTACCCTCATTTGATCGGGTGTTTAAGGTGATTAAAGATCAGTTTGCGCCGCAAAAAGAGGTCACTCAAGCACGGGTTTTAGAGTGCTACCAGTTGGTTAAAGAGCACGATCGTGTCGGGCGCATGGCAGACACCCAAGAGTATGAAAATTTTGTGATTGATAAGCAGCGTATCAGCCCAGAATTGTTGGCTGAGTTACAGCGTGAAGTGCCTGAAAAATTGGAAGATTTAGGTGATCAAATCCTCATAAAGCACCTGTACATGGAGCGGCGAATGACACCGCTGAATCTCTATATGGAGCAGGCGAATGATCAGCAACTGAAAGATGCTATCGAAGAGTATGGTAATGCTATCAAGCAGTTGGCTGCCGCCAATATCTTCCCCGGCGACATGCTATTTAAGAACTTCGGCGTGACCCGCCATGGGCGTGTGGTGTTCTACGATTATGATGAAATTTGCTATATGACCGAGGTGAATTTTCGCGACATTCCTCCGCCGCGCTATCCAGAAGATGAGATGGCGAGTGAACCTTGGTACAGCGTGTCACCCAATGATGTGTTCCCAGAAGAGTTCCGCCACTTCCTATGCACTGACTTGAAAATTAGACACTTTTTTGAGGAAGTGCACAGCGACCTGTTCCATGCCAGTTATTGGCGTGGGTTGCAGGCGCGAATCCGGGATGGGCATGTGGAGGATGTTTTTGCCTATCGGCGGAAGCAGCGCTTCTCCCAGCGGGTGATCTCTTGACGGCTACTGCGCGTGCGGATTTAGGGCTTGCGCTGTGCTCGAACTCCTCACGTACTACGTGTACGCTCCGGGTTCTGCGCGCAGGGCGCACCCAAACTCCTTTCGCTCGCTACGCCTTGATTGATGGTGAAAATAAGTGCTGTTATGAATCATCTGATCCAGAGAGGTGAGGATAGGCAGAAGAGTAAAGCGTCCGCGCCAGGACGGCGCGGCTCGAGCCTACAAGGATGTATTTACGGCGTCTTTACGATCGGCCTGTTCTCGCCGAACGACAAGTTTATCCTCTATTTTTCATTCCATGACCTAACCCCGACTCCCCCCGCCGTAAGATTGGGTAATCTCTTTCGCCGCGTGGATGACCAGTGCGCCAAGTTCGGTGACGCGATCGTCGGTGATACGCGATACCGGGCCGGAGATGGAGATCGCAGCGAAGGCTTCGTGATGCTCATCGAACAAACAGGCGGCGATACACCGCAGGCCGAGGGCGTGCTCTTCGTCATCAAACGAATAGCCTTGCTTGCGAATCAGCGCCAAATTCTCCTTCAAACTGGCGGGGCTGGTGCGGGTATGCTGAGTGTAGGCGTGCAACCCTTTCTTATGTAACAACTGCACCAACTGATCGTCGCTCAAGGTGGAGAGAAAAGCCTTACCTGCCCCAGAGGCATGCATCGGCAGCTTACCGCCGATGGGCGCAGACATCCGCATCAGCGCGGTACACTGCACCTGATCGATAATAATCGCCTGATAATCGCTGTGATCCAGCACCGCCAGATTCACCGTCTCGCCAGATTCATCCATCAAACGGCGCAACATCGGGTGAACCATCGCCAGCAAATTACGGCTCTGCAAAAAACTACTGCCGACAATAAAAGCATGAGCCCCCATCGTCCACAGCCCTAAATCCCCCACCTGACGGACAAAACCTTGCTGCTGCATGGTGGTCAGCAGCCGATGAGTGGTAGAGTTTGGTAAACCCGCCTGTTGTGCCAAATCTGTTAGCGCCACACTTCCCTGCGCTTCGGAAATATATTCCAGTAATTTAAGTCCGCGTGTCAGTGATTGAACCTGACCAGTTACCGCAGGCGTAGTTTGTGCGGCTGCCTTGGGTTTTTTCCCCCGTTTGATTGGAATCGGTAACGCCATAAATCAGCCTCTTCTCTCTTCTTATGGAATTCATTTTCGTTTTTCAATTATGCATGCAAACCCTCAAAAATGCTCATCCGATGAGTCGGGTTTTCTACCTGAAAAAGTCTCAACTGCGAGTGGACTCATTACCCGAGTAACTTGTGCTAGGATGTCAGCCGGGTATGTCGAATGGATTATTTTTGCAACAGGGTAAAGAGGCGGCAGTGGTGGATACAGTGACAAAAAATAAGGTTAAGGAGTTACATCAGCAGCTAGCACAACGGATTTTGGTGCTGGACGGCGGCATGGGCACCATGATCCAGAGCTACAAGCTGGAAGAGGCGGATTACCGTGGTGCGCGCTTTGCCGATTGGCCCAGTGATCTGAAAGGTAACAATGACTTACTGGTGCTCTCTAAGCCGGAAGTGATTACCGCCATTCATAACGCCTACTTGGAAGCGGGCGCTGATATTCTCGAAACCAATACCTTTAACTCCACCACCATCGCGATGGCGGATTATCAGATGGAGTCACTGTCGGCGGAAATTAACTATGAAGCCGCCCGTCTGGCCCGCCTCTGCGCGGATGAATGGACTGCCCGCACGCCTGATAAACCACGCTATGTTGCTGGAGTGCTTGGCCCGACCAACCGCACCGCGTCTATCTCCCCGAAAGTGAATGATCCGGCGTTTCGTAATGTCAGTTTCGATCAATTGGTGGAAGCCTATCGGGAGTCAACCCGCGCCCTGATTGAGGGCGGTGCTGATCTGATTATGATTGAAACCGTCTTCGACACCCTGAATGCCAAAGCCGCCACCTTTGCCGTCGAAACCGAATTTGAAGCCATGGGTGTGCTGTTGCCCGTGATGATTTCGGGCACCATAACCGACGCCTCGGGCCGCACACTCTCGGGTCAAACCACCGAAGCCTTTTATAACTCGCTGCGCCACGTGAAGCCGCTCTCCTTTGGTCTGAACTGTGCTTTGGGGCCTGATGAGTTGCGCCAATATGTCGCGGAATTATCGCGCATCTCTGAATATTATGTCAGTGCGCACCCGAACGCTGGTTTGCCGAATGCCTTTGGTGAATATGACCTCGAAGCCAAAGAGATGGCGGAGCAGATTGGCGAGTGGGCGCGTGCCGGATTCCTGAATATTGTCGGCGGTTGCTGTGGGACCACACCACGGCACATTGCGGCGATGGTCAAAGCGGTGGCGGGTGTACCGCCGCGCCAGTTGCCCGATATCCCTGTCGCCTGCCGTTTGGCGGGGCTAGAGCCGCTGACCATCGATGCCAATACGCTGTTTGTTAACGTCGGCGAGCGCACCAACGTCACCGGTTCTGCTCGTTTCAAGCGGCTGATAAAAGAAGAGAAATATGATGAAGCGCTGGAAGTGGCCCTCCAGCAAGTGGAAAGCGGCGCACAAATCATCGATATCAATATGGATGAGGGCATGTTGGACGCCGAAGCAGCTATGGTGCGCTTCCTCAATTTGATCGCCGGTGAGCCAGATATCGCGCGAGTGCCGATCATGATCGACTCCTCGAAGTGGGAGGTGATCGAGAAAGGGCTGAAATGCATTCAGGGCAAAGGCATCGTCAACTCCATCTCGATGAAAGAGGGCGAAGCCGCCTTTATTCATCATGCCAAACTGGTTCGCCGTTATGGTGCCGCTATGGTGGTGATGGCGTTTGATGAAACCGGGCAGGCGGATACCCGCGCCCGTAAAATCGAAATTTGCCGCCGCGCCTATCAAATTTTGACCGAAACCGTGGGCTTCCCGCCGGAAGATATTATCTTCGACCCGAATATCTTCGCTGTGGCGACCGGGATTGAAGAGCATAACAACTATGCCGTTGATTTTATTGAAGCCTGCGCCGATATCAAAGCCGAACTGCCCCACGCCATGATCTCCGGTGGCGTCTCCAACGTCTCCTTCTCCTTCCGTGGCAATGATCCGGTACGTGAAGCGATTCACGCCGTGTTCCTCTACTACGCCATTCGTAACGGGATGGACATGGGGATCGTGAATGCCGGGCAGTTGGCGATTTATGATGATCTGTCTGATGAGCTGCGGGATGCCGTCGAGGATGTGATCCTCAACCGCCGCAGTGACAGCACCGAGCGCCTGCTGGATCTGGCGGAAAAATACCGCAGCAGTAAAAGTGGTGAAGTGGCGATTCAGCAAGCGGAATGGCGCGGCTGGCCAGTGGTGAAGCGCCTCGAGTACTCGCTGGTGAAAGGGATTACTGAGTTTATTGAGCTGGATACCGAAGAGGCCCGTCAGCAGGCAGATCGGCCCATTGAGGTGATCGAAGGGCCACTGATGGCGGGGATGAATGTGGTCGGTGACCTGTTTGGCGAGGGGAAAATGTTCCTGCCGCAGGTGGTGAAATCCGCTAGGGTGATGAAACAGGCGGTGGCCTATCTCGAGCCTTATATCGAGGCCAGCAAGCAGAAAGGGACCACGGCGGGCAAGATCCTGCTGGCGACAGTGAAAGGCGATGTGCATGACATCGGTAAAAACATTGTTGGCGTGGTGTTGCAGTGTAATAACTACCAAATTATCGATTTGGGCGTGATGGTGCCGACCGAAAAAATTCTGCGCACGGCGCGGGAGGAGAAGGTGGATATCATCGGTTTATCCGGCCTGATCACGCCGTCGCTGGATGAGATGGTTAATGTGGCGAAAGAGATGGAGCGCCAAGGTTTTACCCTGCCGCTGCTGATTGGCGGTGCGACCACCTCCAAAGCCCATACCGCCGTCAAAATCGAGCAGAACTACAGCGGCTCGACCACTTATGTCTCTAATGCCTCGCGCAGTGTGGGTGTGGTGTCCGCATTGCTGTCTGATACCCAACGTGATGATTTTGTCGCGAAAACGCGCAAAGAGTATGAAACCGTCCGCATCCAACATGCGCGTAAAAAACCGCGTACTCCGCCTGTCAGCTTGCCAACCGCGCGGGCTAACCACACGGTGATTGATTGGGAAAACTACACGCCGCCGGTGGCACACAAATTGGGTGTACAGGCGGTGGAAGCCAGCATTGAAACCTTGCGTAATTATATCGACTGGACGCCTTTCTTTATGACCTGGTCGCTGGCGGGTAAGTATCCACGGATTCTGGAAGATGAAGTGGTGGGTGAAGAGGCCAAGCGGGTCTTCGCCGATGCCAATGAGTTGCTGGATAAGCTGTCAGCGGAAGATTTGCTGCACCCGAAAGGGGTGGTGGGCTTGTTCCCAGCGAACAGTGTTGGCGATGATATTGAGATTTACCGTGATGAGCGGCGCGACGAGGTGCTGGTGGTGAGCCATCATCTGCGCCAGCAAACTGAAAAAACGGATTTCCCGAACTATTGTCTGGCCGATTATGTCGCCCCTAAATCCAGTGGCAAAGCCGATTACTTCGGCGCTTTTGCGGTCACCGGCGGGTTGGAGGAAGACGCGCTGGCTGACGCCTATGATGCCCAACATGATGACTACAACAAAATCATGATTAAGGCGCTGTCGGATCGTCTGGCGGAAGCCTTTGCCGAGTATCTGCATGAGCGGGTGCGCAAAGTCTATTGGGGCTTCTCGCCGAATGAAAATCTGAGCAATGAGGAGCTGGTGCGCGAAAACTATCAGGGCATCCGCCCAGCACCGGGCTATCCGGCCTGCCCAGAGCACACGGAAAAAGGCCAAATCTGGCAGTTGCTGGAGGTGGAAACCCACACCGGCATGAAGCTGACGGAGTCTTTCGCCATGTGGCCGGGGGCGTCAGTGTCGGGTTGGTATTTCAGCCATCCAGAGAGTAAATACTTTGCCGTGGCGCAGATTCAACGGGATCAGGTGGAGGATTACGCCGCCCGCAAAGGGATGCCAGTGGCAGAAGTGGAGCGCTGGTTAGCCCCAAATCTGGGTTATGACGCGGATTGACAATTCGGCACGACCAACGCGCATTGTCTCCGATTTATGGCAGTAAAAAACCGACACTTCCCACGGGCAGTGTCGGTTTTTTTCAATCTCAAACAGCCCATCACTCAAACAAGTTGTGATGCAGTGTTTGCACCACTTTTTCGGCATCACTGCCCGGAATCAGGAAACAGAGGTTATGGCTGCTGGCCCCGTAGCAAATCATGCGAATATTGAATGGGTCGAGTACGCCAAATACCTCTTTGCCCACACCGCAAGATTGTGACAGGTTATTGCCGATAATCGCCACCAGCGCCAGACCCTCCTCTACTTCCACCCGGCACAGAGAAGATAGCTCAGTCAGCAGCGAGGTGGTCAGCAGGCTACCTGCCGTTGATGTCGAGCCAGTCGTATCCAGTGTCAGCGCCACACTCACTTCTGAGGTGGTGATCAAATCCACCGAGATATTGTGGCGCGCCAGAATGTTAAACACTTCGGCCAGAAAACCGCGCGCATGGAGCATGTTCAGGCTATGCAGGGTCACCAGCGTCTGATTGCGACGCAGCGCCAAGGCACGGAATAGCGGTGGGTTTTCGGTTTCGTTGCACACCAAGGTGCCACCCGCGGCGGGATCTTTGCTTGAGCCGACAAACACCGGGATGTCGCTGCGCACGGCCGGTAACAAGGTGGCCGGATGCAGCACTTTGGCCCCAAAGGTCGCCATTTCGGCCGCCTCTTCAAAGGCGATTTTATCGATGCGTTTTGCTGATGGCACGACTCGTGGGTCAGTGGTGTAGATCCCCGGCACATCTGTCCAGATATCAATGCGGCTGACATTAAGCGCTTCGCCCAGCAGTGCGGCGGTATAATCACTGCCACCACGGCCCAGAGTGGTGGTACGGCCTTTGCTTTCGCTGCCGATAAACCCTTGAGTGACGACAATGGCGTGTTGGATACGCGGGGCCAATTGGGCCTGAGCCAACTCAGCCAACACCGTGGTATCCGGCTCTGCGCGGCCAAAACGGTCATTGGTGCGCATGATTTTACGCACATCAAACCACTCTACCGCCACTTGACGCTGGCGCAGCAGTTCGACAAACAGCAGTGTTGACATCAACTCGCCGTGGCTGACCAACTCATCCGTCAGCGCCGCCGAGGTCGCCAGACTGGCCGCTTCAGACAGCATGGCGATATTTTCCAATAGGCGACCAATCTCTTCGCGAATCACCACTGGATCAGCCAGTTTAGCGAGAATGGTATCCTGAATCCGGCGGATTTCATCCACATGCTGCTCGCGCTGTTCTGGCTCGCAGCCATCAGCAAGGGCGACCAACAGATTGGTGATCCCGGCAGAGGCCGACAAGATCACCAAGCGAACATCCGGGTTCGACAAAACCACATCAGCGCTGCGGCTCATGGCATCAAAATCAGCCACACTGGTACCACCAAATTTGGCCACCACGGTCGCAGAGGGCGTGCGGTTAGTCTGTTGTTGCATAGCGGAAATCATCTAAAGCCTCGTGTCAGGGATGCCATCTTGGGTGGTCATCTATATTTTTCTCTGTACAAGGAAATAACGGGTTATCCACTTTCTGTCAATGATATGGCTATGAGGTATTTTCATCTTTAATAATTAGCGCCGCCATATCACTAAATTAACTGAAGACTGGTTGAGATGTGGGCGACTGCTAAGATTGAAACGCTTAAGCCGAATTGGCGTGGCAAGAAAACAGGGATGAGATCAAGTGTTGTTTCGAGAGATAACACCTATCGCAAGAAAAGAGATCTCAATCACACCCGAACAGGATACAATTAGTCCATTCGTTTCATTATCCTTAAGCCTAGAAGAGCGCCGCTATGAAAAATATTAATCCTAGTCAAACCGCTGCCTGGAAAGCGTTACAGCAACACTTTGAACAGATGAAGGACGTCACCATCCGTGATCTGTTTGCCAAGGACGACCAGCGTTTCAGCCAGTTTTCAGCTACTTTTGACGATCAAATGCTGGTGGATTTCTCTAAGAACCGCATTACCCGTGAAACCATGGAAAAGCTGCAAGCTCTGGCGAAAGAAACTGATTTAGCTGGCGCGATTAAGTCCATGTTCTCCGGTGAGAAAATCAACCGCACGGAAGACCGTGCCGTGTTGCATGTGGCGCTGCGTAACCGCAGTAACACGCCGATTGTCGTGGATGGCAAGGATGTGATGCCAGAAGTGAATGCGGTGCTGGCTAAGATGAAGCAGTTCTGTGATCGTGTGATCAGCGGCGACTGGAAAGGCTATACCGGCAAAGCGATTACCGATGTGGTGAATATCGGCATCGGCGGCTCAGACCTCGGCCCTTACATGGTGACCGAAGCGCTGCGCCCTTACAAAAATCATCTGAATATGCATTTCGTTTCTAACGTGGATGGCACCCATATTGCCGAAACGTTGAAACCGCTGAACCCAGAAACCACCCTGTTCTTGGTCGCCTCGAAAACCTTTACCACCCAAGAGACCATGACCAACGCCCACAGTGCGCGCGACTGGTTCCTCTCTACCGCCAGTGATGTGCAGCATGTGGCTAAACACTTTGCGGCACTGTCTACCAATGCTAAAGCGGTCGGCGAGTTTGGTATTGATACCAACAATATGTTTGAGTTCTGGGATTGGGTCGGTGGCCGCTACTCCCTGTGGTCCGCGATCGGCTTGTCTATCGCGCTGTCAGTGGGCTTTGAGCACTTCGAAGCGCTGCTCAGTGGCGCACATGCCATGGATAAACACTTTGCGGAAACCCCAGCCGAGCAGAACCTGCCTATCCTGCTGGCACTGATCGGTATCTGGTACAACAACTTCTTCGGCGCAGAGACCGAAGCTATCCTGCCTTATGACCAATATATGCACCGTTTCCCGGCTTACTTCCAGCAGGGCAATATGGAGTCCAACGGTAAGTATGTGGATCGTAACGGCAATCCGGTTGATTACCAGACTGGCCCTATTATCTGGGGTGAGCCGGGCACCAACGGTCAACATGCGTTTTATCAGTTGATCCATCAGGGCACTAAATTGGTTCCTTGTGACTTTATCGCTCCGGCTATCAGTCATAACCCGCTGAGTGACCATCACGCCAAACTGTTGTCCAACTTCTTCGCGCAAACGGAAGCACTGGCGTTTGGTAAATCACTGGCTGAGGTTGAAGCTGAATTCGCCGCTGCCGGTAAAACGCCGGAACAAGTGGCCCATGTTGCGCCGTTCAAAGTGTTTGAAGGTAACCGCCCAACTAACTCCATCCTGCTGCGCGAAATCACGCCGTTCAGCTTGGGGGCGTTGATTGCGCTGTATGAGCACAAGATCTTCACCCAAGGGATTATCCTGAACATTTACACCTTCGACCAATGGGGTGTTGAGCTGGGTAAACAACTGGCTAACCGCATTTTGCCTGAGTTGGCGGATGATAAAGCGGTGACCAGCCATGACAGTTCCACTAATGCGTTGATTAACCGTTTCAAGAACTGGCGTTAAGCTACAGGCTTAAGCTCTTTGATCCGTGCTTATTAGCCTCTTACTCAGTAAGGGGCTTTTTTTCGGCCCGGGTTATTTTACTGACTTAAAGTAGGGGTATTTATGGCCAAAAATTCGCGTTCGCAGTGGATAGCTAAAAATCTACAACGGTTGTTGAATGTGGGGTTGATTGTTTTGGCCGCGATTTTGGTGGTTTTCCTGATCAAAGAAACCTTCCATCTGGGCAAAGTGTTATTCGTGAATAATCAGGATACGTCCTCTTATATGCTGATTGAGGGGATTGTGATCTATTTCCTCTATTTCGAGTTTATTGCCTTGATTGTGAAGTATTTTGAGTCGGGTTATCACTTCCCGCTGCGCTATTTTATCTATATCGGCATCACCGCGATTATCCGGCTGATTATTGTCGATCATGAAAACCCGATTGATACACTGATTTATTCCGCTTCAATACTGTTGCTGGTGGTGACGTTATATTTAGCCAATACCGAAAGATTGAAAAGAGAGTAGTTTTTTAATCATAAAAATGGCGGCCATTGAGGCCGCCAAAGACACAGTACCAGAGGGAAAAAAATACCCTTCTTACTTGAAATTGTAGCGTTGTTTACTGCACTCTCTCACCCGAATCACTGACTTGAGTCAGCTCATCGGGATTCACTCGTTTGTTGCCTAGCTACAATTCCAATTACTTTGGGTATTGGGTGATGAAATTTTGAATCTTTAACCTTTCACACCACCGGCGGTTAAGCCTCCCACCAGCCAGCGCTGTGCCAGCAGGAAGACGGTGGTGATTGGAATGGCGGAGAGCACGGCGGCAGCGGCAAAGTCGCCCCACAGGTAGTTTTGTGGATTCAGATATTGCTGCATTCCCACCGCCAGGGTGTAGCTATCGACATCCCGCAGTAGCAAGGAGGCGACCGGAACCTCGGTGATGGCGGCAATAAACGACAGAATAAATACCACGGCTAAAATCGGCACCGACAGCGGTAACAGCACCAGTCGGAAGGCTTGCCATGGGGTCGCACCGTCCAAGGCGGCGGCTTCTTCCAGTGAGTTATCAATGGTTTCGAAGTAGCCTTTGATGGTCCAAACATGCAGTGCGATACCGCCCATATAAGCAAAGATCACCCCGCCATGGGTATTCAACCCAATAAATGGCATATATTGCCCGAGGCGGTCAAACAGGGCATACAGTGCCACCAGTGACAGCACCGCAGGGAACATCTGGAAGATCAACATGCCTTTCAGTAAGGTGCTTTTACCGCGAAAACGCATACGGGCAAAGGCGTAAGCACAGGTGGTGGAGAGTGTCACAATACCTATCGCGGTGATCACCGCAATCTTGATGGAGTTCCATAACCACAGCATCACCGGGAAGGGCGGTGGGGTGATGCTGCCATCAGCATGGGTTACACTCATGCCGAGGGCCAATTGCCAGTGTTCCCACGAAATTTGATCAGGGATCAAGCTGCCAGTGGCAAAGTTACCGGGCCGCAGCGAAATGGCAATGACCATCAGCAGCGGGAACATAATTAGCGCGATAAAGCACAGCATCAGAGAGTGCGCGCCCAATAGACGCAAACGCTGGGATTTAGGTTGAACCATAGCCATCTGCCTCTCCTCCTTAGTCAAAATTCATTTTGCTGGCTTTCAAATTCAGTATCGCGAGTGCGGCGACCAGAATGAAAATCAGCGTTGCAATCGCGGCCGCCAGCCCGAAGTCCTGCCCGCCGCCCCCTTCAAAAGCGACACGATAGGTGTAGTTGACCAGCAGGTCGGTATACCCCGCCGGGGTACTGGTGCCAATCATATCCGGGCCGCCTCGGGTTAATAACTGAATCAGCACGAAGTTATTAAAGTTAAAGGCGAAGCTGGCAATCATCAGCGGTGTCAGCGGCTTAATCAGTAGCGGGAAGGTGATCTTGAAAAAGTTCTGGAAAGGCCCAGCCCCATCCATCGCCGAGGCTTCATACAAGTCATCAGGAATCGCTTTTAACAGCCCCATGCAGAGGATCATCATGTAGGGGTAACCGAGCCAAGTATTCACAATCAAAATCATGCTCTTGGCGGTGAGAGGGTCACTGAACCATTCGGGTTTGATGCCAAATAGCTGATTCAGCATCAGGTTAATCTCCCCGAAGCTTTGGTTAAATAACCCTTTGAAGATCAAAATAGAGATAAATGAGGGAACCGCGTAGGGCAGTATCAGCATCACCCGATAGATGGCTTTCCCTTTCAGAGCATCCCATTGCACCACACAGGCCAGCACCATGCCGACGGCAACGGTCAGGATGACACTCAGGACCGAGAAGAGGATGGTCCAGATAAAGATCGAGATAAAGGGCTTTTGGATACCCTCATCTTGCAGTACCCGCAGGAAGTTTTTCCAGCCGATGGTGATGGTAAATCCGGGGCTGAGCTTTTCATTTTCCCATTTTCCATCCGCATTGATGGCTTGATAGAAGCCGGTCTCCAGATTGGGCCGGTATGTCACGCCTGTCTGCTGATTTTTCAGCTCTTTGCCGTCAGCGGCTAAGGTGTAGAGCGGGCTGGTTTCGGCGAATTGGCGCAGCGAACTCATGCGCAGCTCACCGCCATTGGGCAGGATAGCTACTAGCCCACCGAGTGCCTGACGATTCTGGGTAATGATCCGCAGCGAGGCGGGTTCACTGGTTTGTTCCGCGCTGGCGGGGGTGACTTTCACTTGCTGCTCGCCGGCGGCATTAAAGCTAAACGGCTCGGAGATCAGCACGGTATTGTTATCGGGATTGGTCAGTTGCAAGCGCCACTGGTTATCACTGGGATAGAGACCAAAGGTATAGGTTTTACCGGTTTGGAACTGCCGGTCCATCAAGACGGATTGGGCGCGCTCGAAGGTTAATTGGTTGGTGCTACTGTAGTTGGTAAAAGCGATGGCGATGGTGCAGATCAAGGGGAACAGCACAAACAGCCCCATTCCTGCCACGCCGGGATAAACATAGCGCCAGGCATAAGCGCGGCGATTAGCGAAAACATACAACCCCAGACTCACCAGAATCAGCGTCACTATGGCAAAAAGATATTCACCTTGAGCATACATCAACAGGATCAAATAGCAGGTGAACAGACTTAATACGCTGATAACCAGCCATTTAAGTGCATCACTCTGCCACCAGGCGGCTTTCTTTTTACGGCTTTGGGATAACTGCATAATGTTCCCTTTCGCACTCTTCGGACTTGACGTTGCAGCGGTGTTGGCTCTTTACCTGCAACGTCAATGACGTTAAGTATGGTTAAATCTGTATTAGGGCACGGCGAACCGTGCCCCTTGGCAGGTGAAAACGTTATTTAACGATACGGGCTGCCGCGTCGTTCAGTGCGGCTTCCACAGTCTGACGCCCAGTGATGGCGTTTAACACCGCACTGCGGGTGGCATACCAGAAGGCGGCCATTTGTGGAATGTTCGGCATGATTTCGCCTTTGGTGGCGTTATCCATGGTGGCGGCAATACGCGGATCTTTTGCCAGTTGTTCTTGGAATGATTTCAGTGCCACCGCGCCCAGAGGTTTGTCTTTGTTAACTTCAGCCAGACCTTGGTCGGTTATCAGGTAGTTTTCCAAGAATTCAGTCGCCAGCTCTTTGTTCGGGCTGGCGGCGTTGATACCGGCAGTCAGCACACCGACGAACGGTTTAGACGGTTGACCATGGAAGGTGGGTAGCAAGGTCACGCCGTAGTTGATTTTGCTCTTATCAATGTTAGACCAAGCCCAAGGGCCATTGATGGTCATCGCGGTCTCACCTTTGTTAAAGGCGGCTTCGGCGATGGAGTAATCTGTGTCTGCATTGATGTGCTTGTTTTTCACTAGATCGACGATAAATTGCAAGCCCGCTTTAGCACCGGCATTGTTCACGCCGACGTTTTTCACGTCGTAAACCCCGTTTTCAGATTTGAAGGCATAACCGCCGTCAGCGGCGATAAGTGGCCACGTGAAGTAGGGTTCTTGCAGGTTCCACATGATGGCGCTCTTGCCATTGGCCCGCAGTGTTTTATCCAGCGCTGGGATCTCTTCCCATGTTTTCGGTGCTTCTTTTACCAAGTCTTTGTTGTAAATCAGCGACAGTGCTTCAACCGCCACTGGGTAGCCAATCAGCTTGCCATTAAAGCGAACCGCGTCCCAAGTGAATGGGAACAGTTTGTCTTGGAAGGCTTTTGATGGGTGCAGCTCTGCCAGCAGGCCAGATTGTGCGTAGCCGCCAAAACGGTCATGCGCCCAGAAGATAATGTCCGGGCCATCGCCGGTTGCTGCCACTTGTGGGAATTTCTCTTCCAGTTTATCTGGGTGCTCGATGGTCACTTTGATGCCGGTATCTTTCTCGAATTTCTTACCGACTTCTGCCAACCCGTTGTAGCCTTTATCGCCATTGATCCAGATAACCAGTTTACCTTCTTCAATCTTGGCAAAAGCAGAGGAGGAGAGCACCAGCGTGGTTAACGCTGAAAGAGCCAAAACGCGTGCGGTCTTACCAATGCCGGATTTTGTGAAGCTGCGAGTCATAATCCAATCCTTTTATCCAATTTTGTGGGTACTCACTTTCTTGAGAATCATTAGCTGTTATTGCTTTAGCCTACCTTCAGGCCATATCGCCGTGAATGACTCAGTGAGGAGGTGTGGCAGCGCTGCAAAAAATGTTGAGCTGCAAGCCAGTTATTGCACTGACCAAAACATTACGCTGACATATTGAGTCACAACCGGACACAGCATCATCCTCCCCCCCTCTACGCCCCCCGATGAGTTATTGTGACCCACTTAACATTGCTGCCTATTCTGTGGTGTCAGGCACAATAATGCAGGTCGAAATTTGCAAGGCAGATCACGTATTTGTATTTACAGTGGAACTTCTGCCTACCCCAGTCGTTCTCTCATCCTCCTATCTCCTCCCCCATGAAAAACTTTGTTACGGATGATTACCTAATGGTGTCACTCCCGCATTATCGCCAACATTGAAAAACGGCACCGCCACTGAAACTGCGCCAGCAGCATAGAAACATCGTTACCAACAGAATGCGGTGGTTCGGTTAATTATTACCCAGCCAGATCAAGACGTTGAAGCGTTAATAAACGCGTAGCCCTATACTCAGGCCGCGACGTCGTCCGGGGCAACCGGCTCAAAGCTTGGCGGAACGACGCGTAGCAAGAGAGTCATCAGGGCTGGGAGTTATCGATGGGTTATGCCGGGATTTGCTTCCGCCATTTTTCTTCATTCAGGTTTTTATGAAAAGTTGTTTGCGCAAGCAAAGGAGTAACAGATGGCTAATGTCACGCTGAGCGGCGTTTATAAAGCCTTTGGTGAGGCTGTGATTTCCCGAGATATCAATCTGGAGATCGATGACGGTGAGTTTGTGGTGTTTGTTGGCCCATCCGGGTGTGGAAAGTCAACGCTGCTGCGGATGATTGCCGGTCTTGAGGACATTACCTCGGGTGAGTTGTTGATTGGTGGTAAACGGATGAACGAAGTGCCGCCTTCAGAACGCGGCATCGGCATGGTGTTTCAGTCCTATGCGCTTTATCCCCACCTCTCTGTGGCAGAGAACATGTCGTTCGGTTTGAAACTGGCGGGTGCAAAGAAAGCGGAAATTAACCAGCGGGTGAATCAGGTAGCAGAAGTGCTGCAACTGGCTCACCTGTTGGACCGGCGGCCAAAGGCGCTATCAGGCGGCCAGCGTCAGCGGGTGGCGATTGGTCGCACCTTGGTGGCTGAGCCGGATGTTTTCTTGCTCGATGAACCGCTATCCAATCTGGATGCCGCCCTGCGGGTGCAGATGCGCATTGAGATCTCGCGGCTCCACAAGCGCCTGCAACGCACCATGATTTACGTCACCCATGATCAGGTCGAAGCCATGACGCTGGCCGACAAAATTGTGGTGCTGGATGCGGGCAATGTAGCGCAGGTGGGTAAGCCACTTGAACTCTACCACTACCCAGCCAATCGCTTTGTCGCGGGCTTTATCGGCTCGCCAAAAATGAATTTTTTACCGGTTAAAGTGACCGCCGTTGAACCTCATCAGGTGCAGATCGAACTGCCAAATCCTAATGGCCAGTTAGTGTGGCTACCGGTAGAAGGCACTCGGGTTCAAGTCGGCGCGAATATGTCTTTGGGTATCCGCCCGGAACATCTGCTGCCAAGTAATGCTTCTGAAGTCACGCTAGAAGGCGAGATTCAGGTGGTCGAGCAGTTGGGTAACGAGACTCAGATTCATATCCAAATCCCGGCAATACGTCAAAACCTGGTCTACCGCCAGAACGACGTGGTGCTGGTAGAAGAAGGTGCAACATTCTCCATCGGTCTGCCGCCACATCGTTGCCACCTTTTCCGTGAAGATGGCACCGCATGTAAACGGCTGTACCAAGAACTGGGCGTCTGATGATAGCAGCGCCCGATGACGGCAAATGTTAAGCACGCATGCCGACAGGCAAATATAACAGGAGATTTCTGATGACGACTCTGCGCAAGTTACCGATAGCACTGGCTGTTGCCGCTGGTGTCCTTTCCACTCAAGCCATGGCGGTTGATTTCCACGGGTATGCTCGTTCTGGTATCGGTTGGACCGGAAGCGGTGGCGAACAACAATGTTTCAAAACGACAGGTGCCCAAAGTAAATATCGTCTGGGTAACGAGTGTGAAACTTATGCGGAACTTAAATTAGGTCAGGAGTTGTGGAAAGAGGGCGATAAGAGCTTCTACTTCGATTCCAACGTGGCATATTCCGTTTCACAACGCGATGACTGGGAATCGACTACCCCCGCATTCCGCGAAGCCAACGTGCAGGGCAAGAATCTGATCGAATCGTTGCCGGGTGCCAACATGTGGGCTGGTAAACGTTTCTACCAACGTCATGATGTCCATATGATTGACTTCTACTACTGGGATATTTCTGGTCCTGGTGCAGGTTTAGAGTCAATTGATCTGGGCTTCGGTAAATTATCTGTGGCAGCAACCCGTAACTCCGAAGCGG
This sequence comes from Yersinia mollaretii ATCC 43969, assembly GCF_013282725.1. NCBI lineage: Bacteria > Pseudomonadati > Pseudomonadota > Gammaproteobacteria > Enterobacterales > Yersiniaceae > Yersinia > Yersinia mollaretii. The sequence continues at coordinate 802,534 of NZ_CP054043.1, read as the reverse complement.
GGGGTTCAAGTGCTTGGATCAACAATCAACAAAAATTTGCCGAACACACGATTAACGATGTGTACGACGTGCGTTTAGCCGGTTTAGAAACGAACCCCGGCGGCACACTGGAGTTTGGTGTGGATTACGGTCGCGCCAATACCCAAGAAGGTTACTCGTTAGCACAAGATGCCTCGAAAGATGGCGTGATGCTGACCACGGAACATACCCAAAGCATGATGGGTGGCTTTAACAAATTTGTTATTCAGTATGCCACTGACTCTATGACCTCCTACAACAGCGGCCATTCACAAGGGACATCGGTGAATAACAACGGTCATATGCTGCGTGTCATCGACCACGGTGCCATCAATCTGGCCGAGAAGTGGGACATGATGTATGTCGCGTTGTACCAAGATACTGATTTGGACAACAACAACGGCAACACTTGGTACAGCGTGGGTGTGCGTCCAATGTACAAATGGACCCCAATCATGAGTACCTTGCTGGAAGCGGGCTACGACAATGTGAAGTCACAACATACCGGCGAGCGTAACGGCCAGTACAAACTGACTTTGGCGCAACAATGGCAAGCAGGCGACAGCATCTGGTCACGTCCGGCTATCCGCGTCTTCGCCACTTATGCCAACTGGGATGAGAAGTGGGGCTACAACGACACCACTGGTGTGGCGCAAGATGGCACCATTGATACCAACAGCCGTGGTAAGAGCAACGAAGTCACCTTCGGTGCACAATTCGAAGCTTGGTGGTAACAGACGTGGCGCAGCCGTCCTTTGGGGCGGCTGTTCTATTTTGATTCCCGTTTTTAACAAGATAAAGCGATGTACCCGTCATACCTCGAGTTGCAGCCAACGCACATGTAGCTCGAAGTATGACGGGTAAATTGGTTAACTCTGCCAACCTTGCCTGTGCACAGTTAGCGCCGACGCTCAATGTATGAGGGTATAACAATGAAAAAGAATCTGCTGACACTCTGTCTGGCATTGGCTCTTGGGGTGACTGCACCTCTGGCAGCCGCAGACTCAACTATTTCTCCGGCGAATGTATCAATCGCGCCGACGATCAGTACCGCCACCTTACAGCAGTTGCCGTGGCAGCCATTAGTGCCGCCCGCGACGCAAGATATCAAACTGACAACCGCCAGCCCGCAAATCTCGCAAGGGAACATTGACGGGGCGGTTGCGGCCTTTGCACTGCCCGCCGACCGTGGATCGATGGAGATCACGCTCAGCAGCTTAGTGACCGATAACCAACTGTTCTCCCCCAGCGTATTGGTGCTGGACGAGCAAATGCGCCCAGCGGCTTACTATCCCTCCAGCTATTTCACTTATGAAAAAGCGGGCATCATGACCAATGATCGCCTACAAGGGGTGATGAAACTGACGCCAGCGCTGGGCCAGAAACAAATTTATCTGCTGGTGTACACCACGCGTGAAGATTTGGCAAAAACCACCAAACTGCTTGATCCAGCCAAGGCTTACGCCATGGGTGTCGGTAACGCAGTGCCCGATATTCCCGATCCTATTGCCAAACATACCCCCACAGGCAACCTGAAAATCAAAGCCACTGCCGAGCAAGGCATGGGTAATGTCATGATTGGCTTGATTCAGTCAGCACCGGCTTCGGCCCCTGTGGTGGTGGGCAGCACAGCTCAACCCGCAGCGGTAGCGGCCCCAACGCCAGCAAAACCAGCGGAACCGATGCTGGGCGAGACTGAAAACTACTTCAACCAAGCGATTAAAGACGCGGTGAAAGCCGGTGATGTCGATAAGGCGCTGAAATTGTTGAACGAAGCGGAACATTTGGGCTCAACTTCAGCCCGAAAAACCTTTATTGGTAGTGTAAAAGGCAAGGGTTAATTCCCGGCACTGCCGAATATGGCTGGATGGTTGGTGCGCTTTGGCGCACCTTTTTTATTGGGGTTTATAAGCGGCTACTGCGCGTCGTCATACTGAGCTTGTGCAGTGCTCACAAAATACCTGCATTTTGAACGCCCTTTAGGGCGGCCCGTAGGGGGAGCGTAGCGAATAAACTCCTCACGTACTACGTGTACGCTCCGGGTTCTGCGCGCTGTACGCACTCAGTCTGACTTAGCTCGCTACGCCTTATTTTGCTGTGGTATTTCCCAATAGGCGGCTACTGCGCTTTGTTCCGCTAAATGCTTCACTCAATATCGAGCGGAGAGGATAGGCAGAAGAGTAAAGCGTCCGCGCCAGGGATGGCGCGGCTCGAGCCTCCAAGGAGGGATTAACGGCGTCTTTACGATCTGCCTGTTCTCTCTGTGACGTGCACCAATCTTCTATTCTGTCTTTCTCTTTCCACTGAATATATCTGAGTTAATTGCTTGTTGTGGTAATGATAATCAGATGCCGCCACTGCCACATTCTGCGCTACAATGGGGCTCTATTTGGTCACTGTTTTGTCCCCAGCAGGGAGCGAGTCGCATGTTTACCGGCGATGCATCAATTTTGAAACCTATCCAATGGTGTGCCATTGAGCAGCCAAATATTCCCACTGACATCGCTGACTGGCTGATGGAGTTGGGGTCGATGACTCGGCGTTTTGAGCAACATTGCCAGCGGGTACACGTCGAACCTCAACGGGAGTGCTTTATTACACGCAGTGAGTTAGGTGAAGATGCTGAGTATTTACCGGTAAGTGAGCGCTATTGGCTGCGGGAAATCATTTTATGTGGTGATAATGAACCTTGGCTACTGGGCCGCACCCTGATCCCCGAGGAGACGCTCTCTGGCCCTGACCGCGCACTGGTGGATCTCGGCACCTTACCCCTTGGGCGCTACTTATTCGGCGGCGATAATTTAACCCGAGATTATATTCAAGTAGGGCGTCAGGAGGCTCTTTGGGCGCGCCGCTCATTGCTGCGCCTCTCTGGCAAGCCCTTGTTACTGACTGAAGTTTTTTTACCGGCCTCGCCGCTTTATTCGGTTCCAGCCGGTTGATGTGGCGGTGAGATTTAGGAGATGGATAAATTGAAGGGAAGTATTGTTCAGAGCAAATGGCTGGCCTATTGCCGTTTGATGCGCATTGATAAACCGATTGGCTCTTTACTGCTGCTGTGGCCGACTTTGTGGGCATTATGGTTGGCGGGGCAAGGTATCCCTGAAACTCGAATACTGATCGTTTTTGTCTTGGGGGTCTTTTTCATGCGTGCCGCCGGTTGTGTCGTCAATGATTATGCTGACCGCCATATTGATGGCTTTGTGAAACGCACCGCCTCCCGTCCACTGCCCAGCGGAATCATCAGTGAAAAAGAGAGCAAAATCCTGTTTGTGGTTTTGGTGTTACTCTCGTTTGGCTTGGTTTTAACCCTCAATCGCATGACCATAGGGCTATCGCTGGCGGCATTGGCACTGGCTTGGGTCTACCCGTTTATGAAGCGGGTCACCCATCTGCCGCAGGTGGTCTTAGGCGCGGCCTTTGGCTGGTCAATCCCGATGGGCTTTGCGGCGGTCAGTGAAAGTTTACCTCTGGTGTGCTGGCTGCTATTACTGGCGAATATCTGCTGGACGGTGGCTTACGACACGCAATATGCCATGGTTGATCGTGATGACGACCTAAAAATCGGCGTTAAATCCACCGCCATTTTATTTGGTCAGCATGACAAACTGATCATCGGCTTGCTGCAACTGGCGACACTGTTGCTGATGGTGGCTATCGGCTGGATGATGAATCTAGGCGTGGCATTCTACTGGTCAATCTTACTGGCGGGGGCGCTGTTTGTTCATCAACAGAAGATGATTGCCAAGCGCGAGCGTGATGCCTGTTTCCGTGCATTTCTGAACAATAATTATGTCGGGCTGGTGCTGTTTTTAGGCATTCTGGCGAGTTACCTGTAAAAAAATGGCCAGATGATCAGTCTGGCCACTCTCATTCTTTCGCTGAAGGATCAATCTGCCGATTTATCCTCTGCTTCAGGTTCCGGCAATTGATTGCTGGTTTCGGCTGGCATACTGACACTCTCAATCGTCAGCTTCACTTCTGGTGTCATCAAGGCGCTCAGCATGTTATACACTTCCAGCGTATGTGCCTGAACAGCATCACCGCTATCACTGATATAACCCTCTTCACGTAGAGTCCCGACCAGCGTTGAAAATACCGCTTTATCAAAGAATTCCGGTGCATTAATCCCATGCAGAACAGACAAACGCTGTGCCATGATGCGGCTCTCTTTCTCCAGCGCCCCACGGTTGATGCTAGGGTTGGCACTGAGCAGCGACAGTGTAATCGCATAGCGTTGCAGTGTCTCCCGCACCCCAGCGGCCAATAATTGCAGCGGACGAATACGGGCTGGATTCAGCACCAATTCGTTACCTTTATCGCAAATTAGCTGCTGGCGAGCCAGCTCATCAATCAGGGTATCCAGTGTCTGCGGTAACTGCTCTTTGCTGTAGTGCAGGAACAGTTCCGCTTTCAACATCGGATAAATTATGCTGATTTGGCGCAACAACTCGGCGCGGGTAATGCGACGGTGGTACATCACCATGCTGGCAATCAGCGATGGCAACATCAGCAAGTGCTGGATATTATTGCGATAGTAGGTCATCAGCACGGCTTGTTCCCGTGGCAGAATGATAATGTCACCGATATTGTCTTTCTCCACCTCAAACTTATTCATATTCAAGGCGTGATTGAGTAACTCTTCCGGTGTTTTATCCGGCACGGTGACATCTTTCGCGTAAGGCACATTGCGCATCAGTTGCAGATAGCAATCGAGTTGCTCAAGCAGTTGCTCGCGGGTCAGTGAACGCTGACGCGAAGCTAACAATGCTGTAGAGCAGAGATTCATGGCATTGGCGGCGGCCGCATTGTTGATTCTGACCATAATCTGACCAGCTAAATCATTCACCGCTGGCGTCAGCCAGCTTGGGCGCTGTGCTTCAATCGGATCAATTGCTTCCCGCCATTGCGGCACATTGGTATTCAGATAGGTGGTTAACGGGATCGGCTCACCAAAGTTAACGTAGCCCTGACCGAGATTCCGCAGCTTGCGCAAACCACGCAGCATCTGCAACAGACTCTCTTTCTCTTTGGTCGCACCGCGTAGCTCTTTGGCGTAAGTGCCCACTTCCATCACATGCTCGTAGCCGATATAAATCGGCACCAAGGTGATAGGACGCGAACCGCCACGTAACATGGCCTGAATGGTCATCGACAGCGTGCCGGTTTTTGGTTCCAGCAGGCGACCCGTCCGCGAACGGCCCCCTTCCACAAAGTATTCCACGGAATAACCACGGGTAAACAGCTCGCCCAGATATTCACGGAACACCGTCGAGTAGAGTTTATTGCCCTTAAAGGTGCGGCGAATAAAGAAAGCCCCTAGACGGCGGAAAATCGGACCAGCAGGCCAGAAGTTAAGGTTAATACCAGCCGCAATATGTGGCGGTACCAGCCCTTGATGATAGAGCACGTAGGAGAGCAGCAGATAATCCATATGGCTGCGATGGCAAGGCACATAGACGATTTCATGACCATCTTGCGCCAACTGCCGTACGCGCTCAGCATTATGGACATTAATGCCCTGATACAAGCGGTTCCACGTCCAGCTCAACACCCGGTCAGACAGGCGCACGGCTTCATAAGAGAAGTTTGCTGCAATCTCTTCCATCAGCGTAATGGCATTCTGCTGTGCTTTCTCATGGGAGATTTTCTTGGTCCGTGCTTCATCAGCCACGGCTTTTTCAATCGCCTTAGAGGCGAGCAGTTTCTGGAACAGATCCTGACGGGCTGGCAGGCTTGGGCCTACTGCCGCCAAGCGTTGGCGGGAGAAGTGCATCCGTGCCACCCGTGCCAGTTTGTGGGCAATGGTTTTATCCGTGCCGTGTTCGCTGGCCATGCGGCGCAGTGAAACCGTGGTTGAGAAACGCACAAAACTATCGCGCCCCAGCCACAAGACGGCAAAGAATTTTTGTATGCCGTTGAGTACGCGCAGATGCGGCGTACCATGACCTTCACGGCCTGGCGAGCGGCCAAACATCACAGAAACCGGCAGCATCTGGATATCCAGTGCTGGGTTATTGCGGTGCAGGTCCAGATAATCGTGGAAGAGTTTTACCGACTCCTGTTTCGGCGCGTAGTAGCGAAAGACCCTTGGGCCATTATCGATAAACACGTGGCTGGGAAGTAGCACGCCATCGATCTCCAATGGAATCAATGGGTCGGGCAGATCCAGCGCCTGACACTGCGCTCGCAAAGTCAGCAAATCAGCCTTAGAATTGTAAGGCAAAACGTACAGAATAGGACGAGACGGGTCTAACCCTAACTCAGTCACAGGATCTGCCGGAATAACCTTGCTTTTTACCAACAATTTAAGTGGTAAATTCAATAACTTATAATATATTTTACGCCAACCTGACATAACTACATGAAGCCTCTTGTTAGCAATTCATCGCAAGGATACCAGAAACTGGTTTTTAGATCTGTGGTGATGAGACAACAGAAAGCGGTAAAAATCATCATCTACTTAAGATAAAGGCAATAAAACATGGCGAACCAATCAACAGGGCTAACTCGAATCTATAAAGCAGCGGGTTATTCTGCGAAAGGCTTAAGTGCTGCATGGAAGAATGAAGCGGCTTTTCGTCAAGAAGCGGCCGTGGCCATTATGGCGATCATACTGGCGTTTTGGCTGGATATAGGGGCGATAACGCGTATTTTATTAATTGGCAGTGTCGTATTAGTGATCATTGTTGAAGTGATCAACAGTGCCATTGAAGCCGTGGTAGACCGGATCGGCAGCGAGTTCCATGAGCTTTCCGGACGAGCGAAAGATATGGGGTCCGCCGCTGTATTTTTAGCTATTTTGTTAGCCATTTTTGTCTGGATAACCGCACTTTGGCACCATTTGGGTTAATGTTATCGCGACTCACAGGGGGGTGAGTTAATAACAGGAAACAAATAAGCTGTGATTAATCCCTGTTTTTGTTCACTCTTTGGTTTCCAACACCCGCTTACCTGTATATACTCACAGCAAGACTGTATAAACAAACAGGGGGCGGAATGAAAGCACTTACTACCAGACAGCAAGAGGTTTATGACCTGGTTCGCGATCACTTAGCGCAAACCGGCATGCCACCGACCCGTGCCGAAATTGCGCAGCGTCTGGGGTTTCGCTCTCCTAACGCCGCTGAAGAGCATTTAAAAGCACTGGCCCGTAAAGGCGTGATCGAGATTGTCTCTGGCGCTTCCCGTGGCATTCGTTTGCTGATGGAAGAAGAAGATGGCCTGCCACTGATTGGGCGGGTTGCCGCAGGTGAGCCTCTGCTGGCACAGCAACATATCGAAGGGCACTATAAAGTCGATCCCTCAATGTTTAAACCAAGCGCAGATTTTCTGTTGCGGGTCAATGGGATGTCGATGAGAGATATCGGTATTCTGGATGGTGACCTGCTGGCGGTACACAAAACGCAGGATGTGCGGAACGGGCAAGTCGTGGTTGCACGCATTGATGATGAAGTCACGGTAAAACGCTTGAAAAAACAAGGTAATATCGTACAGCTTCTGCCAGAAAACAGCGAATTTCAGCCGATTGTTGTCGATCTGCGCGAGCAAAACTTCACCATTGAAGGATTGGCCGTTGGTGTCATCCGTAATGGCGACTGGATCTGACTTTAGTGTTTTATGTTTAGTTAATAAGCCGTTCCTGCTCAGGAGCGGCTTTTTATTGTTTATGCTCAGTGAGCCTAACTAATGACTTTTCTACTTCAAACACGCTTCAAACACGACGATATATTTAGATTGAGATGATTCCGACAAATAAGCTATTACCTGCTGTTTTTACTGCGCTTTATTAGCGCTTATTTCTATATATTGGCTGTGATCTCAGCGTTTAATATATTCAAAACTTCTAATATTAGCTTCCTCTGCTATAGTTATTTCTACGGTAAGCAAAACAATGAAGCCTAATTTAAATTATGAAGCTGAGTAATAATATAAATTAGATTGTTATTTATTCGTAGCGAATATTTATCGTATTGAACTCACTAAACTGACTAATCCCAAGGTAACGGAGATATTATGAATAAAGATCAAGCCGACGGTAACTGGAAGCAGATTAAAGGTAAAGTGAAAGAGAAATGGGGCAAGCTGACTGACGATGACCTGAAGGTGATTGAAGGCAAGCGTGACCAACTGGTGGGTAAAATTCAGGAGAAATACGGCTATCAAAAAGAGCAGGCCGAAAAAGAAGTCAAAGCTTGGGAAGACCACAGCAAGCATCGCTGGTAACAGCGTTAAAGGGATGTAAACTGATGTTGGTATCAATTGATCGGATCTGATTTCACCCAATGAATGCTTTAATTTAAACTGACAACTTCCTGTTAGCACGTTATTTATGTAAATGGCAGTGAAGTCAGTGACTCTGTTTTAATTAAGCCACTCTATTGATATTCGATGTATACCACCATAAGCACAAGGATGTGTAATATTAGAAGACTCAGGCTTCATAATCTAATTATATATCCGCGCCTATGTTTATTATATTAGGCTTAGGTATTCAGGTATTTATTACTCAACGCCATTCAATACTGACGCCTTGTGGGCGACAGTCTATTCGCTATCACCACTGAGTTACCTCTTTTTGCTCACAATCGAGTGGTCGTGATCGCAGTGATCATGACTTTCACAGGCTTCAACAACCCCGCATTCAGCACATAAACCGTGAGCTTCAACCACACTATGGCGCAGTGTAAAACCAGACTGTTTTGCTAATTGCGCTAGCGCTTCTTCGATACCCACAGTAGTACGTTCTGTCACTATCTTGCAGCGATCACAGATAAACAGTGCTGAAGTATGGGTTGGCTCTTCAAAATGATGGCACAGCACATAGCTGTTCGCTGATTCTACACGGTGAATAAAACCTTGTTCTAGTAAGAAATCCAATGCGCGATAAACGGTGGGTGGCTTCGCCTGAGGTTCCGAAATGCGCAGCAGATCCAACAAATCATATGCGCTGATTGCACCCGGCTGTTGAGCCATTAAACGTAATACTTCAAGACGTTGCGGTGTCAGCCGGACGTTCCGTTGTTGGCACAAGCTTTCAGCCTGAGCCAGCAGTTTTTCCTGATTGATAGGGTTCATCATTTACATCCCGCAGCATTCGAATTGAACTGATTTTACCATATTTACTGTTAATCGCCGATAGATGAAAAAGTGGGAGGAAGGCGGGTATCACAATTCTAGTAAGTCACCGCCAGCCTCAATATCAATTTATGGCTCCACTATCACACGGGCAGCCATAACAAGGTTCTATGGTATAATCGCCAGTTCCATCCCTTTGCCTTGTTCACTTAGTGAGCAAATCAATGGATAATAGATGCAGTAATCACAGATGAAATCACAGTAAATGCACGAAGCTCAGACATTTTCCAGCACTCAGGCCACTAAGCCGCCATACCCCCTACAGCGTTTCTCCGTCGCGCCGATGCTCGATTGGACAGATCGCCATTGCCGCTATTTTCATCGGTTGTTGACCAAACAAACATTGCTCTATACCGAGATGGTCACCACCGGTGCCATTATTCATGGTAAAGGCGACTATCTGGCTTATAGCGAACAGGATCATCCTGTGGCGCTACAACTTGGTGGTAGCGACCCGCAGGCATTAGCGCAGTGTGCCAAGCAGGCTGAGTTTCGCGGCTACAATGAAATAAATCTGAATGTGGGTTGCCCCTCTGATCGGGTGCAAAATGGTCGTTTTGGTGCCTGTTTAATGGCTGAGGCCAATCTGGTTGCTGATTGCATTAAAGCCATGCGTGACGTGGTTTCTATTCCGGTCACGGTAAAAACCCGTATTGGGATTGACCAGTTGGATAGCTATGAGTTTTTATGCGAATTCGTGCAAACTGTCGCTGAGCAGGGGGAATGTGATATTTTCACCATCCACGCCCGAAAAGCTTGGCTCTCTGGGCTTAGCCCGAAAGAGAACCGCGAAGTGCCGCCGCTGGATTATGAGCGGGTTTATCAGCTCAAACGTGATTTCCCAGCACTGACCATCGCCATTAACGGCGGGGTGAAAACGCTGGCTGAAGCCAAAGAGCATCTCAAGCACCTTGATGGGGTGATGATGGGACGCGAGGCCTATCAAAATCCAAGTATTTTGACGCAAGTGGATCGCGAGCTGTTTGACTCGAATGCCCCAGTGGTTGATAGCGTTAAGGCCATTGAAGCGCTTTATCCCTATATCGAGCAAGAGCTGTCACGGGGTGCCTATCTCGGCCACATCACCCGCCATATTTTGGGTATTTTCCAAGGCATCCCCGGTGCACGTCAGTGGCGTCGTCACCTCAGTGAAAATGCACATAAGCCCGGTGCAGATGTCTCCGTCGTCGAGCAGGCGTTGGCGCTGGTCACTCGTCCACAGCAAAGTTCACTATAAGTTAGTCAAATTGACCAATGCCTACCTGTTTTTTGGGTAGGCTATGTTGATTAAATCACTAATAAAATCAATCGATTAGATTGGATCTCTAATTTGGCACGTTTCTTGTAATAGCCTTGATAAAATCCCTATTTGTGCCGTGATATTTGATGGTGCGGTACGAGGGAAATAAACAGTGAGTGAGGAGCTAGCCATGTTCGAAATTCTTTTTGTTATCGGTTTTTTCATCATGTTGATGGTGACCGGTATTTCCTTATTAGGGATATTTGCGGCTTTACTGGCTGCGGCGGCTTTTATGATGGTCGGCGGGTTATTTGTCATGATGATTAAGCTGTTGCCATGGCTGATTCTGGCGATCGTCGCCGTCTGGCTCTGGCGTTCGATGCAGAAACCAGCCGTCAGACGTTACTAAAATTTTACTTTCTTGCGGCAGCGATCACAGCCTGAAAGTTTAGTAGGATGAATCTGAGGGAAAACGTATTTTTTCTCCAACGTGCTTGTTAGGATGCTACGCAATACGATTTGGTATCACATTTTCATCCCTGCCAGAGGTAAAAATAGCCGTATAAACGGCAGTTAGTTCTGGTGGAATACTCTGCTGTACCCCTACATGTGCATCAAAGAAAATAGTGTAACCAGAGCCTCTGTCGTAGAGGCTCTGGTTATTACTTTTAATGTCATACTTAGCGAGCAAAGTACTGTGCTCGCTAGGACTTAATACCCATATCAAAGATTAGAAAAGAATCTCTCATAGTTAGCTATGATATACGCTATTTGCGCATCAAAAGCCTCTTTGGCCATTTGCTTCTCTGTTTCATCTTTACATCTATTTTTGATATCAAAATAGCTCTGTTGCATTAATTGAACAGAAACATCCATCGACTTTTGAAATGCGGATAAGTTATTATTTTCGCCGTAAGCTTCTAATAGAAGGTCAAACTTCTCATCAGCAAAATCGCGTAACATTTGGAATTCTATATTGTTTATTTTATTATCACGGTAAATGTTATTTAGTAATACATTTATATCTCTATTATGTTCAGAATGACTCATGGTTAATCCTCATAAAGTAAAGTTAATTTATATTGTTTGGGTGTTACCGTTTGAGAATATATAGTTAATGGTGTGGAGGCAATCAGGGTTTATTTAACTAGGGCTTGAAAATAATAAGAAATAATTTTTTTAATAAGTTCTAATTTAAATATTGGATAGCGATATTTGCTATCCAATATTGGCGAACTCATTCAAAGAAACAGCAAATTTAAGGAATCAACAAGCTGGATCCTGTCGTCTGGCGGTTCTCTAATATTTCATGGGCACGACGTGCATCTCGTAGCGGGAATTGCTGGTTTTTAGCCACATCAACATTAATCGCGCCGCTGGCTATCAGTGTAAATAGCTCATGGCTGGCAGTTTCCAGCTCTTGCCGATTAGTGACATACGCATTGAGCGACGGGCGGGTCACATACAGCGCGCCTTTTTGGTTCAGCGTGGCAAGGTCAATACCGGTCACCGGGCCGGAGGCATTACCGAAGCTGACCATCAGACCTCGGCGCTTGAGGCTGTCGAGTGAGTCCAGCCAAGTGCTTTTCCCCACCGAGTCATAGACGACACCCACTTTTTCGCCATGAGTCAGTTCAGCAACCCGCTCGGCAATATTTTCTGTGCGATAGTTAATCGTCGCCCAAGCTCCGGCGGCTTTTGCCAACGCCGCTTTTTCATCCGAGCCGACACTGCCAATCAATTTTGCACCTAGTGCTTTTGCCCATTGGCAGGCAATTAATCCGACACCACCTGCCGCCGCATGGAATAAGAATATTTCGCCGGGTTTGATTTCATGGGTCTGACGCAATAAATATTGGACTGTCAGCCCCTTAAGGAATGATGCCGCCGCTTGCTCGAAAGAGATCTGCTCAGGGAGCAAGGCTATTTTCTCAGCCGCGACATTATGCACTTCGCTGTAAGCGCCAAGGGCTGACTGAGCGTAGACCACCCGATCCCCCACTTTTAAGCTACTCACCGAGGAACCCACTTTCACGACAACGCCAGCAGCCTCTGTCCCCAAGCCGCTTGGGAAATGGGCTGGCGGATATAGCCCGCTACGGACATAAGTATCAATATAGTTAATGCCGATTGCTTTGTTTTCGACCTGAACTTCATCTGCTGCGGGATCTGTCGGTGTAAAATCAAGGTATTGCAGCACTTCAGGCCCGCCAGTGGTGGTAAATTGAATATGCTTTGCCATGTTAGCTCCTCGATGTGGGTGTGTTTTCACCCTACAGGGTTCTGCGTGGGTAGCCAAGATCTGGCTAAGATCGATAAGTGATAGGCAATTCATAATTACCCCTTCGGATATCATCGCGTATACTAGGCCGTTATATTTTCTATTCGCAATAAAGGTAAAGAACACTCTTCATGGTCGCAAAAAAACCAACCAACAAGATGACAGAGCCACGAGACCGCCAGATGGAAGGGCTGAAGCTCCCGCCTCATTCGCTGGAGGCGGAGCAGTCCGTGTTGGGCGGTTTGATGCTGGATAACGAGCGCTGGGATAACGTGTCAGAGCGCGTCGCCAGTAATGACTTTTTCAGCCGTCCGCATCGCCGAATCTTTACTGAAATGCAGCGCTTGCTAGAAAACAGCAAGCCGATCGACTTGATTACCTTGTCTGAGTCACTGGAGCAAAAGGGCGACTTAGATTCAGTGGGCGGGTTTGCCTATCTGGCAGAACTGTCAAAAAACACGCCAAGTGCGGCGAATATCGGTGCCTATGCGGATATCGTGCGCGAACGTGCTGTCGTCCGTGAGATGATCTCGGTGGCGAATGAGATCGCCGATGCGGGTTATGACCCTCAAGGGCGTAGCAGTGAAGACCTGCTGGATCTAGCTGAATCCAAAGTTTTCCAGATAGCCGAAAGTCGCGCCAGCAAAGATGAAGGGCCGAAAAGTGTCGATCAAATCCTCGAAGCCACTGTCGCGCGAATTGAACAGCTCTATCAGCGTCCCCATGATGGCGTCACCGGTGTTTCAACTGGTTTTACTGATTTAGATAAAAAAACGGCGGGGTTGCAGAAGTCAGATTTGATTATTGTCGCGGCGCGTCCATCCATGGGGAAAACCACCTTTGCGATGAACTTATGCGAAAATGCCGCGATGATGCAGGAAAAACCGGTATTGATCTTCAGTTTGGAGATGCCCGGCGACCAGATCATGATGCGTATGTTGGCGTCACTGTCACATGTCGATCAGACCCGCATTCGTACCGGACAGCTTGATGATGAGGATTGGGCGCGTATCTCCAGCACCATGGGGATATTGATGGAAAAGCGCAATATGTACATTGATGACTCCTCTGGCCTGACCCCCACTGAAGTGCGCTCCCGCGCCCGACGAATTTTCCGCGAACATGGCGGTTTAAGCCTGATCATGATCGACTACCTGCAATTGATGCGGGTGCCGTCGCTGTCGGATAACCGCACCTTGGAAATCGCCGAAATTTCGCGCTCCCTGAAAGCCTTAGCTAAAGAGCTGCAAGTGCCAGTAGTGGCGCTGTCGCAGCTTAACCGTAGCTTGGAGCAGCGCGCCGATAAACGGCCCGTTAACTCCGACTTACGTGAGTCCGGCTCGATTGAGCAGGATGCGGACTTAATCATGTTTATCTACCGTGATGAGGTTTATCACGAGAACAGTGATGAGAAAGGGATCGCACAAATTATTTTGGGTAAACAGCGTAACGGCCCGATCGGCTCTGTTCGACTGAAATTTAATGGTCAATGGTCGCGTTTCGATAACTATGCTGGCCCGCAATACGACGACGAATAGTGAATATCCCCTGAGTTTTGCAGCATCAGGGGGCTAGCGTCGTTTACTCATCTGAATCACTGACTTGAGTCAATTCATTGAGATGCGTCCACTTGCTGTTGACCAGCAACGCCAATTTCTTTGGGTAAAATATCAATAACTAAGGATAAGAAATGAAAGCGGCAACCGCAGTCATTGACCGCCGCGCTCTGCGACATAACTTGCAACAGGTGCGGCGCATGGCGCCACAAAGCCGCCTGATTGCTGTTGTGAAAGCAAACGCTTATGGCCATGGGTTATTAGAAATAGCACATACTTTGCAGGATGCCGATTGCTACGGCGTCGCGCGGATCGGTGAAGCGCTGATGCTGCGTTCCGGCGGGATTGTCAAACCGATTTTGCTGCTGGAAGGCTTCTTTTCTGCAGAAGATCTGCCGATTTTGGCCGCGAACCGCATTGAGACAGCGATTCACAGTATTGAGCAACTGGAAGCGCTGGAAGCTGCCGATCTCCCCGCACCGATTAATGTCTGGATGAAACTGGATACTGGGATGCACCGCTTAGGTATCCGCCCAGAACATGCGGAAGCTTTTTATCAGCGTTTAAGCACATGCCCTAATGTTATTCAGCCAGTCAATATCATGAGCCACTTTAGTCGCGCGGATGAGCCGCAAGTGGAGACCACGCGTCAGCAACTGGCCTGTTTTGATGCCTTTGCCACCGGTAAACCCGGTAAGCAATCTATTGCAGCATCCGGCGGTATTTTGCTGTGGCCAGAAGCGCACCGTGATTGGGTTCGCCCCGGGATCATACTGTACGGCGTTTCGCCGCTGGATGAACCTTACGCCAGCCATTTTGATCTATTGCCTGCTATGGCATTGAAATCTAGCCTGATTGCAGTACGTGAACATAAAGCTGGCGAGCCTGTAGGCTATGGTGGCACTTGGGTCAGTGAGCGAGATACGCGCTTGGGTGTGGTGGCGATTGGCTATGGCGACGGTTATCCGCGCAGCGCTCCATCAGGTACGCCGATGTGGCTCAATGGCCGTGAGGTGGGTATCGTCGGCCGGGTTTCGATGGATATGATTTCAGTCGATCTTGGGCCGGATGCCAGCGACAAAGTGGGTGATGAAGTGCTGCTCTGGGGGGCTGAATTACCCGTCGAGAGAGTCGCGGCTTGTACCGGTATCAGCGCCTATGAATTGATCACTAAGCTGACCTCCCGCGTCGCGATGGAATATCTGGGTGAATAAGGTATAAGGGTATAGATAAAATTATTATTGATAAAAATGATGATTGATAAAGGAGAGCAGCGCCGTGTTCCAGAATGTTGACGCCTATGCAGGTGACCCCATCCTTTCACTGATGGAAAGTTTTAAAGCCGACGACCGAGTACATAAAGTCAATTTGAGTATCGGGCTTTATTACAACGAGCAAGGTGAAATCCCGCAGATGCAGGCGGTGGACATCGCTGAAGCACAATTGAACGCTCAGCCGCACGGAACTCCGGTTTATTTGCCGATGGAAGGTTTGCAATCCTACCGCACGGCGATTCAGCAGTTACTCTTTGGTCATGATCATCCGATGCTGGCTCAACAACGCGTCGCGACGATCCAAACCGTGGGAGGCTCTGGCGCACTGAAAGTGGGCGCTGATTTCCTTCATCACTATTTCCCTGATTCACAGGTTTGGGTCAGTGATCCCACGTGGGAAAACCATGTCGCTATTTTCGGTGGTGCAGGGTTTACGGTGAATACTTACCCCTATTTTGATGATGAAAAACTGGGCGTAAAATTCGATCAAATGCTGGCAACATTGCAGCAGTTACCCGCCAGAAGCATCGTATTGTTGCATCCATGCTGCCATAACCCGACGGGTTCAGATCTGACCAATGCACAGTGGGATCAGGTGATTGAAGTGGCTAAAGCGCGGGATCTGATCCCGTTTCTGGATATCGCGTATCAAGGTTTTGGTGCTGGGCTGAATGAAGATGCTTACGCCATTCGTGCCATGGCGGCAGCAGAGTTGCCGTGTCTGGTGAGTAACTCCTTCTCCAAAATTTTCTCTCTGTATAACGAGCGGGTCGGTGGTCTGTCCGTGGTGTGCGAAAGTGAAGAAGCGGCGGGTCGCGTATTGGGGCAACTGAAAGCCACGGTGCGCCGTAACTACTCTAGTCCGCCAAACTTTGGTGCGCAGGTGGTTTCGAAAGTGCTGCATGACAGTGAATTGCGAGCGAAATGGCAGGCCGAAGTGGAGCAGATGCGCCTGCGAATTATTGAAATGCGCAGCACATTGGTACAAGCCTTAAAAGCATCGCTACCTAATCGTAATTTTGACTATTTGCTGCAACAGCGCGGTATGTTCAGCTATACCGGTTTTAGCGCAGAGCAAGTGGATCGCCTACGTGAAGAGTTTGGTGTGTATCTGATTGCCAGCGGTAGGATGTGCATGGCGGGCGTCAATCACAGTAATGTCCAGCGCGTAGCTGCGGCTTTTGCTGCCGTACAGTAATTGCGCCTTGAGGTATTGCTGATAGCTCAGTGAGTGAAGGGTTTACCGCACCTAGGGGCGCTCCGGTGGCTCACGCCACTACGACCCCAACGGCACGATTCCCCTTCATTTGATTTTGGCATCAGTCTGAAGGCGCATTCATTGCGCCTTTTTCTTTTATTTTTTCTGCCCACTTTCCGCGACTTATCCTCATCTCCTCTCTATTTATCCGCCAGCGAATGGCTGTAAATCGATTAAAGAATATACTAATAATGTGGCTGGTATAGGCCAAATGATCATTCATCGCTCACAGTAAATCTTGAGTTATAGGTGCAAGCTGGCTTTTCAGCCTATCGCTGTTTCGATGGATTGAATGCTTTTATGGAATACATAACTTATGAGGCCCTTTCGCGAGACGGTATCGGCCCATGACAGGAGATGACCCAATGAATAATTCCGCATTATTGGAATACTGCATGTCCAAGCCAGGAGCTGAGCAGAGTGATCATGAGGCGTGGCAGGTTAATCAGATTAAAGTCGCAGACGTGATGTTTGCCATGGTGGGTGAGACCAAGGGCCGCCCCTCTATTTCATTGAAAACCAGCCCTGAATTGGCGGAGCGCTTACGGGAGCAACATCCGGAGATCGTGCCGAGTGAACACTTGAATAAAGCGCACTGGAACACGGTGTTTCTGGATGGCGAATTACCGAATTCACAGTTTTATTCGTTAATTGATCGCTCTTATCAGTTGGTTTTGCAGGGGTTGCCGGAGCAGCGGCGGCAGGAATTAGTGATGTAATGACAAGAAATAGCCTCTGGAGCAACCCGATGGTTACCCCAGAGGCGAGTGCAGCTTGATGCGCTATTTACGTTGCAGCAGCGGTTTCAGGAAGCGGGCCGTATGTGATGCAGCGCACTCTGCGACGGTTTCTGGTGTGCCGGAGACTAATATCTCGCCACCGCCACTGCCGCCTTCTGGCCCCAGATCGACAATCCAATCCGCTGTTTTAATGACATCCAGATTATGCTCAATCACCACGATGGTATTGCCCTGATCCCGCAATTGATGCAACACCGCCAGCAACTGCTGAATATCAGCAAAATGCAGGCCGGTGGTCGGTTCGTCCAGAATATAGAGCGTCTGTCCGGTGCCGCGCTTCGACAGTTCACGCGACAGTTTAACCCGCTGCGCTTCGCCACCTGATAAGGTGGTCGCCGATTGCCCCAGACAAATATAGGAGAGGCCGACATCCATCAATGTTTGTAGCTTGCGAGCCAACGCGGGCACAGCATCAAAGAACTCACGCGCTTCTTCGATGGTCATCGCCAACACTTCGTGGATACTCTTACCTTTGTACTTCACTTCCAGTGTTTCACGGTTATAACGCTTACCTTTACACTGGTCACAGGGCACATAGATATCCGGCAGGAAGTGCATCTCAACTTTAATCACCCCATCGCCCTGACAGGCTTCGCAGCGCCCCCCCTTCACGTTAAAGCTGAAGCGGCCCGGCGTATAACCACGGGCGCGTGACTCAGGGACACCCGCGAAGAGTTCACGAATTGGCGTAAAGATGCCGGTATAGGTCGCTGGGTTTGAACGCGGTGTCCGGCCAATCGGGCTTTGGTCGATATCGATCACTTTATCGAAATGCTCCAACCCCTGAATATCGCGGTAGGGCGCAGGTTCATTGGTGGTTGCGCCATTCAACTGGCTTTGGGCAAGGGAGTATAAGGTATCGTTGATCAGCGTCGATTTACCGGAGCCAGAAACCCCAGTAATGCAGCTAAATAGCCCGACAGGCAGTGTTAGTGTGACATCTTTCAGGTTATTGCCGCTGGCACCAATCAGTTTTAACACTTTGCTCGGGTCACCCGCGACCCGTTGCGCTGGAATCGCAATTTCTCGCTTGCCGCTGAGGAACTGGCCGGTCAATGAATTTGGCGCGGCCATAATGTCATCTACCGTGCCCTCTGCCACCACTTCACCCCCATGCACACCGGCACCGGGGCCGATATCAATCACATGGTCTGCGGCGCGGATCGCATCTTCATCGTGCTCCACCACAATCACGGTGTTACCCAGATTGCGCAGGTGAATCAATGTTTCCAGCAAACGCTCATTATCACGCTGATGTAAGCCAATAGAAGGTTCATCCAGCACATACATCACACCAACCAACCCCGCCCCAATCTGGCTGGCGAGTCGGATACGCTGTGCCTCGCCACCGGAGAGGGTTTCGGCTGAGCGTGACAATGACAGATAATTCAGCCCGACATTCACCAGAAACTTCAGCCGATCACCAATCTCTTTCAGTATCTTCTCGGCAATTTGCGCCCGCTGACCACTCAATTTCATATTCTGGAAGAAGGTCAGTGCATGGCCAATGCTCAGTTCGGAAATCTCTGGCAATGTGGTGTTTTGGACAAAGACATAACGGGCTTCTCGGCGCAGACGTGTGCCGCTACACGAGGCACAGGAGCGATTGCTGATAAATTTCGCCAGCTCTTCGCGCACCGCACTGGATTCCGTCTCTTTATAGCGGCGTTCCATATTGTGCAGCACCCCTTCGAAGGGGTGACGACGCACGGTGGTATCACCGCGATCGTTAATGTATTTGAACTCAATGGTCTCTTTGCCGGAACCGTACAACACCGCTTTTTGTGTTGCGGCATCCAGCGAGTTAAAGGGCGCTTCAATATCAAACTTATAGTGATCCGCCAGTGAACGTAGCATCTGGAAGTAATAGAAGTTGCGACGATCCCAGCCACGGATAGCGCCACCCGCCAGAGATAATTCTGGATTTTGCAGCACACGGTCGGGATCAAAAAATTGCTGCACGCCAAGGCCATCACAGGTCGGGCAGGCACCCGCCGGATTGTTAAAGGAGAACAGGCGCGGCTCCAGCTCACTCATACTATAGCCACAAATCGGGCAGGCAAAGTTGGCGGAGAATAACAACTCTTCGGCGTGAGGATCGTCCATATCCGCCACGACGGCAGTCCCGCCGGATAACTCCAATGCGGTTTCAAATGACTCGGCCAGACGTTGCGCCAGATCTTCACGCACTTTGAAGCGATCAACCACCACTTCAATGGTGTGTTTCTTTTGCAGCTCTAATTTCGGTGGATCAGAGAGATCACAAACCTCACCGTCGATCCGCGCCCGGATGTAGCCCTGCATCGCCAGATTTTCCAGCGTTTTGGTATGTTCGCCTTTGCGATCTTTTACCACCGGCGCGAGTAACATTAGGCGGCGTCCTTCCGGCAGGCTGATGACGTTATCGACCATCTGGCTGACGGTTTGGGCTGCTAGCGGGACATCATGATCAGGGCAGCGCGGTTCACCGACGCGGGCGAACAGCAAACGCAGATAATCATGGATTTCAGTGATTGTCCCCACAGTGGAACGCGGGTTATGGGAGGTCGATTTTTGCTCAATGGAGATGGCCGGCGAGAGACCTTCAATATGGTCAACATCCGGTTTTTCCATCAGCGATAGAAATTGGCGCGCATAGGCGGAGAGAGACTCAACATAACGGCGCTGCCCCTCGGCATACAGGGTATCAAAAGCCAGTGAGGACTTGCCTGAACCCGATAGACCGGTGACAACAATCAGTTTGTCGCGTGGGATAATCAGGTTGATATTCTTAAGATTATGGGTGCGAGCGCCCCGAACTTCGATATTATCCATTCAAACATTTCCCGGATTTGCTGAGCCTCTCACTGCGTCCGTTTGCTATGAAAGCACACTTCAGAAAAAGCAAAAAAGTGTGCTATACAACGCCAAAAACAGGACGCAGCCAGTACGAAACGGATAATTATGACACAAAAAAACCTGAATGGATATCCAGTATCTGAGTGCAATTAAGACAGATTACGCGATAAATCTGTAACGCATTACGCAGTTATGATCTGTTGTGCCGTTTGGTGGTTAGCGTGTTAAACTTACTCGTTTATACTGTACAAAATTTACTTCATCAGGAGAGTTCACATGGCCAGCAGAGGCGTAAACAAAGTGATTTTGGTCGGGAATTTGGGCCAAGACCCGGAAGTCCGCTACATGCCTAACGGCGGCGCTGTTGCCAATATCACCCTGGCGACTTCCGAAAGCTGGCGTGATAAAGCAACCGGCGAGCAGAAAGAGAAGACGGAATGGCACCGTGTGGTGTTGTTCGGCAAACTGGCTGAAGTTGCGGGTGAATATCTGCGTAAAGGCTCTCAAGTCTATATCGAAGGCGCTCTACAAACCCGTAAGTGGACAGATCAGGCGGGTGTTGAGAAATACACCACTGAAGTTGTGGTTAACGTTGGCGGCACCATGCAAATGCTAGGTGGTCGTCAAGGCGGCGGTGCTCCGGCAGGGGGTGGCGCCTCACAAGAGGGCGGCGCGCAAGGCGGTTGGGGTCAACCTCAGCAGCCACAAGGTGGCAACCAGTTCAGCGGCGGCCAGACTTCACGCCCAGCGCAATCTGCGCCAGCAGCACAGCCGCAAGGCGGCAATGAGCCACCAATGGATTTCGACGACGATATTCCTTTCTGATCCCTGTTTTTAAAAACAGAGAAATCAATAAAACCCAGTGTAATAGCTGGGTTTTTTGTATGGGGTTATCAATAAGCTGTAAATGCAAAATACAACTCATAGGCTGTAATTCACCAATACAACCTAACGACTGTAATTTGACGATAATGCAGAATAATAAAGTGTTAACGCCTACTCGACTATAATCATCTCTCTGCCGTTGTAACTCTTTCTGTTACCTATCATATGGAGCTTGGTTATGGTCATTGTTCACCATCTAAATAATTCACGTTCACAGCGTATTTTGTGGATGCTCGAAGAGTTGCAAGTCCCCTATGAGTTGAAGCGCTATCAGCGCGACTCGGGTAGCTTGTTGGCTCCCCCTGAACTGAAAAAAATTCATCCGCTGGGTAAATCTCCGGTCATTACTGACGGCGATCTGACTCTGGCGGAGTCCGGTGCGATCATCGAATATTTGCAGGAAGCCTATGATGCTCAAGGGCTGTTTAAGCCAACCGGCCATTATGATCGCCAGCAGTTTCGCTACTGGATGCACTATGCGGAGGGTTCACTGATGCCACTGCTGGTGATGAAGCTGATCTTCAGCCGATTGGGTGGGCCGCCAGTGCCGTGGATAATCCGTCCGGTTGCCAAGGCATTGGGCGAAGGGGTGCAGAAAAATTATCTGAATAAGCAAATTACCACGCACCGCGACTATCTGGAGCAGCATCTCACTCAGCATCGGTGGTTTGCTGGCAGTGATTTCAGTGCGGCAGATATCCAAATGAGCTTCCCTATCGAAGCGATCAATAGCCGTGGCGGCCTTGAGGGCTTCCCGAAACTGCAAGATTTCTTAGTGCGGATTCATCAGCGCCCCGCCTATCAACAGGCGATTGAGAAGGGCGGTGCCTACAAATTGGAGAGCTGACTATCGGCTATTTAGTATCCAAGTTCACTCAGGGCCAACGGGTGTGAGTCAGCTCACACTTTCGTTTGGCATTGATTTGATGCTCACGGACAAATTAATGTTAAAAAATGCATTAAATGTCGCGTTCTGGTGTTGATTAGTCACTGCTGTTGGCTAGATAATCGTTTGCCTTAAATTACATCTGCCCTAAATCTCGATTTTTTTTCAGTCATGCGCACTTCCAGCTAATCGATTGCTATTTCCTCCGTCATCTTGGCGTTGGGGGGATTGATGAGTTAATCGGCAGGGACGGAAACGATTACGTAGGGAAAGGGCGCTTGGCTTGCTGACGACTTTATAATGACACACACAGGGGACATAACCATGTCTAGCACCAATCCTCAAACGAACTCGGCAGCAAAGCCAAAAAGTTCGCTTGATGCATTTTTCAAGATCAGTGAACGTGGCAGTAATGTACGCCAAGAAGTGCTGGCCGGTCTGACGACCTTTTTGGCGATGGTCTACTCGGTCATCGTGGTGCCAAGCATGTTGGGCAAAGCGGGCTTCCCGCCAACAGCGGTGTTTGTCGCGACCTGTCTGGTGGCGGGCTTAGGTTCTCTGTTGATGGGCTTGTGGGCGAATTTGCCGATGGCGATTGGTTGCGCTATCTCATTGACCGCGTTTACTGCATTCAGTTTGGTATTGGGCCAACACATCAGTATTCCTGTGGCGCTGGGTGCCGTATTCCTGATGGGGGTACTGTTTACCATTATCTCCGTCACCGGTATCCGCTCATGGATATTGCGTAACTTGCCGATGGGCGTGGCGCACGGCACCGGCATTGGTATCGGCCTGTTCCTGCTGCTGATTGCGGCAAACGGTGTCGGCTTGGTAATCAAAAACCCGATTGAAGGTTTGCCAGTGGCGCTGGGCGCATTTACCTCTTTCCCGGTGATTATGACGTTATTGGGTCTGGCGGTGATTTTCGGTTTGGAAAAACTGCGGGTGCCGGGTGGCATTCTGCTCGTGATTATCGGCATCTCAGTGATTGGTCTGATTTTTGACCCTAGTGTGACCTATCAAGGGCTGTTTGCTATGCCAAGTCTGGCGGATGCTAACGGCGACTCGTTGATTTTCAGCCTCGATATCATGGGTGCACTGAAACCTGTGGTGCTGCCAAGTGTGCTGGCGTTGGTGATGACTGCGGTGTTTGATGCCACAGGCACCATCCGCGCGGTGGCGGGTCAGGCCAACTTGCTGGATAAAGATGGCCAGATTATCAGCGGCGGCAAAGCGCTGACCTCTGACTCCGTCAGCAGCATCTTTGCCGGTTTAGTGGGCGCGGCCCCTGCTGCGGTGTATATCGAATCTGCGGCGGGTACGGCGGCAGGCGGTAAAACCGGTATGACCGCAACCGTGGTCGGTGTGCTGTTCCTGTTCATGCTGTTCCTCTCGCCGCTCTCCTATTTGGTTCCTGCTTACGCCACGGCTCCGGCCCTGATGTACGTGGGCTTGCTGATGTTGAGCAATGTGTCCAAACTGGATTTCGACGATTTTGTTGATGCGATGTCCGGCCTGCTTTGCGCCGTGTTTATCGTGCTGACCTGTAATATCGTGACCGGTATCATGCTGGGCTTCAGCTCACTGGTGATTGGCCGTATCTGTTCCGGCGAATGGCGTAGACTGAACATCGGCACCGTGGTTATTGCGGTTGCGCTGGTGGCATTCTATGCAGGCGGTTGGGCGATTTAAGCTCACGACTATTGGGGACGCCCTGTCCCCAATAGTGCCAATGCGGCGATAACCGCACTTCTCTGTTTTTTCCTGCACTCTGTTACCGTTTTTTTCCCCGTTTAATAAAAAAGTGATCTACTATCAAAAGCTACGCGTTGGCCCTGACGACGGGCGAGTTTGATTGTTAGGTAGTGTTGAGTTGAGTCTAAGGAAAGCATGGAAATCTTTTTTACAATCCTCATTTTGATTCTGGTGGTGTCGCTCTCCGGCGTGGTCACCCGAATGTTGCCGTTTCAAATCCCCCTCCCATTGATGCAGATTGTCTGTGGTGCCTTGTTAGCTTGGCCCCACTTTGGTTTGCATGTCGATTTTGACCCGGAACTCTTCTTGGTGCTGTTTATCCCGCCGCTGCTCTTTGCTGATGGTTGGAAAACACCGACGCGGGAGTTTATTCATCACGGGCGGGAGATATTGGGTCTGGCACTGGCCTTGGTGCTGGTCACCGTGGTGGGTATCGGCTATCTGATCTACTGGATGGTGCCGGGTATTCCGCTGGTGGCGGCCTTTGCACTGGCGGCGGTATTATCGCCAACGGATGCCGTGGCGCTATCCGGTATCGTGGGGAAAGGGCGCATACCGAAATCAATTATGGGCGTGCTGGAAGGGGAGGCGTTGATGAACGATGCTTCCGGTCTGGTGGCGCTGAAGTTTGCCATTGCGGTGGCAATGGGCACCATGATATTCACTGTGTCCGGTGCCACATTGGAGTTCCTGAAAGTCGCCATCGGCGGCCTGCTGGCCGGGGTTGCGGTCACTTGGCTCTACAGTAAATCGCTGCGCTTGATGAGCCGCTGGAGTGGCGATGACCCGGCGACACAAATCGTCTTGCTGCTGCTGTTACCTTTTGCCTCTTACCTGATTGCCGAACATATTGGCGTCTCCGGTATCTTGGCCGCCGTGGCGGCGGGTATGACCATCAGCCAATCTGGCGTGATTCGTAATGCCCCACTGACAATGCGGTTACGTGCTGACAGTGTCTGGTCGATGCTGGAGTTCGTGTTTAACGGCATGGTGTTTATCCTGTTGGGCCTGCAACTGCCGGGGATACTGGAAACCTCGATCGTGCAGGCGGAGCTGGACCCGACCATCCAAACTTGGAATCTGTTTGCGGATGTTGCCATCATTTATGGCGCATTGCTGGTGCTGCGCTTTAGCTGGCTGTGGATGATGAAAAGATTCAGTAAGCGTTTACTGAAGAAGCGGCCACTGGAGTTTAGCAACTACACCACGCGCGAGCTATGGGTGGCGTCGTTCGCGGGGGTGCGTGGGGCGATTACGCTGGCAGGTGTGCTGTCGATTCCGTTATTCCTGAGCGATGGCTCAGCTTTCCCCTCTCGTTATCAATTGGTGTTTATCGCCACGGGAGTCATCCTGCTGTCGGTCATCGTCGGGGTCATTGCCCTGCCGCCGTTACTGCGCGGTGTGGTCATGGCAGACAAGAGTGCCAGCCGTGAAGAGATTCGCTTAGCCCGGGCGGCAGCGGCGGAAGTGGCGATTGTCAGTCTGAACAAGATGGAAGAGCGGCTGGCGGCCAGCAGTGAGGAGAATATCGATCCTGAGCTGCTTAAAGAGGTCAGCTCACGGGTCATCGGCACTTTGCGAC
Organism: Yersinia mollaretii ATCC 43969; assembly: GCF_013282725.1. NCBI lineage: Bacteria > Pseudomonadati > Pseudomonadota > Gammaproteobacteria > Enterobacterales > Yersiniaceae > Yersinia > Yersinia mollaretii. The sequence continues at coordinate 777,023 of NZ_CP054043.1, read as the reverse complement.
GGCGCACCGGCAGTAAGGATGAAGTCGAGAACACCTTATTGATCGAAAATCTAGAGCGGCGTTTCCGTTTAACCGCGCTGCGGGCCGAACGTGGCGAGCTGTATCACCTGCGCGCCACCCAGAAAATCAGTAACGAAACCCTGCAAAAACTGTTGCATGATCTGGATCTACTGGAAGCACTGCTGATCGAAAAAGAGGGGTAGTTTCTCCCTAATCCGGCTGCTGTTTGGCGGCCGGATTGATCTCAACCAATGAACCATTGGGCCAAAATTCACGGCAGCGGCTAATCCACGCCTGCGCACTGTGAGAAAGATAACTTCCCTGTCGCCAAATCAACCCCAACTGCCACGGCATTTCTGGTGCTAACTGCAGCCATAACAGCGCTTTTTTATCCAACCGCTGGCAAATCGGTTCCGGCAAAATGGCGATCCCGACATGGGCTTGCACCATGGCGGCTAAAAAGTCCCATTGACCACTGCGAACGGCGATTTTGGGAATAAAACCCGCAGCAGTGAAAGCCTCCATTAACTGGCGGTAGAGGGCGAAGTCCTCGTTATAAATCAGGATTGATTGGTCGGCCAACTCGGGAATAGTGATGGTGGTGCGGTTCAGCCAGAACGCGGTACGTGGCACTACCACACAGAGTGGATGGCTGAATAGCGGCAGTGCAGTCAGTGGTAGACCAGCATCAGCGGGAAGGGCGGTGAGGGCCAAATCTAGTTCGCCGGAGAGCACCGCCTGTTGTACGGTTAAGCCGCCAAACTCGGCAATTTGCAGCTCTACACCGGGGTAACTTTGGCGAAATTCACTGATCAGCACCGCCATTTGGGTGCCGACCATCGGCGGAATCCCTAGACGCAATTTGCCCTTCTTCAATGAGGCAATATCTTCCAGCTCCGCTTCCAACTGTTGGAATTGGTCGAGGATCGCCAGCCCGCGCTGATACACCGCTTGCCCGCTGTCGGTCAGATGCAGGCGGCGACCCTCACGAATCAACAAGCTGCACTCCAACTCATTTTCCAGATTGCGCAGCATTTTGCTGATGGTGGGTTGGGTGACAAAAAGCTTCTCCGCCGCACGGGTGAAACTCTGCTGGCGTACCACTTCGACGAAATAGCGTAGCGTTCGGATATCCATCGGTTTTTCCTGTCAGTCAGCGGAACCATTGCCTAAATATAAAGTATGCCATTTAGGCATGATTGCGATGATTTTAATTCATTTTTTGCAAGGTTGTCTGCGGCCTATACTGAGCACTGACACAATTTCCCACTGGGGTTTCTCATCATGTTGTTGGCGTTACGCAGTTTTGCGCCGTCGCTTCTCACGCGCTTACAGGTACCGGTTCAAGTGGCGCTGTATGCGGGCTTATTTATCATTGCTGATCAGTTGGTTAGCCTCTTTCATCTGCCCTTGCCCGCCAATATTGTCGGCATGTTATTACTGCTCGCCATGATTATGCTGCGGATTCTGCCCGTGCGCTGGGTACAGGCCGGGTCGCGCTGGCTGCTGGCCGAAATGCTGCTGTTCTTTGTTCCTGCGGTGGTGGCGGTGGTGAATTATGCCCAGATGATCATGGTCGATGGCTGGAAAATTTTCGCCGTGATTGCCGTCAGCACTACACTGACTCTCGCGGCTACCGGATTAGTGGTTGATCGCGTTTACCGCTTTGAGGTGTGGCTACAACGCCGCAAGTCTAATCGCCATGAATGATTTTATTATCAGCATCGCCTGTTTTCTGGCGACACTGGCACTCTATTTTGCCAACAAAAAACTCTATCGCCGCCGCCGCTCCTTGCTGCTAATGCCCTTGGTGCTGACGCCCATGGTGTTAGTGCTGCTGCTGGTGGTCACCCATATCTCTTATCAGGATTATATTGGTGAGACGCATTGGTTGCTGTGGTTACTGGGGCCAGCAACCATCGCTTTTGCTGTACCGGTGTATGAGAATTTGTCGATTATTCGCCGCCACTGGTTATCACTCACTGCAGGGGTGATAACTGCCGTCACTGTGGCAGTGGTCAGCTCGGTGTGGTTGGCGAGGCTACTCACTCTGTCGGAAGAGGTGCAACGCAGTTTGGCGGTGCGCTCCATCACCACGCCTTTTGCGCTGGAAGCGGCTAAACAACTGGGCGGGCAACCTGATTTGGTGGCACTGTTTGTGGTGATAACAGGGGTATTTGGGATGGCGGTTGGGGACTTGCTGTTTCTGCGCTTATCTGTGCGCAGTGGGTTGGCAAAAGGCGCGGGCTTGGGCGCCTCCTCCCACGGCGCGGGCACGGCGAAAGCTTATGAGATGGGGCAGCAGGAGGGCGTTGTCTCCAGTTTGGTGATGATGCTGGCTGGTATCATTACGGTGATTGCTGCCCCGCTGATGGGGCATTTATTGTGGTAAAAAAGCTCTCCGGCAAAAGAGATCCTCGGTAAAACAGTAGCTCTGCTAATCGCCATTGGCTTCTTTCGGCATAAAGAGGAAAGAGCCTGTGCGGTCAAAGAAACTTTGAGGAATATAATTATTAATATTTTTTGCATCACAATACTCAATAATTTGCCGTTTGCTGGAGACCCCCGCCTTGCGATAAATATTTTGGATAATATTGCAGACTGTTCTATTTGACAGGAAAAGTTTATTAGCGATCTCCGCACTAGCGTATTCGTGTAGAAGATAAAATAGGACTTCCCACTCTCTTTTTGAAAATAGAGTAGAGGGTGGCGTAAAGATAAGCGATGTGGGCGTTTTTATTTTTGTTAAACGTATTAATGTTGTATTTTCCACTGGTCGACCATGAAATACAGTTCCAACAGAGACACCATTGCCATCGATTAAGGGGTACTTATCAAAAAACCAAGGTTGAACATAGGACTCCCCCCCAAACTCATGTATTTCAAGTGAAGTTACGCGATCTTTCTCTAACTCCACTTTTCGGTCATGTGCTTGAAATTCGGCCTGAAAATCTGAGGTTGGTGCGGGGAGTTCGCCGTCTAATCGCCCCTCGACACAAAAGTTATCAGGTAAAGCCAGTAATTTATTATATTTATTATTTGCATAAACAAACCGCGATTCATTATCTTTAACACCCCAAGGCTCGGAGCTGTGCTCCCAAAATCGTATTGAAACACTCAGTGCTTGTAATATATGTTTATCCATCTTATTTATCTCCTGTTAATTTGTTGAATTAATTAATAGGCAAATGGTTGGTGGTATTTTTTATTTTTGCGATTGTGAAGTTATTAAATAGCGATTATCTTTTACCTGCAAGTCTATTATTTCTCAATTTTCAACAAGGAGGTTTTTATGATTAGTTTCTCAGATTTTAACTGTAATAATGCAATAGCCGATAATACGGTGGGTATTTCCATTACCAACATGATTAAAAAGGAGGGCTTACGGGCCTATGGAACCCAGTTGGCGCGGGGGAGATGTGTGGGGTGCCACAGCCATACTGAAGATGACGAGTGGTACATCATCATCTCGGGTGAGGGCACTATTTGGACGGCAGATGTTATTGCGGGCGAGCTAAAAAATAAGCGCGTAGATAGCTTTGCCAGGGGTTCGGTATTCTGTATTTACCCGAATACCGCCCATCAACTTATTACCAAAACAGAAGTTGAATTCATCTTCTTGTGCCCGGAGTCACATATCACCCATGACCGCATTTTGTTTGACGATCTGGTGGAGTAGGGGAATAAAAAAATCCCCGTCGTCCTTGAAGTTGCAGGAGTGTTAGCTGCGTTTACTCACCCGAATCACTTACTTGAGTAAGCTCATCGGGATTCGTTAACTGGCTGCCTCCCTGCAAAATCAATGACTTTGGGGATACATCATTACTAGTGAATAACTTGTGCCAAAAATGCCTGCGTGCGCTCGGATTTCGGGTTCGAGAAGAACTCGGCAGGCGGTGCTTGCTCGACGATTTCGCCGCGATCCATAAAAATAACCCGGTCGGCGACAGTGCGGGCGAACCCCATTTCGTGGGTCACACACAGCATGGTCATGCCTTCGTGCGCCAGACTGATCATGGTATCCAGCACCTCCTTGACCATCTCCGGGTCGAGCGCCGAAGTGGGTTCGTCGAACAGCATGATTTTCGGTTTCATGCAGAGTGAGCGGGCAATCGCCACGCGCTGCTGCTGCCCGCCGGAGAGCTGACCGGGGAACTTATGGGCGTGCTCGGCAATCCGCACCCGCTCCAGATAGTGCATCGCCAGTTCATCGGCCTCCTTCTTCGGCATTTTGCGCACCCAGCTCGGGGCCAGTGTACAGTTCTGCATCACGGTTAAGTGTGGGAACAGATTGAAGTGTTGAAACACCATGCCGACCTCGGTACGCACCCGCTCGATATTTCGCAAATCATCATTCAGCTCAATGCCATCCACCATGATCTTCCCCTGCTGATGCTCTTCCAGATGGTTGATGCAGCGGATAGTCGTCGATTTGCCGGAGCCGGAAGGGCCGCACAGCACAATGCGTTCGCCGGGGCGCACATGTAGATTGATATCTTTCAATACGTGGAACTGCCCGTACCACTTATTGACGTTTTCCAGCGTAATCATCATCTTATCGCCGAAGTTTGGCTGATTGTCGCTCATATTATGCCTCAATGGGGGGAACGTCCGGTGTGAAAGCGCTTCTCCAGATGCTGGCTGTAGCGCGACATGCTGAAACAGAAAATCCAGTAAACCGCAGCGGCGAAGACATAGCCCTCGGTTGACATCCCCAACCAAGCGGGGTCAACGGTGGCTTGTTGCACACTGCTGAACAGATCAAACAGGCCAATGATGATCACCAAACTGGTATCTTTAAACAGGGCAATAATGGTGTTCACCAGCCCCGGAATCACCATTTTCAGAGCTTGCGGCAAGATAACCAGCCCTTGGGTTTTCCAGTAGCCCAGCCCCAGTGACTCTGCGGCTTCAGTCTGGCCTTTGGGCAGGGCTTGCAACCCGCCGCGCACCACTTCCGCCACATAGGCAGACTGGAACAGCACCACTCCCACTAAGGCGCGGATCAGCTTATCGATGCTGGTGCCTTCGGTCATAAACAGTGGCAGCATCACCGAAGACATAAATAGCACGGTGATTAACGGCACCCCGCGCCAGAACTCGATAAAGGCCACCGACAGAATGCGTACCACCGGCATACTGGAGCGGCGAGCCAGCGCCAGCAAGATACCTAGTGGCAGTGCACCAGCAATGCCAACGGCGGCGATGATGAGTGTCAGTGTCAGTCCACCCCATTGGTGAGTTTCCACGCGGCTCAGCCCTAGAAAACCGCCATAGAGCATCACCCAAACCAGCAGCGGGTAGGCCACCATCCAGACCGCCAGATAGCGGCCACGACGAGGCATCCCACGCCAAAACAGCGGGATCAGTGTGAGTAATCCAATGATGAGTGTGGTATTGATGCGCCAGCGCTGCTCAATGGGGTAGAGGCCATACATAAATTGGCCAAAGCGTGCATGAATAAAGACCCAACAGGCCCCTTCGCGGGTACAGTCGGTACGTGATGTGCCTAGCCAGTTGGCGTTAAAAATTGTCCAATTCAGCAGCGGTGGGATCAACTGCCACATCAGCCACAAACAGAACAGGGTTAGCAGGCTATTGCTCCAACTGGAGAAGAGATTCTTTCTGGCCCAAAAGACCATCCGACTCAGCGGGTTACCCGGCCGCACAGTACGGGGTGGTTCGCGGGTTAATGTCATCGTCATTCGCTCCCCTTAGCGCTCGACCAGCGCAATGCGCCGATTGTAGATATTCATTAAAAATGAAATGGATAGGCTGATAACCAGATAGACCGACATGGTGATGGCGATGGTTTCTATCGCCTGACCGGTTTGGTTCAGCACGGTACCGGCGAACAACGACACCATATCGGGGTAACCGATGGCGGCTGCCAGTGAGGAGTTTTTGACGATATTCAGATATTGGCTGGTCAGTGGCGGAATGATGACCCGCAGTGCCTGCGGCAAAATCACCTGACGTAAGGTGACGGTATTCGGCAGCGCCAGCGATCGGGCCGCTTCATGCTGGCCGTAGGGCACGGACTGAATGCCGGAGCGAATCACTTCCGCAATAAAGGTGGAGGTGTAAACCGACAGCGCGAGTGTTAAGGCGGCCAATTCAGGGATGAGCACCAACCCGCCTTTAAAATTAAAACCGCGCAGTTCGGGGATATCCCAGTGCAGCGCCGGGCCAAACATAAAATGGGACAAGGCGGGCAGGGCAATCAATAGCAATAAACCTATTGGCCAAGTGCGGTGGAACTGGCCGGTATGTAACTGGCGAAAATGATTATAGCGATAGAGGGCGAACATGGCGGCCACCGCCAGTAGCACGGCAATCAACGCAGGCATAAAACCGGCAGCCCATTCCGGTGACGGTAAATAGAGGCCACGGTTACTCAGAAAGGCGACGCCAAAAGCATCCATACTTTGCCGTGGCCCCGGCAAATTGCGCAACACCGCGAAATACCAGAAGAAGATTTGCAACAGCGGCGGGATATTACGGAAGATTTCGATGTAGATAGTCGATAGTTTGCGTAATAGCCAGTTGTCAGACAGACGCGCTAGCCCGATAAAGAAGCCCAGTATCGACGCAAAGAAGATGCACAGTACTGAAACCAGCAGGGTGTTGAATAGCCCGACGAAGAACACGCGCCCGTAGGTATCGCCCTGCTTATAGTCGATAAGGTGCTGAACGATGCCAAAACCAGCGCTGTTGTTCAGAAAAGCAAAGCCGGAGGTGATGCCCCGGGTGGATAGATTGGTAATGGTGTTATGAATCAGGTACGCACCGCATCCGATCAGTATCAATAGTGCAATGATTTGATACAACCAGGCGCGCACCGCTGGGTTGGTCAGCGAAAAGGCACCTTTGACGGTTGGGCGTTGTGACATAGTGTGGGCCTCGGTCTGGGTCATACATCCGGCAGGCGAACCTGCCGGAGAGCACATCTGTTATCAGCGAACCGGTGGTGCGTATTGGAGGCCACCATTGTTCCACAGCGCATTTTGGCCGCGTTTGATTTTCAGCTCACTGCCCATACCGACATTACGGTCAAAACTTTCGCCATAGTTACCCACTTGCTTGACGATTTTTACCACCCAATCATTCGGCACTTTCAAATCTTTGCCGTAGTTGCCTTCCTGACCTAACAGGTGGGCCATATCTGGAGTGGTGGGTTTCGCCGCCAGTGCTTCGACGTTTTTCGAGGTCACACCCATCTCTTCCGCATTCAGCATGGCAAACAGTGTCCAGCGTACGACGGCGAACCAATCTTCGTCACCCCGGCGCACTACTGGCCCCAGCGGCTCTTTTGAGATCACTTCTGGCAAAACGATAAATTCATCTGGCTTCCCTAACTTGATACGCAGTGCATAGAGCTGGGATTGGTCAGAGGCCAGTGTGTCGCAACGACCAGAGTCCAGTGCCTTGGCACTCTCATCAGAGCGATCGAAAGTGACCGGGGTGTATTGCATTTTGTTGGCTTTAAAGTAGTCAGCGACATTCAACTCAGTATCTGTGCCCGCCTGAATACAGACCGTGGCACCATCCAGCTCTTTGGCGCTCTTCAGCCCGGCTTTATTGTGGGTCAGGAAGCCGATGCCGTCGTAATAGTTCACGCCCGTAAACAGCATCCCCATACCCGCATCGCGGGATGAGGTCCAAGTGGTGTTACGGGACAAAATATCCACTTCGCCAGATTGCAGGGCGGTAAAGCGCTCTTTTGCCGTCAGCGGGGTATATTTCACTTTTTCTGCATCACCAAAGATGGCGGCAGCCACACCACGGCAGACATCGACATCAAGGCCGGAGAATTTGCCGCTGGCATCGGCGTAAGAGAAGCCGGGTAATCCATCACTGATACCGCACTGCACAAAACCTTTTTTCTTCACCGCATCCAAAGTAGTACCCGCGTGGGCCTGACCCGCTAATGCCACTAATGAGGCGGCAGCAACCAGCGTTGAAAACATCATTTTTTTCATGAAAGCGTCCTGTGAGGCAAAGTCGAACCTATTTTAATTTTGTGGCGCACCCGTGATGCACCGTCGCTGTCTGTTGGCGTGTAGCCAGTTTGGTATTAGCAAATGGGATGCCAGAGTTGCATTTCATTGATCATCTGAGTAATTACTAGGGGTTAACCCTTAATAGGTGGGTCGAGACTGGGCTGGGCGCACTTAAATGACGCATTTATCGGCAGGTTGATGCTTTTTAGTGCAGAGGTGGTGGGGGATAGGGGTACAGTTATGCAAAAGGGAGGGCTGGTTGAGGCAATAAAAAAACCCGCATTTTAGCGCGGGTTTATTCTGTTAGTGGATTTTACGTCATGTGGCATTTAGTAGAGTGATGGCTCACCGGCGGGGCGGGTTTTAAAGCGGCGGTGCAACCAGAGATATTGCTCTGGCGCGCGCAAGATCTCTTGCTCAATCACCTTATTCATATAACTGGCGGCGGCCACTTCATCGTCGATGGGATAATCTTCCAGCGCCGGTTGTATCAGCAGCTCATAGCCACTGCCATCGGCTTTGCGCAGTAAAACTAACGGCAGCAGTGCTGGTTTTGCCAGACGGGCCAGCATAAAGGTGCCGCTAGTGGTCGCCGCTTTATCGACGGCAAACAGCGGCGCAAACACGCTGCCACGTGGGCCGTAGTCTTGATCCGGCGCAAACCAGACCGCTTCACCTTTTTTCAGTGCTTGCACCATGCCACGGAGATCTTTGCGGTCGAGCATCGCCTTATTGGAGCGCATCCGGCCCCAAGTCTGTACCAGCTCCATCACCTTATTGTTGTGTGGGCGGTACATCGCCATCATCGGCTGACACTGCCCCATCACGCGGCCACCCAGTTCCAGTGACATAAAGTGCACGCCAATCACCAAGACGCCACGGTTGCCCTCCTGCGCTTTTTTCAGGTTATTCAGGCCGGAGACAGTAAACCAACGTTTAATACGAGAGTCGGGCCAGAACCACGCCATACCCGTCTCCATCAACCCCATGCCCAAGGATTCAAAATTGCCGACAATCGTGCGTTCGAGGGTCTGCTTGTCCATATCAGGGAAACAGAGTTCCAGATTGCGTCGAGCGATGGAGACCCGCCGCTTGAGGAAGCGCATGGAGGTGCGCCCCAGCCAAATCCCCAGTTTGTTAAGCACTGGGTAGGGCAGTTGGACTAACAGAAACAGCAAACCCAGGCCAAACCAAGTGAGCCAATAGCGCGGGTGGAGCAGGGAAATATGGAATTTCTGCGGTTTTATCATGTCAGCTCTATCGTTATGCATTAAGTGCGAGTGTGTAGCGCATAAGGACATAACTCGATAGCGATACATCTTGTCAGACACTGGTGATCAATTATTGTTTTTGGGAAGACGACAATTGACGCAATTTTTACATTAAAAGCAGGGATCGCGTAGTGAATGGTCATAAAGGCAGGCTATCGATAAGCGAGTGTAGCTTTCAGTGAATTGTATCATATCCGCAGTAAATGAAAGAAAAAGATCAACGCGAGAGCTATAGCGTGAGTGATCGCGACACAAACCGCGCCACTGCCCCGCAATAAGCAGAAAATGGGACTCAGAAAAGGGTGCCGTGTTTATCCGGTGATCGCGAAATGGGATCACACTCTCAGTTTCGAACAATGAGGGTTCTGGCGGCGAATAAAATGGGGTTATTGGCGTGCTACATGTGAGCCGTAAAAAGTGCATTGTAATAATAATGTTAATTTATTGATGTTTATGTGTTGTTATTCACTCTTGTTTTGATCAGATTTATTCTTTTCATTATTCTATTAACCCTATTTTAACTTAATAACTCATTAGATTTTACTTTTCTGGGCTTGCATCACAGTTTGCTCTGCCTCGTCGCGCAGCCTCTTGTGTTCCTTTGTTAATCTTCTGTGTGTGAAAAGCAGTCACATGAAAATAAAACGCGCACTTTGCAATACAACTCATTTTTTTGCAACACCACTGACTCTTCACCCTGCAACCCACCCGTTATCTGAAAGAAAACAAGAAGGTATTGCTATGAAATTTAATCTCGCATTACTGAATGCATGTGTTGTTTCGGCATGCATGCTGTTCACCACGCAAACGATGGCAGAGAAAAAACCTGAAATTGCCGTCGTGGCGAAAGTGACTGGCATTCCTTGGTTTACCCGCATGGAAGTGGGCGTCAATGAAGCCGCGAAAAAATTGGATGTGAATGCTTACCAAGTGGGGCCAGCGACACCCGATCCAGCGCAACAAGTTAAAGTGATTGAAGATCTGATTGCCAAAAACGTGGATGCCATCATTGTGGTGCCAAATGACGCCAAAGTGCTGGAACCAGTACTGAAAAAGGCCCAAGAGAAGGGCATTGTGGTGCTGACCCATGAATCACCGGATCAGCGTATTGGGCAGTGGGATGTGGAAACCATCGACAGCGAAAAATATGCGCAGGCCAATATGGATGAGCTGGCAAAAGCCATGGGCGGCAAAGGGGGCTATGCCATCTATGTCGGCTCTCTGACAGTGCCACTGCATAATGCTTGGGCAGATTACGCCATCAAATATCAGAAAGAAAAATACCCTGACATGTTCGAAGTCACCCCGCGCCTGCCAGTGGCTGAGAACATTGATAAGTCTTACTCCACCACACTGGATCTGATGAAAACCTATCCGCAAATGAAAGGGATCATTGGTTTTGGTTCACTGGGGCCGATTGGTGCGGGTCAAGCCGTTGCCAAGAAACGCGCTAAAGATCAAATCGCGGTAGTCGGTATTGCGATGCCAGCTCAAGCGGCCCCTTACTTGATGCGCGGTGATATCAAAAAAGCGCTGTTGTGGGACCCGAAAGATGCCGGTTTTGCGGTGGTAGAGATTGCCAATCAACTGCTGAAAGGGCAGAAAGTGACGCCAGACTTGACCATCGACGGCTTGGGTAAAGCGGATGTTGACAGCGAAAAAGGCGTGATCCGCTTTAACAAGATTCTTGAAGTCACCAAAGATAATGCGAAAACATTAGGTTTCTAATCTAAAAATTAGGTTTCTGATCTTCAGACGCCACACTAGGGAATAACCCGCTTCCGGGCGGGGTTCAGCAGTAAAACAGGCAGTGGGAAAGCAGCCTCACTGCCCTCACCACCCTCACCAAATAGCAGCAAAAATAGCGCCATGCTGATGGCGTTAGGGAAGGTATTGTCATGACTCAGGCCAACGCATTCATCACGCTTGAAAATATCAGTAAGCGATTCCCCGGCGTACTGGCGCTGGATCAGGTGAATCTCACCCTGAACAAAGGCGAAGTGCACTGTCTGGCAGGCCAGAACGGTTGCGGCAAGAGCACCATTATTAAAGTGATTTCAGGGGTTTATCAGCCAGAGAAAGGCGCAAGCATCCTGATTGACGGCAAGCTGTTCCATCAGTTGACGCCGCAACTCTCCTTCTTCTATGGCATACAGGTTATCTACCAAGACCTGTCGCTGTTCCCTAATTTAACGGTCTCAGAAAACATTGCCGTCCACCGCTATCTGCCCGGCGGCGACTTCTGGGTGAAACGTAAAAGTATGCGCGATCGGGCGCTGGCTGCCATGCAGCGGGTCGGCGTTACTCTCGATCCCGATAAAAAAGTGGAGCAGCTCTCCATTGCGGACCGCCAGTTAGTGGCGATCTGCCGGGCGATCGCCGCCGATGCCCGCTTGGTGATTATGGATGAGCCGACCGCTTCGCTGACCAGTCAGGAAGTGAAAGGTTTGCTGAATGTGGTGCGCGACCTGAAATCGCAAGGCATCTGTGTGGTGTTTGTTAGCCACCGTCTGGATGAAGTGATGGAAGTCGCTGACAGAATCAGCGTGATGCGCGACGGGCAACTGATTGGCACTTGGCCTGCCAGTGAGTTAGATAGCCATGAGTTGGCGTTCCGCATGACCGGACAGCGCTTCACTTACAGCCAACTGCCGCCTTTGGCCGCCCAAGCCGCGCCACTGCTAGAGGTCAAAAAACTGAGCCGTGGCGAGCAGTTCCGCAATATCGATCTGACCCTGCATGAGGGCGAAATTGTCTCGATTACCGGTCTGCTGGGAGCGGGTCGTACTGAGTTGTGTCTGAGTCTGTTTGGCATGACTCAGCCGGAGAGTGGCGAAATTCGTGTTGCTGGCGAGCCGGTCCATTTTCGCCATAACCGCGACGCGATCCGCCAAGGGATCGGCTATGTCTCCGAAGATCGCCTGACTCAAGGTTTGATCATGGAGCAGTCGATCTATGACAACACCATTGTGTCGGTTTTCGACAAATTGCATACCCGCAGCGGTTTGCTGGATCACCCCAAAGCCGCCGCGCTGGTGAAGCAACTGGTGCAGGATCTGAATATTAAAGTTTCCGATACCGCGCTGCCGGTAAAAACCCTATCCGGTGGTAATGCGCAGCGCATCGCCATTGCCAAATGGGTGGCGACTCAACCGCGTATTCTGATTCTGGACTCGCCGACGGTAGGAGTGGATATCGCCAACAAAGAGGGGATCTACCACATCGCCAAGGCACTGGCGGCGCAGGGGATGGCGGTATTAATGATTTGTGACGAGATCCCGGAGGCGTACTACAACAGCCATCGGGTGTTGGTGATGCGAAAGGGTGAGCTGGTGGCTGAGTTCTATCCCCATCAGTGCACCGAACAACAGATCGCCGAGGTGGTCAATGGATAAGCTAAAACTGCGACAGCTCACGGGTCGCCATGAGTTCTATCTGGGTCTGCTGGTGTTGCTGTTGGCGATCGGATTGAGTGTAAGAAGCGCCGAGTTCCTGACGTTGGGGAACTTAACCGATGTCGCCACCAGTTATGCCATTTTGGGTATTCTCGCCTGCGGCTTATTTGTGGTGCTGATTGCCGGTGGCATCGATATCTCTTTCCCAGCAGTGACGGCGATTGCGCAGTATGTGATGGCTTCATGGGTGATTACTCATGGTGGCAGCTTCGCGCTGGCATTCATCTTGGCTATGGCCGTCGGTTTAGTGCTGGGGCTGATAAATGGATTACTGGTCTATTGGCTGAAAGTCCCGGCCATTATTATCACCATTGCCACACTGAATCTGTTCTACGGTCTGCTGGTTTATGTCACCAACGGCACTTGGCTGTATGGCTTCCCTGACTGGTTTATGACCGGGATTAACTGGTTCTCATTTACCGGCAGTGACGGCTACGACTATGGCCTGACCCTCCCGCTGTTCTGTCTGGCCGCCACCATTATTGTCACTGGCGTGTTGATGAACTACACCCGCCTCGGGCGGCAGATTTTCGCCATGGGCAGCAACAAAGATGCCGCCTCGCGTTTGGGGATTAACATTCTGCGGCTGCATCTCTATGTCTATGGCTACATGGGCATGTTGGCAGGCGTCGCCGCCGTGGTTCAGGCGCAGATATCCCAATCGGTCGCACCTAACTCATTGATGGGATTTGAATTAACCGTGCTGGCGGCAGTGGTACTGGGCGGCACCAGTATGAGCGGGGGTCGGGGAACCTTGACTGGCACCGTGCTGGGCGTGATGTTGCTGGCATTTTTGCAAAACGGCCTGACGCTGCTGAGCGTCTCTTCTTACTGGCACACGGTTTTCAGCGGCGTGATCATTTTGGTGAGTATCAGTACCACCGCATGGAATGAAAAACGCAAGTTGTTGAGGGAGCACTGATATGACGTGGTTAAACCGAATTATCCCCGATGACCGCATTATCCGGCTGCAACTGCTGATTCTGGTGGCGGTGATGCTGGCCTTCTCATTGACCTTGGGGCAGCGCTTTTTCAGCTTGGGCAACTTCCAGTCGATTTCGTCACAACTGCCGATTTTAGGCATGCTGGCGCTGGGAATGGGGCTGACCATGCTGACGGGCGGCATTAACTTATCCATTATTGCCGGAGCCAATGCTTGTTCGCTGGTGATGGCCGCCATTATTGTCAGCCACCCTGATCAGCCGCTGTTTTTGCTGCTGGCGTTAGGGGCGGGATTGCTGGTGGCGGTGGCAATTGGCACCCTGAATGGGCTGCTAATCTCTGTCGTCGGTGTGTCACCGATTCTGGCAACCTTGGGCACCATGACCCTGATCACGGGCCTGAATATTTTATTATCCAACGGCGATGTGATCTCAGGTTTCCCGTCGGTGATTCAATATATTGGCAGTGGCGATATTGCCGGAATTCCGGTGGCGATGATCCTGTTTTTACTGGTGTCGGCGGGGCTGTGGGTGTTGCTGGAACACACCACACTGGGGCGCAGTATCTATCTGGTCGGCTCCAATGAGCAGGCGACCCGCTTCAGTGGCGTGAACACCCATCGGGTGCAGATCGCAGTCTATATCCTGTCAGCCCTATTGGGTTGGGGGGCGGCCATTTTGATGATGGCGAAATTTAACTCAGCCAAGGCCGGATATGGCGAGTCCTATCTGTTGGTGACCATTCTGGCCTCGGTGCTGGGGGGGATTAACCCTGATGGCGGCTTTGGTCGCATCATCGGCCTGATTTTGGCGCTGGTAGTACTGCAATTACTGGAAAGTGGCCTGAATTTGCTGGGGGTGAGTAGCTACCTGACCATGGCGTTATGGGGTGGGGTACTGATCCTCTTTATCGCATTACAGAATCGTAAAGCTTAAGAATTGAGGGATAAAACAATGGCAAGTTACTTTATCGGCGTAGACGTAGGGACCGGCAGCGCAAGAGCCGGAGTATTCGATTTGCAGGGCCGTATGGTCGGGCAGGCCAGCCGTGAAATCACCATGTTTAAGCCCAAGGCCGATTTTGTTGAGCAGTCTTCCGATAACATCTGGCAGGCGGTGTGTAATGCGGTGCGCGATGCAGTGAGTCAGGCCGATATCAACCCGATTCAGGTCAAAGGGCTGGGGTTTGATGCCACCTGTTCACTGGTAGTGCTAGATAAAGAGGGCAACCCGCTCACCGTCAGCCCATCAGGGCGCAGTGAGCAAAACGTGATTGTCTGGATGGATCACCGCGCCATTATTCAGGCGGAGCGAATTAATGCCACCAAGCACCCGGTGCTGGAGTTTGTCGGCGGGGTGATTTCACCGGAGATGCAGACGCCAAAACTGTTGTGGTTGAAGCAGCATATGCCCACCACCTGGAGCAATGTCGGCCATCTGTTTGATCTGCCGGACTTCTTAACGTGGCGTGCGACCAAAGATGAAACCCGCTCGCTCTGTTCTACCGTCTGCAAATGGACCTATCTGGGCCACGAAGATCGCTGGGACCCCTCCTATTTCAAATTGGTGGGGCTAGGCGATCTGCTGGATAACAATGCGGCGAAAATTGGCGCGACGGTGAAGCCGATGGGTGAACCGCTAGGGCGGGGATTAAGTCAGCGAGCCGCATCAGAAATGGGCCTGATCCCCGGCACGGCGGTCAGCGTTTCGATTATTGATGCCCACGCGGGCACCATTGGGATCCTCGGAGCCAGTGGGGTGACGGGCGAGAATGCGAACTTTGATCGGCGCATTGCACTGATTGGCGGCACCTCGACAGCCCATATGGCGATGTCACGTTCTGCGCATTTTATTGGTGGCATCTGGGGGCCATACTACTCGGCCATTCTGCCGGAATACTGGCTCAATGAGGGCGGGCAGTCAGCCACTGGCGCGTTGATTGATCATATTATTCAGTCACATCCGTGTTACCCAGAACTGCTGGCACAAGCCAAAAGTAAAGGGGAGACCATCTATGAGGCGCTGAATCATATTCTGCGCCAACTGGCGGGGGAGCCGGAGAATATCGCCTTCCTGACCAATGATATTCATATGCTGCCCTATTTCCACGGTAACCGCTCACCGCGTGCCAACCCGAATCTGACCGGCATCATTACTGGCTTAAAACTCTCCACCACGCCGGAGGATATGGCGCTGCGCTATCTCGCCACCATTCAGGCGCTGGCCTTGGGGACGCGGCATATCATCGAAACCATGAATCAGAATGGCTACAAGATTGACACCATGATGGCTAGCGGCGGCGGCACGAAAAACCCGATTTTTGTGCAGGAGCACGCCAATGCCACCGGTTGCGCCATGTTATTGCCGGAAGAGAGTGAAGCGATGTTGCTGGGCAGCGCCATGATGGGCACGGTCGCCGCTGGGGTGTTTGAGTCACTGCCGGAGGCGATGGCCGCCATGAGCCGCATCGGTAAAACCGTCACACCGCAAACCAATAAAATCAAAGCCTATTATGATCGTAAATACCGCGTGTTCCACCAGATGTATCACGATCATCTGCGCTATCAGGAATTGATGCGGGAGGAGGCATGAGCCAGAGTGATGAATGGCAAACCGCCAGTGAGGCATGGATGATCTACAGCCGCGAGCTGGCGGCATTGAGGGAGAATGTCGATCAGCAGGTGTGGTTGCAGGTATTGGACATGTTGGCGGGGTGCCGTGGCAAAATCGCGGTGACCGGGGTGGGAACATCCGGTATCGCGGCACGAAAAGTGGCGCACATGCTGGCCTGCGTGGAGCAACCCGCCATCTACCTGAACGCGACGGATGCCGCCCACGGTGATCTGGGTTTTCTCGGCGCGCAGGACATTATTATTTTGATCTCCCGTGGTGGCAACTCTGACGAGCTAACCCGTTTGCTGCCCACACTACAACGCAAGCAGGTGAAGATCATCAGTGTGACAGAGAACGAACAGTCCGCTATCGCGCAGGTTTCCACCTTGGTACTAAAAACCCATGTGCAGCAAGAGATTGACCCGCTCAATATGTTAGCCACCACCTCGATCGTTTTGGTGCTGGCGCTGTTTGATGCTATTTGTGCCTGCTTGATGGCCCGCAGTGGGTTTACCAAAGAGACACTACTGGCGGTGCACCCCGGCGGGGATGTCGGCATTGAGTTGCGTAAACAGCAATAAGCGGTAAGCCAGCCCTAGACAACAATACCACGCTAACGCGGGTGAGGTTGTTGACCAGAGCCAGCGGCGGAGAGAACAGGCGGATCGTAAAGACGCCGTAAAATCATCCCTGATGGCTCGAGCCGTGCCATCCGTGGCGCGGACGCTTTACTCTTCCGACTGTCCTCACCGTTTAAGATCGAGTCACTGGAGCTTGTCAGTCGTCTGATACCGTGCCAGTGCAGTATTTTTTATCTCGCGAAAGTGATTCTTCTTACCAGAAGCCGAGCACCTTCCACCATGCGCTACCGATAATCAGCCAGATAGGGATCACCACCAAACTGATCAGGAAGCCAATTTTCCACCAGGTCGCCAGCGGGATAAAATTACAGCCGAACAAGATAGGTGCGGGGCCGCCGGAGTAGTGAGTGGTCGCCATATACAAGTTACTGAACATACCAAACACCAACACCGTCAGCATCGGGGGTGCACCTGCCGCGATAGCAATAGAAACAAAAATGGCATACATGGCACTGATATGGGCGATGGCGCTCGCCATCATATAGTGGCTGTAATAGTACGCCAGCAGCAGAATACCCATCATCGGTATCCAATTCATCCCTTGCACCGAACCGGCAATCGATGACCCAAACCAAGCAATAAAGCCCAGTTTATTCAGTTGACTGGCGAGTGTCAGCAGCACCGCAAACCAAATCACCGTGTGCCATGCTTCTTTCTCGGCAATCACATCATCCCACGTCAACGCGCCGCTCAGTAACAGAATGGCTAAGCCAATAAAGGCGGTCAGGGTGGCATCAATATTGAGTGTTGCCCCACTCACCCATAAGGTCACCAGCCCGACAAAGACGGATAAAACCGTCCACTCATTGCGGCTCATCGGCCCCATCTCTTTCAGTTTTACCCGTGCCAGCGCCCGCATTTCCGGCGTTTTTTTCAGTTCTGGCGGGTAGAAGCGGTAGAGCAGCAAGGGGATGACAGCCAGTGAGATTAAGCCGGGCACGATGGCGGCCAGCGCCCAACTGGTCCACGTGATGGTAATGCCCATCTCACCTGCGAGCTTGCTAATCATCGGGTTACCGGCCATGGATGTGAGGAACATCGCGCAGGTAATGGCATTACACTGGAAGATACACTGCACCAGAAATGCCCCTATTTTGCGCTCGGTGCCGCGTTCTGGGGTGGACTCATAGGCTTCAGAAATGGAGCGGAACAGTGGGGTGATAATGCCCCCACAGCGGGCAGAGGTTGAGGGCATCGCGGGCGCAAACATTAAGTCAGTCAGCACTAAACCGTAAGCCAAACCCAGTGAGCTGTGGCCCAATTTGCTGATAAACAAGTAGCCGACCCGACGACCAAAACCGGTTTTAATAAAGCCGCGTGAGATAAAGAAAGCGCAGGCGATCATCCAGATGGTGGGATCGGCAAAGCCAGCGAGCACCTCTTTGATGCTCAGTAACCCAGTCGCCGCGACCACGGTCAGGCTGAAGATAGCCATCGCCCCTAGTGGGAATGGCGAGAGGATCAGGCCGATAACCGTCGCCGCAAAGACCGCCATGAGGTGCCAAGCGCGTGGATCAACGGCCTCCGGTACCGGACTAAACCAGATGCCTATCCCAATAAATAGAATAAGCAGCATTCTTCCTATACGTGTTCTGAATATCGACATGATTATTTACCCTGATGCAATTATATATGCGGTGCTAATGATCACCGGTCAAAGCCAGTGGGCATTACCTTATTAAGGTTCTGATGATATGAATTAACTGTATAGACAAAATAACTTAATCATTTTGATCGAAGTCATTTTTATATTGTACGGAGTGCCGTGAGACTCAGGGGAAATATATTGCTCTGATGAGGGTAATTCAGACAAAGTTTATCGATTACTTTACTTTTTTAATTATAAACAACAGAATTTTATCTGTTAAAACAACGTAAATTCACATTAATAGCCGAGGGGATAAGGCAAGGGAGAGGGTGTGGAGCGGGTAAATCGTATAGGTTAAGAACAAGAGTAAAACATAATATCGAGTACATAAAACGGGCTTGCCGAATATTATCTTTTTTAGCTGGAGGTTATTTAATATTATTATGCGCAGCGTCATATTATTAGCAACAAAAAACCCGCACAAAGGCGGGTTTTTTAATTCAGAATGAGTTAACTGCTCAGGGCTATCACCTTCATCGCTATCGTAAATCATTCTGAAATACCCTGCGTCCTTGAAGTTACAGCTGTAACTCCAATGAGTTGGGTATTAGGTTCAGTTATTCACTCTTACAGAGCAACAACATTCGCCGCTGCCGGGCCTTTAGCGCCATTCTCGATAGAGAACTCAACATTCTGGCCTTCTTCTAAAGTTTTGAAATCATTGCTCTGGATGGCAGAGAAGTGAACGAACACGTCTTTGCTGCCGTCAGCAGGAGAGATGAAACCAAAACCTTTGTCAGCGTTAAACCATTTTACTAAACCAGTCATTTTATTAGACATAGAGATACTTCCTTCAATTATTTTTGATTGCCGCCATAGGCGAGCGAATAGGCTTGGGCACAACTTATGGGGCACTTAGAAGGAATTTCGCGGAGAAGAGGTATCTGTCTGATAACGCTAATACGGGGAACTGCTTTACTAAAACTGCTTGCATAAATGTTACTGTCAACCGGGTACTGCTTTCTTACTTGAGTGCTGGCAACACTGCTCAGGTTAAACCGTCATCGCTGTCGGTTGCCAACACCCAGAATCACACTGTATTACAGAGCGACTACGTTTACTGCTGATGGGCCTTTAGCGCCATTCTCGATAGAGAACTCAACTTTTTGGCCTTCATCTAAGGTTTTGAAATCGTTGCTCTGGATAGCAGAGAAGTGAACGAACACATCTTTGCTGCCGTCAGCAGGAGTGATGAAACCAAAACCTTTACCAGCGTCAAACCATTTTACTAAACCAGTCATTTTATTAGACATAGAGTTACTTCCTTCAATTATTTTTTGCTACAAATTGTAGCGAACGTGGTCTGTCTTTCAGAGGATACTTATGGGCACTTAGGAGGAGACTCACGGAGAAGGGATATCTATGGATAGCGCTTGAACTGAGGACTGCTTTACTAAAACTGCTTTCATAAGGTCTGTGTTCCAAACCGATGACGCTATTTAACCACAATGCATTTCCTGTGGCAACACTATATTTGACTTCCATATCTAATATGAATGGTTTTATCATCTGTAATCGCGCGGGATAGTATCAATTTTATGTGACTAAACAGGTTGTTACGCAGATTAAAAATAGCGCTAAATTTTAGCGAATTTTCTGTCATTAGGCGGTTAAACGCCGGAGGATAGCCTCCGGCATTCGATTTTAGCGAGGAGAAACGGTCACTGTGCCGCTACGATCGCTGGCAATCATGACGCGTTGACCCGCACCGAAACGGGTAGGGCCTTGCGCCTGCACCACGACAATGTTGCTGCCATCATCTCGGCGTATTTCCAGTTGCACACCTTCACTGCGGTTCATGGCACTCTGGACGCCTTGGCCTGCCATCCCCCCAGCGACCACACCACCCGCGGTTGCCAGACTATTACCACGACCGCCGCCGATAGTATTCCCCAAGAATCCACCGACGACAGCCCCGCCAATAGCACCAGCAACATTGTTCTTATCGCCACCCTGAATGGTGACTGGACGTGCAGAAATGACCGTCCCGTAGGTGACGGTGTGGACTTGTCGCGCTTGAGAGGCCGTGAAAGTATCGCCAGATGACGTGCTGTTGTTGGCACATCCACTTAATACCGTTGTTGCGAGCGCTACAGCAATAACCAGCTTTTTCATAATTAACCCCTAATTGTCGGTATGAGTCAGCCATACCCTGCTTATTTGACGTTGCAGCTCGTCCTCGCAACTCACTGATTCAAACCAGTTCATCGGAGTTCATTTGTGTGCTGCTGTGCTGAAACGCCAGCTATTTTAAGTATAGATAGCTGTTGATAATGACTATAGCGTGATAACGATTGATCTGAGGAGATAAATATTGAGCCTATGCAGAGATATAGGCGAGTTCTTGCTCTCTTTTCGTGCTACCGTCACTGCTAAATAGACTCTTTTTACCGCTTCAGGAATGCTTTCTTGTCTCGCTCGATGATTTCAACCAAGATTTTCCGCCTCGACTTAGGTCGCTTAATCCTTATTCTGGCTGTGATGAGTGCTTTTGTGACACTGGCAAACAGCTTCTATGCCAGTTACAAGGTACAGCGGCAGCTATTGATCGATAACACGTTGGAAGCCAACCGTGTTTATGCCACCAAGCTGGCATCCAGCACCGAGATTTTTCTGAAAAGTGCACAGAAGCAGCTCTACTACAGCAGCGTGATTGCCGCCCAGTATTTTGATGATCCTGCCATTCTGAAAGCCGAAACCGCACGGCTAAAATACCAGACCGACAGCTTCAACTCGGTGGTCATCACGGATGCGCATGGTGTTATCCGCGCCACCTCGCCCGATAGCCTCCAGTTATTAGGCCATGTCTTGACCTCACCGGGATCAACGGAAGCATTAAAACAGCGCCGTCCGATAATCAGCAAGCCCTATATCTCGGCAGCTAACAATCTGGTCGTCAATATATCAACCCCAATTATCACGTCGGATGGGCGCTATCGTGGCTATATCGGCGGGACCATTTATCTGCGCAAGCAGAGTGCATTAAATGAATTATTGGGTGAGCACTACTATCGCGATGGCTCCTATATTGTGGTGCTGGACAGTGATCGGCGCATCCTTTATCACCGAGATGCGAGTCGTGTCGGGGAAATACTTCCACCCAAGCCGATCACTGAGGCGGTGAAAAGTGCCACTAATGGCAGTTTGATGGTGATCAGTTCTGATGGTGAGTCGATGCTGGCGGGCTACGCCGTGGTGGAGCCATCAGGTTGGGAAATCATTACCTTGCGGCCCGAGGCGTCAACCTTGAAGCCGCTGGAAGGGCTAATGATCAAAGGGTTGGGGCATATCGCACCGCTGGCGTTGCTTACTTTGCTGGGGGTTTGGTTGTTATCGCGCCTGATTGCCCGCCCATTATGGTTACTGGCGGGCAGTGCCAACGACATGGATAAGCCCGATATTGCTGTCAGTATCAAAGAGATACCCTCATGGTATTTCGAGTCTATGCAACTCAAACGGGCGCTGTTGATCGGTATCAGCCTGCTGCAAAAGAAGATTGGTAAACTGAAATTTGAGGCCCAAACCGATCCCATGACGAGTCTGTATAACCGGCGAGGATTGGCGACCACCCTCGAGCCTATTGCTCAACTCGGGCAGCCATTTTCGGTCATTGCGTTGGATATTGACCATTTTAAGCTGATAAATGACACCTACGGTCATGATGTCGGCGATGAAGTGATCAAACGATTGGCGACTCAAATCCGTGATAGCTCCCGCGATACCGATATTCTGTGTCGTAGCGGCGGCGAAGAGTTCCTGATGTTATTACCGGGCACGACACTGGATGTGGCGACACAGGTCGCCAATCGACTGCGTCATAATGTGGAAATGATGGAGATAGCGGACATTCGCCCCATCACGATTTCACTGGGCGTGGCCTATTGGAGTGGTGAAGGTATGCCAGAAAATGCGCTGAAACTGGCTGATGAAGCGCTATACCGCGCCAAACAGCGGGGACGTAATCGGGTGGAGGTCGGCTAACGTATAGGGTGACTGGTTTTTACCGCGCTTTACCCACAGCACTTATCGCAAACAATAAAAAAGGCGCGCTCCGTGTGGAGTTCGCCTTTTTAAACAACACCTTAACTGACTAGTATCAGTTCATGCCGTATTTTTTCAATTTCTTACGTAGCGTGCCACGGTTGATGCCCATCATCAGGGCAGCGCGGGTTTGGTTGCCACGGGTGTATTGCATCACCATGTCCAACAATGGCTGTTCAACTTCAGCCAGTACCAACTCATACAGGTCACTCACATCCTGACCATTCAGTTGAGCAAAATAGTTCTTCAGTGCTTGTTTTACCGAGTCACGCAAAGGCTTTTGAGTCACCTGATCTTGTGAATTTACGGTTGCAACGGTCAGTACGTCAGAATTTACGCGTTGTTCGAACATAGTTCTGTCAGCTCTTTTTTCTGTTTACGCAAGATTTTCGAAATATGCCTCCAACGCCTCCAGCTGTTCGCTGGCATCCTCAATGGCGTTGAATGTGCGCCGAAACTGGTCGTTAGGGGCGTGCTCTTGCAGATACCAAGAGACGTGCTTACGTGCAATACGAAATCCCTTGCCTGGACCATAAAAGTCGTGCAATTCCCGTATATGCCCGTTTAACAAGCGCTGCACTTCGCCAAGTGGCATCGGTGGCAGCAGCTCCCCAGTGTCCAGGTAGTGCTGGATTTCCCGGAAGATCCAAGGTCTTCCCTGAGCGGCACGTCCTATCATCAGAGCATCAGCTCCAGTGTAGTCGAGCACCGCTCTGGCTTTATGCGGGTCAGTGATGTCACCATTCGCGATAATCGGAATGGAAACAGTCTGCTTAACTGCCCGAATGCTGTCGTATTCCGCCTCACCATTAAACAGGCAAGAACGGGTTCGGCCATGAATCGTCAGGGCCTGTATACCACAGTTTTCGGCCAATTGGGCAATTTCTATACAGTTACGGTGTTCTGGCGACCAACCCGTCCGGATCTTCAGCGTCACTGGCACATCTACCGCATTAACAACGGCGGAGAGGATCTGTTTGACCAGATCGGGATGCTGCAACAATGCAGATCCTGCCAGCTTGCGGTTCACTTTCTTGGCCGGACATCCCATATTGATATCGATGATTTGGGCACCATTTGCCACATTGATTCGGGCAGCCGCCGCCATATCATCTGGGTCGCTACCGGCAATTTGCACGGTACGAATTCCAGGCTCATCACTATGAACCATGCGCAAACGCGACTTATCCGTCCGCCAGACCTCAGGATTTGAGGAGAGCATTTCAGATACAGCCATCCCAGCCCCCATGCCATGACATAGCGCTCTGAAGGGGCGGTCTGTTATACCGGCCATCGGGGCGGCAATCAGGCAATTTGTAAGCTGGAAGTGTCCAATACGCATAGACAAAGAATGACCACACTGTGTCCGTAAGGGCGCGTATATTACGCATTTTTGCGCCCAGATGAAAGGCCAAACTTTGACCAATTGATGAAAAAAGAGCAGTAAATCACGGTGTAATCTTGGCTAATTAATTATTTATTCATATATAACATGGCGTTAAGTTGAATTGGTTAATTTGTGCGCTTTAGTGTTTTCTACTAAACAACATCATTATTGACTGAAAAGGCCACATAACTGTGGTCGAAAGTGCTGAATTATTCATCAAATCAACGATAAAGCAGAGATGTAAATGTGGCGGACATCTCATTTTGGCTAAAAATCGGGTGTGATGAGTCATCAAGAAGTGCTCGTGCGAAGGGAAGAAGATAGCCCTTGCTGTTATTCCATAATAAAGCAGGGGCTATTGGTCGGTGCGATGGGTATTAAAGCTATGCGCCAGTCATTCGCACACCCGTGATACGACACCACTCCTCTTTCTCGGCCACGGGGTCGAGAATGAATTTATCCTCGTAAGCCTCAGCGACACCCGCCGCTTGCGTTGCCAGCACCCCTGACAGGCCAAGGTGGCCGCCTGCAACCGGCAAGACGCTAATCAGCGGGGCCAGCTCCCGTAACGGGCCAGCCAGAATATTGGCTACTACCACGTCAGCGGACAAATCAGCCGGTTGGTCTTTTGCTAGGTAGAGCGCCAAACGCTCTGAAACGCCGTTGCGCTGCGCGTTATCACGGCTGGCCTGAATGGCCTGCGGATCGATATCAATGCCGATAGCGTGCGCAGCACCGAGCTTCAGTGCCGCAATCGCCAGGATGCCAGAGCCACAACCGAAGTCGATAACGGTTTTGCCCACCAGATCGAGGCCATCAAGCCATTGCAGACACAATGCGGTGGTCGGGTGGGTCCCTGTCCCAAACGCCAGACCGGGGTCGAGCATCACATTAACGGCGGTAGGGTCGGGCACATCACGCCAGCTTGGGCAGATCCACAGGCGCTCGCCAAAACGCATCGGATGGAAGTTATCCATCCATTCACGTTCCCAATCTTTATCTTCCAACTGCTCAATTTTATGGATGAAACCTTTACCGAGCTGCGGATTGTATTCCAACATGGCAACCACTTCGGCCATATCAGTTTCAGCATCAAACAGGCCAATGACATCGGTATCGCCCCACAGGCGGGTCTCTCCCGGCAGGGGTTCAAACACCGGATTATCGTGGGTATCCTGAAAGGTGACCGATACCGCGCCACTTTCAATCAGCGCATCTCCAAGGGATTCGGCCTGATTACCGGTGGTGTTTAACTTCAATTGAATCCAAGGCATAGCAACTCTCTCAATAACCCATTCATCCTGAGATCAATGGGTTGATATAGTGAATAGTGATCTTAATCCGTGCTGGCGATAGCGGGCTGTCGTGCCCGTGCCCGATCGCCAAACTGATTACCGATATAAAACGCCAGCAGGTTAAGCACCAGCGATGGTACTATCGGGTGCAGACCGGCTATTTTAATGTCGAAACTGGCCAGTACCGTATAGCATACCGCACCGACAATCATTGAGCTAAGGGCACCGTGGGCATTGGCGCGCTCCCAGTACAGCCCTAACACCAATGGCCAGAGGAATACCGCCTCTAGGCCACCAAAGGCCAGCAGGTTCAGCCAGATAATCATCTCCGGCGGACGCCAAGCGGCCAGCAGCAGCAATAGCCCGAGAACCAGAGTCGATAAGCTGGAAATTCGCGTCAATTTGCGCTCATTTTTTAACTCTTCCGGCCACAAATTGAGATACAAATCTTTCACGATGGTGGCAGAGGATTGCAGCAACTGGGCATTGATGGTGGACATAATCGCCGCCATCGGCGCTGCCAAAAAGATCCCTGCGGCAAAAGGCGGGAGAACCGTGATCATCAGTGTTGGGATCACTTGATCCGGGATCTTCAGATCCGGCAGGATCGCCCGGCCAAGTGCGCCCGCCAGATGCATACCAAACATCAGGATCGCGACCACAATGGTGCCGAGGATAATGCCACGATGCACGGCTTTGCTATCACGATACGAAATACACCGCACGGCAGTATGCGGTAGACCAATGACTCCGAAACACACCAAGATCCAGAATGAGGCCATAAACGGCAGATCGAGGATCTTATCGCCCCCTTGCGGAGTGACCAGCGCGGGATCGATATGTTGCAGGGTCTCGACCGCTTTATGCAGCCCGCCAGCGGCATGGATCACTGCCACTAACAGCAAGATGGTGCCGATCAACATCACCAGCCCCTGCATGGCATCGTTCAGCACACTGGCACGGAAACCGCCAAAAGAGGTATAGAGCGCGATACTGATACCGAAGATCAATAAGCCAGTGTCATAGGGGATGCCGGCGGCGGTTTCCAGTAAGCGGGCGCCGCCGATAAATTGTACCGTCATGGCCCCGACAAACGCCACCAGCAGACTGAGACTCGCCAGCCACACCAGCAAACGACTCTGATAGCGGGCATACAGCATGTCGTTGAGGGTGACGGCATTATAGCGGCGGGCCAAAATGGCAAATTTCTTACCCAAGACGCCTAACGACAACCAGACCGCTGGCAGTTGGATCATCGCCAACAAAACCCAACCGAGGCCATATTTATAGGCCGCACCCGGCCCGCCAATAAAGGAGCTGGCGCTGATATAGGTGGCGGTCAGGGTCATCGCCAGAACGAATCCCCCCATCGAGCGATTGCCGATGAAGTATTCATTGAGAAAATTCCCGGTTTGGCGGCGGGTATAAGCATAAACGGATAAGCCAAATACCATCGCCAAATAGCCCACGAGTGGCAGGATGACATCAGTTTGCATTGTCGTCCTCCAGCGAAATATCGCGGAATATCACGCGCACCATCAGCCAACACAGCCCAATAAACAGCAGCGGAAGTGCAATACAGGCAGCTTCAAACCAAGCGGGTAAGCCCGTCATTCCGGGGATGTTGCCCGGTAAATAAGCTGTGATTATCCAGCCAACCAGATACGCTAGCGTTAAGCCAAAGGCCCAGCGTGCTTCTTTGTTTGCCTGTAGGAATCTTGTTTCCATATTTCCCCCATACCCTTCGTTCTTGGCGCTACAGCGTTGTTAGCTGCTCTCACCCACCCGAATTACTGACCTGAGTCAGCTCATTGGGATGTGTTCGTTTGCTGCCTAGCTGTAACCCTAATGACTTTGGGTATGCGCCTCGTCATTGATGTTTCAGCGCTGTTAGCTGCTCTCACCCACCCGAATCACTGACCTGAGTCAGCTCATTGGGATGTGTTCGTTTGCTGCATGGTAGCTGCGCCAATTGTTTAGGGTATCTAAGCCGAAAGAAAGTTTAAAAAGAAAAAAGGCCGATGATTAACCGGCCTTGATATAAAGACGAAATGTTGAATGGCGAAAAATCAGGTCTCTTGTAACCCGAGTTTCTTCTCCAGATAGTGGATATTGGTGCCACCGTGCTGGAAGTTTTCGTCGTTCATAATGCGTTGCTGCAACTCAACGTTGGTTTTTATGCCATCAATAATGAGTTCTGCCAGCGCATTTTTCATGCGGGCAATCGCCACATCACGGTTTTCACCGTAAGTGATCAGCTTGCCGATCATGGAGTCATAATATGGCGGCACAGTATAACCGGCGTAAATATGAGACTCCCAACGCACCCCAAAACCACCCGGCGCATGGAAACGGGTAATTTTACCCGGACTTGGCAGGAAGGTGTTTGGATCTTCGGCGTTGATACGGCATTCAACGGCATGACCATGGACTTTCACTTCATCTTGTTTGATGGAGAGAGGCTGTCCAGCAGCGATACGCAGCTGTTCTTTGATCAAATCGACACCGGTGATCATTTCGGTAACTGGGTGCTCAACCTGAATACGGGTGTTCATTTCGATGAAATAGAACTCGCCGTTTTCATACAGGAACTCGAAGGTCCCTGCACCACGATAGCCGATCTCTACGCACGCTTTTGCACAGCGTTCACCGATATGACGGCGCATTTCGCTCGTGATACCGGGTGCGGGTGCCTCTTCAACCACTTTCTGGTGGCGGCGCTGCATAGAGCAGTCACGCTCAGCCAGATAGATAGCATTACCCTGACCGTCAGCCAAAATCTGAATTTCGATATGGCGTGGGTTTTCAAGGTATTTCTCCATGTAAACCATGTCGTTATTGAAAGCCGCTTTGGCTTCCGCACGGGTCATGTTAATGGATTGCTCAAGATCTTTATCGTGGCGAACCACACGCATACCACGACCGCCGCCGCCGCCAGATGCCTTGATGATGACCGGATAACCGATACGTTTGGCAAAGGCTTTGTTCTTGGTGACGTCGTCAGTCAGTGGGCCGTCAGAGCCGGGTACACAAGGGACACCCGCTTTCTTCATCGCGCTGATAGCGGAAACTTTATCGCCCATCAGGCGAATGGTTTCGGCACGTGGCCCGATAAAGATGAAACCTGAACGTTCTACCTGTTCGGCAAAATCAGCATTTTCAGACAGGAAACCATAGCCGGGGTGAATAGCCACCGCGCCGGTGATCTCAGCTGCAGAGATGATTGCTGGGATGTTCAGATAGCTTTTAACAGAAGGCGCGGGACCGATACAGACAGTCTCGTCAGCCAATAATACGTGTTTCAGATCACGATCTGCCGTGGAGTGAACGGCGACAGTTTTGATCCCCAGCTCTTTACAAGCTCGCAGGATACGCAGCGCAATCTCACCACGGTTAGCGATTACGATTTTATCAAGCATGGAACGCCTCGTTACTCGATGACGACAAGAGGCTCGTCGAATTCAACCGGTTGACCGTTTTCAACCAGAATGGCTTTTACAGTACCGGATTTATCTGCTTCGATTTGGTTCATCATTTTCATCGCTTCAACGATGCAAAGAGTGTCACCAGCAGAAACTTTCTGACCTACTTCAATGAAGGCTTTAGCATCTGGGCTCGGGGTACGGTAGAAAGTCCCGACCATTGGAGAGCGCACGATATGGCCGCTGATAGCTGCCGGTGCAGCGGCTTCAGCCGCAGGTGCTGGTGCGACGGCAGTGGCCAGAGCGGGCTGCTGTGGTGCAGCAAAAGCATACGGCTGTTGCATCATTGGGTAGTTTGGTGCGGCGGGAGCACGACTGATACGTACTGACTCTTCGCCTTCTGAGATTTCCAGCTCTGAAATGCCGGACTCTTCAACCAGTTCGATCAGTTTCTTAATCTTACGAATATCCATGAGTGTGATTCCGTACTCTTTTTGTGTTGCATTAGTTGGATTTTGACAAGCGATTGACCGCTGCCTGTAAAGCAAAGTTGTAGCCATCTGCGCCAAGTCCGCAGATGACGCCAACCGCGATATCAGAGAGATATGAGTGATGACGGAAAGGCTCTCTGGCATGCACATTCGACAGGTGGATCTCGATAAACGGGATCTGCACGCCTAGTAATGCATCGCGCAGTGCCACGCTAGTGTGCGTGAACGCTGCTGGGTTGATCAGGATAAAGTCGGTATTACCCCGCGCCTGATGAATTCTCTCGATCAGCACATGTTCTGCATTTGACTGCAAATGGGAAAGTGCGACATCCATTTCCTGAGCTTGAGTCTCTAACTGGCTGACAATCTCAGCCAGCGTGGTAAAACCGTACTTTTCCGGTTCACGCGTTCCAAGCAGATTCAAGTTAGGGCCATTCAGAAGCAAAATGTGAAACTTATCCGACATTGTGCTGGTATCTCCGGCAATAAGTACATCATCGTAAAAAATAACCTGCTGTCACCGATTTGTCACCTTTTTACGATGAATTTGACACTGCGATCGGTACTAAGGTCGGGCATTATAATGATATCGTAGCAATTAGCAGCTAAATACTGGTCTTATCAGCGAAGATATTCAATAAAAAAGAATCTGAACTGTGCATTCATCACCAATAAGTGTCGATTTTTAACGGAACCATTGGCGAAATTTTTTGTAACGCAGAGCCAGTAATAGGGCTGCCGTTATCGCGTAAATAATGGGAATTGGCGACACGGTTTTAACCGACCAAAGATAATGAATCGGTGCAAGAATGGCGACAACATACACCAAATTATGCAGCTTTTGCCAGTTGGCTCCCATTTTTCGTTGTGCCCATAGGGTGGATGTGACCGCCAGTGACAGCAACAATAGCCAACTGATGATGCCCAATGTCAGGTAGGGGCGGGTGACCAGTTCACGACCCAGCAAGCTAATGTTACTCAGCCCCAGTTCCAGCACGGAATAACTGACTAAATGCAGTGTGCCCCAAGCAAAGCACCATAAGCCCAATAGGCGACGACAGCGGATCAGCAGAGGTTGTTTGCCATAGCGTGCCAATGGCGTGACCAGCAGTGTCGCCAACAACAGTTTAAGGGTCATACGGCCAGTAAAATGCTGAATATCTTTGGCGGGATCGGCACTGAACCAGCCTTGGTCAACAGATAAAACTAGCCAGAAAAAAGGCAGCGCTGCCGCCAGCCAGATCGCCACCTTGAGCCATTTTATGTGTTGCAGACTGAGACGCATCAGAAGTTTTTCCTCAGATCCAACCCACGATAGAGCGAGGCGACTTGATCGGCATAGCCATTAAACAGCAGTGTCGGTTGGCGCTGGACATCAAGGATGCCACCAGAGCCGATAAAGCGCTCAGTGGCTTGTGACCAGCGAGGATGATCCACATGTGGGTTTACATTGGCATAAAATCCATACTCACCAGGGGCGCTGAGATTCCACGTGGTGGGCGGAATTTCATTGGTCAGCCGAATATGGACGATAGATTTTATTCCTTTAAAACCATATTTCCACGGTGTGATGAGTCGCAGTGGTGCGCCATTTTGTGGCGGCAGCGCCTTGCCATACACACCCACGGTCATGAAGGCCAGCGGGTGCATCGCTTCATCCAGCCGCAGCCCCTCGACATACGGATACTTCAGTCCACCGCCAATAAAACGGTCTTGCTGCCCCGGCATCTGGTCGGGTGCATAGAGTGTCTGGAATGCGACGTAGCGCGCATTACTGGTCGGTTCAACCAGCTTTAGCAGTTTCCCCAGTTCAAAACCAATCCACGGCACCACCATTGACCAAGCTTCAACGCAGCGCATACGATAGATGCGCTCCTCCAGCGGGAAACGCTTCATTAAGTCATCAATATCCAGCGTCATCGGCTTAGCCACTTCCCCGTCGATTTTGACTTGCCAGCCTTCGGTTTTCAGGGTACCCGCATTGGCAGCGGGATCGGCTTTATCCAGACCAAATTCATAGAAGTTATTGTAGCCGGTCACTTTATCTTCCGGTGTCATCGCCAGATTGGGGTGATACACGGCTGATGGGGTAAATTCCAGCGGCTTGCCTGAAGGGGCTTTGGGGCGATCATTGCCTTTAAACCATGCCAGCAAATCGGCCTGCGCTGATGTGGGTAATGCCAGCGTGGCGGCGGTAATGCCCAGCGCCTGCAATACCTTACGGCGCTGGTAAAAGATGCTTTCAGGGGTGACGTCCGCTTCCGTCAGTTTACGCGGTGTCGTGTTTTCATGAGAAGCATTAGCACGAGAAGCGTTATGTTTGGCGTGAGATAAAACGTTGCGCATAGGATTACTCCATCGAACAGGGGCGTCATATTGACTGTAGTAATATTACATCATGGCGGCTTATGGCGATAAGTGCGAGGGGGGAGAGACAAATTTGAAAATACTTACAATGGGGGGAGGGCAAGACCGAGGGAGGTGACCTCCACTCGGTCGTATTTACTTTCAACTGGCTGTATTTATTTAAAAATAGTATTTCAGCGAACTTTAACCAAGGTTCGGCCAGTGATCTCATTTGCCAACAAACGGGCGGCGATGGTCGGCGCATCGGCTAGCGTGATGGAGTGTGACGCTTGCTGATAGAAGCTCTCGGGTAAGATTTTCAGCAGCCGCTGCCAAGCTTGCTGGCGGCGCGGTTGGGGTGTCATCACTGAATCCACCCCTTGCAAGCGCACATTACGCAGAATAAAGGGCATTACAGTGGTTGGCAGAGTGTAACCGCCCGCTAGCCCGCATGCTGCCACGGTACTGTTGTAGTTCATCTGCGCCAGCACTTTAGCCAGTAATTTGTCGCCAACGGTATCAATGGCACCTGCCCATAGCTGCTTTTCCAGCGGGCGTGATGCATCCAGATAATCATTGCGGGATAACACCCGATGAGCACCCAAACTTTTCAGATATTCACTGTTGCTGTCACGACCAGAAATCGCGGCAATCTGGTAGCCCAGAGCAGAAAGCAAGGCGATCGCGGTGCTCCCCACGCCACCACTGGCACCGGTGACCACCACCTCACCGCTTTCAGGTGTGACGCCCCCCTCTTCCAGCGCCATGACGCACAACATGGCGGTAAAGCCCGCAGTGCCGATAATCATCGCTTTTCGCGGTTCCAGCCCTTCAGGCATGGGCACTAGCCAGTCGCCATTCACCCGCGCTTGCTCAGCCAAACCGCCCCAATGGTTTTCACCCACGCCCCAGCCGGTCAGCAATACGGATTGACCTACGTGAAAACGCGGATCTTCGCTGCTGTGAACCGTCCCCGCGAAATCAATACCGGGCACCATAGGGAATTCACGAATGATCTTCCCCTTGCCCGTGATGGCTAGCGCATCTTTATAATTCAGGCTGGACCAGTTGACATCAACCGTGACGTTACCGGCAGGCAATTGTGAGGGGGAGATTTCACGTACTTCTGCGGTGGTACGGCCTTCAGTTTGCTCAAGAACAAGCGCTCGCATATCGCACTCCAGAAAAACAGAAAAAGGATAACTTAAGAGTGAGCCAATATAACGGCAACATCAACCTTTCAGCCTGATCAAGGACAAAAATCGGGCCATTGATTTTGACTATGACTATCCTTGAAAGAGGAGCCCCAAAACTTCAGGGAAAAGGGCAGAGTTAATAGGTAATTGTCGCATTATGAGGTAAAAAACAGTGTTATGAGCTGTTTTTGTCATATAGTGTTTTCCTCAAGGGAATGAGTTTTCTACTTCTAATGCGCTTCGCAAGGCTAAGGGATGCGATTTACAACCAAATTTTCTGCGTTTATGACACTGCTGGTCGTATTGGCCATGTGTTTGGTGCTACTGGGTAGCACGGCAAGTTTCTTCTATTATGCTCGTTCTCTTTATGCGGTGGCGATTATGTCGCTGGCCGCGCTGGTGATCGTGCTAACACTATGGCTGAGTTTTCGTTGGCTGCGAGAGCAGACTGCGGGTCAGGAGAAACTGGAGTGGCGAGCAAAACGTATTTTGAATGGTGAACGTGAACACGCAGTTCGCAGCGAAGGCCACGAATGGCCCCCCTGTGCCAGCCGTGCCATTGATCATTTATTGGCTGAGCTGATAGAAGTGAGGGCGGAGCGTAACCGTGTCGATACACTGATTCGCACGTTTGCGGCACAGGATGCCAAGACCGGCTTCAGTAATCGCCAGTTTTTTGATAATCAACTGACCACGCAACTGGAAGAGTCCGGCGCTCACGGCGTGGTCATGATGGTACAGTTGCCGGACTTTGACCGCTTAAATGAAACAGACGATCATCAACTGGTACAAGAGCTGATGCATTCGCTGATTAACATGCTTTCTACCTTTGTTGCCCGCCATCCCTCCGCATTACTGGCGCGTTACCATCAACATGAGATTGCCATCTTACTGCCACATAAAACTCTAAAATATGCTGATGTTATGGCCGCACAACTGGTCCACGCGATCGGGACGTTACCCGAACCTCATGTTATTGACCGTGAATCGTTGCTGCATATTGGGATTGTGGCGTACCGCGGTGGCGAATCAGCCGAACAGATAATGGATAATGCGCGACAAGCGACCAGAAATGCGGCGATGTATGGCGGGAATGGTTGGTATGTCTTCGATACTCAAGTGACGGAAAGAGGGCGTGGCAGTGTCAAATGGCGTACTTTATTGGAACAAACACTGGAGAGCGGAGGCCCACGGCTCTATCAACGCCCGGTGATTACTGTTGACGGTAAGATTCATCACCGTGAGGTCATCAGTCGTATATTTGATGGTAAACAGGAGTTGCTGGCGGCTGAGTTTACCCCCTTGGTGCAATTGTTTGGCTTAGCTGAACGCTATGACCGCCAAAAGATTGATCGGATAATTCCTTTATTATCTTTATGGCCGGACGAAACTCTGGCATTTTCTATCTGCGTTGATTCATTATTGCAGCGTCCTTTCCAGCGTTGGCTGCGGGATACGCTACTGCAATGCAAAAAATCGGATAGAACGCGAATTATCTTTGAACTTGCAGAGGCAGATGTGTGTCAACATATCGACCGAATCCGCCCGATGATACGTTTATTGCTCGGCATAGGCTGCAAGGTGATGGTGTCGCAGGCCGGATTGACGGTTGTCAGCACCTCTTATATCAAGTCTCTGCGGATTGAAATGATCAAGCTTCATCCGGGATTAGTCAGAAATATTAATTTACGGTATGAGAATCAGTTGTTTGTAGAAAGTCTTACCGGTGCTTGTGCAGGCGCACAGGCAAAAGTTTTTGCTGCGGAAGTGCTTACCCGTGAAGAGTGGCAAACTCTGAAAGAGAAAGGGATTTATGGTGGACAGGGCAATTTTTTTGCTCCACCGACGCCTTTGAATCCCGGAAAGAAAAAATATTCGTATTAGGCCATGTTTAGCCTGATCGTTGAGCAAAAATTAACGTAGAATGTGTCGGTCATTTCCGTAAATCGTTGGTGGGCGCTTACTTCCAGCGAAAATCAGGTTAAATGTTAGATTTTATGTGCTGTGTTACGCCGGTCGTTGCGCAGAATCCGTGTTGTGCCAAGGTTTTATTCAACCTTTTCAAGCGATATGGACTCTGAATGGAACGACATGTCAACAACGCAGCTACTTTTTCACCGAATCGGGACGTTTTTGCGCCTTGTCGCTGGTTCGTGTGGTTGGTAAAGTAGGCGGATTTTATTTTTCGCCCCCAGCTTGCAGGATTATCCTTTCGTTATGTTTAAGAAATTTCGTGGCATGTTTTCCAACGACTTGTCCATCGACTTGGGTACCGCCAATACCCTTATTTATGTTAAAGGACAAGGCATTGTACTGAATGAACCTTCAGTGGTTGCTATTCGCCAGGATCGTGCCGGTTCACCAAAGAGCGTTGCGGCTGTGGGCCATGAAGCCAAACAGATGCTAGGGCGCACTCCCGGTAATATCGCAGCTATTCGCCCAATGAAAGATGGCGTTATTGCCGATTTCTTTGTGACCGAAAAGATGCTGCAACACTTTATCAAGCAAGTTCATAGCAACAGCTTTATGCGCCCAAGTCCGCGTGTACTGGTGTGCGTACCGGTCGGGGCCACTCAGGTTGAGCGCCGTGCGATCCGTGAATCTGCTCAGGGCGCAGGCGCTCGTGAAGTGTTCCTGATTGAAGAACCGATGGCGGCGGCAATTGGTGCTGGCCTACCGGTCTCTGAAGCAACAGGTTCGATGGTTGTGGATATTGGTGGCGGGACCACCGAAGTAGCCGTTATCTCTCTGAACGGCGTGGTTTACTCCTCTTCTGTTCGTATCGGTGGTGACCGCTTTGATGAAGCCATCATTAATTATGTGCGCCGTAACTATGGTTCACTGATTGGTGAAGCGACTGCCGAACGCATCAAACACAGCATCGGTTCTGCTTATCCGGGCGATGAAGTTCTGGAAATTGAAGTTCGTGGCCGTAACCTTGCTGAAGGTGTACCTCGTGGCTTTACCCTGAACTCCAATGAGATCCTCGAAGCGCTGCAAGAGCCGCTGACTGGTATCGTTAGCGCGGTCATGGTTGCTCTGGAACAGTGTCCGCCAGAACTGGCATCTGACATCTCTGAGCGCGGTATGGTGTTGACCGGTGGTGGCGCATTGCTGCGTAATCTGGATCGCCTACTGATGGAAGAGACCGGTATCCCAGTGGTGGTAGCCGAAGATCCATTGACCTGCGTCGCGCGCGGCGGTGGTAAAGCGTTGGAAATGATCGATATGCATGGCGGCGATTTGTTCAGCGAAGAATAGTCAGCCAAAAGGAGAAACGCCAGATCGATAAACCCATGCCCAGAGTCCGTCGGGGATAGGTTTAGATTTGGCGCTTCTTCCTCATGTCGTCGAGGAATACGCATAATTTATGAAGCCGATTTTTAGCCGGGGTCCATCCCTGCAACTGCGGTTGTTCTTTGCCGTACTTGCCGCCATTATTTTGGTTATCGCTGATAGCCGATTGGGTACGTTTGTTAAAGTGCGCACCTATATGGACACCGCAGTTAGCCCTT
The DNA here is from genome assembly GCF_013282725.1 of Yersinia mollaretii ATCC 43969. Taxonomy (NCBI): domain Bacteria; kingdom Pseudomonadati; phylum Pseudomonadota; class Gammaproteobacteria; order Enterobacterales; family Yersiniaceae; genus Yersinia; species Yersinia mollaretii. Next base: position 740,758 of record NZ_CP054043.1, on the reverse strand, counting down.
TCTATTTTCTGGCCAATGGGCCACGCAAAGTTCTCGATAATGTGTCTGAAACTCTGGCGACTCGCGAACAGCTTGAGCTAGAAAATCGTGCATTACGCCAAGAGTTATTACTGAAAAATACTGACCTACAGCTACTCGGGCAATTTAAGCAGGAAAATAACCGCTTACGTGAATTGCTGGGTTCTCCGCTGCGTCAAGACGAACAAAAAATGGTGACTCAGGTGATGTCCAGCGGGACAGATCCCTATAGTGACCAAGTGGTTATCGATAAAGGTTCTAACAATGGCGTGTACGAAGGCCAGCCGGTGATCAGTGACCGGGGTGTCGTCGGGCAGGTTGTTGCGGTGAGTAAATTAACTAGCCGCGTATTATTGATTTGCGATGCTTCCCACGCGTTACCTATTCAGGTGTTACGAAATGATATTCGGGTTATTGCCGCAGGGAGTGGTTGCACCGATGACTTATTACTGGAACACCTCCCCAGCAACACAGATATTCGCGTTGGCGATGTGTTAGTGACGTCCGGTTTGGGCGGTCGCTTCCCTGAAGGCTATCCGGTCGCGGTGGTCTCTTCTGTCAAAGTTGACAACCAGCGAGCTTATACTGTGATTCAGGCGCGTCCGACGGCTGATCTACAACGCTTACGTTACCTGTTGCTATTGTGGGGTGCTGATCGTAATGGCGATATTCCACTGCCGCCTGATGAAGTTCGCCGCGTGGCGAATGAACGCCTTGCCCCTATGATGTCGCAAGTGTTACCTGCCGCTGATGCGATGGGGCCACCCGCACCTCCTGCTGCTGCGGCACCAGCTGCAATCACTGCACCGGGAGTCTCGCCATGAACCGTTACAGTAGCAATGGCCGCTGGGTTATCTGGCTCTCTTTCCTGATTGCCATGGTGCTGCAAATTATGCCGTGGCCTGAACAAATTTACATGTTCCGCCCCTCTTGGTTGGCATTGGTTTTAATTTATTGGGTGATGGCACTGCCGCACCGAGTGAATGTGGGCACCGGTTTTGTTCTCGGGCTGATTATGGATCTTATTTTGGGTTCAACACTCGGGGTGCGGGCGCTAGCACTGAGTATCATCGCTTATCTGGTGGCGTTCAAATTTCAGCTATTTCGCAATATGGCGTTGTGGCAGCAAGCGCTTATCGTGATGCTGCTTTCGCTAACCATGGATGTTGTGGTGTTTTGGTCTGAGTTTTTAGTCATTAATGTCTCATTCCGCCCCGAAGTATTCTGGAGTAGTGTAGTCAACGGCATTCTTTGGCCTTGGCTATTTTTGTTAATGCGTAAGATTCGCCGCCAATTTGCGGTGCAATAAGGACTTAAGACTCATGACCGCCCTGTATCTTGCTTCTGGTTCTCCGCGTCGCCGTGAATTATTAGCCCTGCTTGATGTCCCGTTTGAGGTGCTGAAAACAGAGGTTGAAGAGCAACGCCAGCCCGATGAGAGCGCGCAAGAGTACGTTCAACGTCTCGCGCAAGATAAAGCACGTGCAGGGGTGAAGGTCGCGCCACAGGATCTGCCGGTATTAGGGGCAGATACTATTGTGGTGCTCAATGGGCAAGTTTTAGAAAAACCACGGGATACAGCAGATGCCCAGCAAATACTGAGTGCATTGTCTGGGCAGCAACATCAGGTGATCACGGCGGTATCACTGGCTGATCAGCAAGATATCTTATCTGCCATGGTGGTGACAGATGTGACATTTCGCGTGTTATCCCCGTTGGAAATCAGTAATTATATTGCTACCGGTGAACCCATGGACAAAGCGGGCGCTTACGGTATTCAGGGGAAAGGTGGTTGTTTCGTCAGATCCATCACGGGCAGTTATCATGCCGTCGTTGGTCTGCCGTTGGTAGAAACCCATGAATTACTAAGTAATTTCATTGCGCTACGTAATGTGAGAGGAATACATGACAGCTGAATTACTGGTCAATATTACACCGTCTGAAACGCGGGTTGCCTACATTGATGGTGGCATCCTGCAAGAAATACATATTGAGCGCGAAGCTAAACGAGGGATTGTTGGCAATATCTACAAAGGCCGTGTCAGCCGGGTGTTACCGGGGATGCAAGCGGCTTTTGTAGATATCGGTCTGGAGAAGGCCGCCTTCCTCCATGCTTCCGATATCATGCCCCACACCGAATGCGTGGCCGGGGATGAGCAGAAAAATTTCAATGTGCGCGATATCGCTGAACTGGTTCGTCAGGGTCAGGATTTAATGGTACAGGTGGTGAAAGACCCCCTCGGCACTAAAGGCGCACGTTTAACCACCGATATCACCTTGCCTTCGCGTTATTTGGTGTTGATGCCCGGGGCCGCGCATGTCGGCGTTTCCCAGCGGATTGAAAGTGAAGTTGAGCGTGAACGGCTGAAAAAGACGGTAGCAGCCTATTGCGACGAGCAAGGCGGTTTTATTATCCGCACCGCTGCTGAAGGTATTGGCGAAGAGGAGTTATCCGCTGATGCAGCGTTTCTTAAACGCTTGTGGACGAAGGTCCAAGAGCGCAAAAAACGCAATATCACCAAATATAAGCTGTATGGCGAGATGGCCTTGGCGCAGCGCGTGCTTCGCGATTTTGCTGGGGCGGCGCTGGATAAAATCCGTGTCGACTCCAAACTGACTTATGATTTGCTGGTGGAGTTTACCAGCGAATATATTCCGGAAATGACCGAAAAACTGGAGCTGTACGCCGGTAAACAACCGATTTTCGATCTCTACGATGTCGAAAACGAAATTCAGCGCTCACTTGAACGTAAAGTTGAATTAAAATCAGGCGGTTACCTGATTATTGACCAGACCGAAGCCATGACCACCGTGGATATCAACACCGGTGCATTTGTCGGTCACCGCAATCTTGACGAAACCATTTTCAATACCAATATTGAGGCCACTCAGGCTATTGCCCGCCAACTGCGGATGCGCAATCTGGGGGGAATTATCATTATTGATTTCATTGATATGAGCAACGAAGAGCACCGCAGACGCGTATTGCACTCACTGGAACAGGCCCTGAGTAAAGATCGGGTAAAAACCAGTATTAACGGCTTCTCTCAGCTAGGCTTAGTCGAAATGACGCGCAAGCGCACGCGGGAGAGCATTGAGCACGTATTATGCAATGAATGCCCGACCTGCCGTGGCCGTGGCACGGTTAAATCAGTAGAAACGGTATGCTACGAAATCTTGCGCGAAATTGTCCGTGTTCACCACGCTTATGACTCTGATCGCTTCTTGGTCTATGCTTCTCCAGCAGTGGGAGAAGCGCTGAAAGGCGAAGAGTCCCATGCACTGGCCGAGGTGGAGATCTTTGTCGGCAAACAGGTCAAAGTTCAGATTGAGCCACTGTATAACCAAGAACAGTTTGATGTGGTGATGATGTAAGAGCCTCCCAGCCTTACAAGGTATGGTGCGATTAAGATCCGCTGCTCGCTTTGCAGCGGATGGCAAGGAGAGATGCGTGAGGCGACTGCCCAAGATAGTGTTTGCGACAGGTGCCACAATCATTGTTGTGGTAGCGCTGTTGGTCAGTGGGCTACGCATGATGCTGCCACTCATCAACGACTATCGTCCACAAATCGTGGCCAAGGTTCAGTCCATCAGCGGGATTCCACTGGAGGTGGGGTTCATGCAGGGGACGTGGGAAACCTTCGGCCCGACACTAGAATTGCGTGATATCAGCGCTAAATTGCCGGCTGCCTATTGGCAGGTGCAGCGGGTGACACTGGCGCTCGATGTATGGCAGTCATTACTGCACTGGCGCTGGCAGTTCCGCGACATGACCTTTTATCAGTTGCAGATGGATCTGAACACCACGCTGGATGAGCAGCAAAACAGCAGCCGTAACCTTGAAACCGGCAATATCACGGATATTTTCCTGCGCCAGTTGGACCATTTCGACCTGCGCAATAGCCGTATTTCATTCCTCACCCCCTCTGGCCCTCGTGCCGAAGTCGAGATCCCGCAACTGACTTGGCTTAATTCCCGTAATCGGCATCGCGCTGAGGGGCAAATCAGCCTTTCGACCATTAATGGTCAGCACGGTGTGGTGATGGTAAGAATGGACCTGCATGATAATCAGGGCATTTTAAATAATGGCACGGTCTACATGCAGGCCGATAATATCGATCTAAAACCATGGATTAGCCGCTGGTTGCACAACAATACTGGGCTGGACAGTGCTGAATTCAGTCTGGCGGCTTGGCTGAGTATTAAAAGTGGCGAAGTCTACAGTGGCAATGTTCTGCTGAGTCAGGGACAAGCCAATTGGACGGTTGCTGACAAAAGTCATCAGCTAGCTGTTGACAATTTTGTGCTGGAAGGCCGTCGTCAGGGCAATGGTTGGCAAATTGATGCACCGCAGTTGAGCCTTAAAACCGATGGGCAAGCTTGGCCCCAAGGGCAGCTCTCTGCACTGTGGTTACCTGAGAACACCCAATTTATTGGCCCAGACCAATCCCAAGAATTACGCATTCGCGCCACCAATATTCAGCTAGAACGTGTGGGGCCGCTACTCCCCACCTTGTCACTTTTTACCCCTGAATTAATGAATCGCTGGGCTGACTTACGCCCACAAGGAATTGTTGATGCGCTGGCATTAGATATTCCTATCAGTCAGCCGGAAAAGAGCCGTTTTCAGGCCAAATGGCACGATATTAGCTGGCAACACTGGGCGCTGCTGCCGGGCGTGAATAACTTCGCCGGGAGCTTAAGCGGCTCTGCCGAGCAGGGGCAGCTAGATATTAACCTTAAAAACAGCACCTTACCTTATGGCGATATGTTCCGTGCACCATTGGAAGTGAGTCAGGCCAGCGGAGCCGTGAACTGGCGGGTGGATGATAAGGGCTGGGAGTTGTGGAGTGACCAGTTGGATGTGAGGGCAAAATCGCTGTGGGGCAACGGCAGTTTCCGCTATCAGCAGCCAGATAAAGGGCAGCCTTGGCTGAAAATCCTGACCGGTATCCGCCTGTATGATGCCACCGAGGCGTGGCGCTACTTCCCAGAACCCCTGATGGGCAAAAAGCTGGCGGATTATCTGACCGAGGCGTTACAGGGTGGGCAGGTAGACAACGCCACACTGGTCTATAACGGCAATCCTCATGATTTTCCTTATAAACATAAAGAGGGCCAGTTTCAGGTTTATGTGCCGCTGCGTCACGCTACCTTCCAATTCCAACCGGATTGGCCTGCATTAGAGAATTTAGCTATCGACCTGAATTTCCTCAATGAAGGTCTATGGATGGACGCGCCCCATGCGATGTTGGGTAATGTCACTGGCAGTAATATCAGCGCCATCATTCCCGATTACCTGAAAGAGAAACTCTATGTCGATGCTGAGGTGATTGGTGAAGGGCGCGATGTCCATGACTACTTTACCACGACGCCGCTCCATGATTCGGTCGCTGAAACGCTGGAAGAGCTACAGGTGGGTGGTAAGGTTAGTGGGCGCTTACACCTAGATATTCCGTTGGAAGAGGGGCGCATCACCCATGCCAGCGGTGAAGTAACACTGAATAATAACAGCCTGCTGGTAAAGCCGTTGCAGAGCCAACTGGAAAATATCAGCGGCAAGTTTCGCTTCAATGATGGCAATCTCGATAGCGATACCCTATCAGCCAACTGGTTTGGGCAGCCGCTGACGGTTGATTTCACCACCCAAGAGCAGCCAAAGAACTTTTTGGTGAATGTCGGGCTACAGGGGGATTGGCTACCGGCCAAATTACCGGGCGTGCCGGATGAGGTGGCGAAACTGCTCACTGGTAGCGCCCATTGGCAAGGCAAAGTTGCGGTGCAATTGCCTAAGAATGGCAAGCCAGATTATAAAATTGACGTCACGGCGGACCTAAAGAAAGTGAGCAGTCACTTACCCCCGCCGCTAGATACAATAGGTGGTCAGGCATTACCGCTTCATGTACAGGTTATCGGCGGATTGGATTCATTTATGCTGTCGGGCAGTGCGGGGAGTAACAACCATTTCAATAGCCAATGGTTGCTGCAAAAAGATCATGTCGAGCTGGCGCGGGCTATCTGGCAAAACGACACCCAAAAAGTCCCCACGTTGCCGGAGGATAAAGCGCTGGTACTCAAGTTGCCGCCATTGGACGGTGAGCGCTGGCTGACCTTGCTGGCACCGGAATTGGCAACGGTGAGTGCGCCTTTAGCCTCATCTGCGCAACCTAAAATTAAGGGCAGCAGTGCCAGTGTCACTCTCCCTAAGCGGCTGATATTGGAGACGCCGCAATTGTTGGTCGGTGGGCAGGCTTGGCATCAACTGACACTGTGGGTCGAGCCACTGCTCACGGGCACCAAAGTGACAGCAAAAGGCAAGGAGGTCACGGGTAGCCTGCTGATGGAGGATCATGGGATATGGCACGCGGATATCGATTATCTCTATTACAACCCGCAGTGGGCAGCGAGTGAGGCGAAAGAGCCGCTGGCGCAAGCGGCGTTGCAGCCACCTGAAAGCCCCAGTAAAATCTCGTTCCGCGATTGGCCAGCCCTGCAATTGCGTTGTAAAGCTTGCTGGATTTTGGGGCAGAATATCGGGCGGATTAATGCGGATCTGACCCCCAAAGGCGATATTTTGACGCTGACCAATGGCCTGATTGAAGCGGGTAACGGGCGGGCGAAAATTAGCGGGCAGTGGCAGCAAGGGAGTGCGGGTGATAAAACCACGCTCAACGTGGCGCTGACAGGGCCAAAAATCGATGAGACCATCTCATTCTTTGGCCTGTCGACCCCCATAAAAGACGCCTCATTTGATATCAGCGCCGAGGTTAATTGGCGTGGTGTGCTGTGGCAGCCACAGATTAATACCCTAAACGGGACGTTAAAGAGTAGATTGGGGAGAGGGCTACTGACGGATCTCGGCGGTGGGCGTGCTGGACAGCTACTGCGGCTGGTCAGCTTCGACGCACTATTACGTAAGCTACAGCTCGACTTTAGTGATACGTTTAGTCGTGACTTCGCGTTTGATTCTATTCGCGGCACGGCCAATATCAAAAATGGTGTTATGCACACCAATGATTTAGTGGTAGATGGCTTAGCCGCCGATATTGGCATGAGCGGTAATGTGGACTTGGTGAAACGCCAAATTGACATGGAAGCAGTTATCACGCCAGAGATTTCGGCTACCGTCGGTGTCGCCACCGCCTTTGCAATCAATCCGGTGGTGGGGGCTGCGGTATTCGCCGCATCGAAGATTTTAGGGCCATTATGGAGCAAGGTCTCGCTGATTCGCTACCAAATTACCGGTAGTTTGGACCAACCGACCATCCATGAAGTATTACGTCAGTTAAAGGAGAGTAAGGCGCCATGAAAAATGCCAATGTTGCATTATTGCAGTTATGCAGTGGTGAAAATACCCGTGACAATTTGGCTCAAATTGAGCAACAGATCAAACAGTTAAACTCGGGTATTAAGCTGGTTCTGACGCCGGAAAATGCATTGTTGTTTGCCAATGCTGCCTCTTATCGCCACCATGCAGAACAGCACAATGACGGGCCATTGCAACAAGAAGTGCGGGAAATGGCTCGCCGCTATGGTGTCTGGATTCAAATCGGCTCGATGCCGATGATAAGCCGCGAGTCACCGGATCTGATCACCACCAGTAGCTTACTGTTTGATGACCAAGGTGAACTCAAAGCGCGTTATGATAAAATTCATATGTTTGATGTGGATATCAACGACATTCATGGTCGTTATCGTGAATCAGATACCTATCAGGCAGGGCAAGAGATCACGGTCGTGGACACGCCAGTGGGCCGCTTAGGTATGACGGTGTGCTATGACTTGCGTTTCCCCGGCTTGTTCCAAGCTTTACGGGCGCAGGGCGCTGAGATTATTACCGTCCCAGCCGCCTTTACCAAAATGACTGGCGAAGCGCACTGGGAAATATTATTGCGTGCGCGGGCAATTGAAAACCAGTGCGTGATTTTGGCCGCAGCCCAAGTTGGGCGGCACGGTGCCACTCGCCGCACGTGGGGCCACACCATGGCGGTCGATGCTTGGGGCAAAATATTGGGACAGAACCCCGATGCGGTTGCTGCCTTAAAAGTCAAAATTGAAACCACAGGTTTGAAAACCATCCGTAATCAAATGCCGGTATTGCAGCATAATCGCTTCTTAGCGCCGCTGGTGCCGTCATCGCATAAACCATCATCTAATTAAAGAGTGAAAACTATGAGCCTCTCGTTTGTCAGTGAGCAGTTACTCGCTGCTAACAAGCTGAACCATCAGGATTTGTTCTCAGTATTGGGGCAGTTGGCCGAACGTCGCCTCGATTATGCTGACCTGTATTTCCAGTCCAGCTACCACGAGGCATGGGTGTTGGAAGACAGCATCATCAAAGATGGCTCTTACAATATTGATCAGGGCGTGGGTGTACGTGCAGTCAGCGGTGAAAAAACCGGCTTTGCCTATGCAGACCAAATTACCCTGAACGCCTTGCAGCAAAGCGCCCATGCGGCACGCAGTATTGTGCGTGAATCTGGCAATGGCAAAGTCCATACATTGGGTGAGGTTCCTTACCAAGCGCTCTACCCATTGCTGGACCCACTGCAAAGCTTGTCGCGGGAGGACAAAATCGCGCTGTTGCACCGTGTCGATAAAGTCGCACGCGCCGCCGATAAGCGGGTGCAGGAAGTGAGCGCTAGCTTAACGGGCATCTATGAGCAGGTTCTGGTGGCTGCCACTGACGGTACACTGGCCGCTGATGTGCGCCCGCTGGTACGTCTGTCAGTCAGCGTTTTGGTGGAAGATGATGGCAAGCGCGAACGCGGTGCCAGCGGTGGCGGTGGCCGTTTCGGCTATGACTACTTTCTGGAGATGGTTGACGGCGAAGTGCGGGCGGATAACTTTGCCAACGAAGCGGTCAGAATGGCGCTGGTTAACCTGTCTGCCATTGCCGCGCCAGCCGGTGCCATGCCGGTCGTATTAGGTGCAGGTTGGCCGGGCGTTCTGTTACATGAAGCGGTCGGCCATGGTTTAGAGGGTGATTTCAACCGCCGTGGCAGCTCTGTTTTCAGCGGACAACTGGGCAAATTGGTCGCCTCCGAGCTGTGTACCGTGGTGGATGATGGCACCCTACAAGGCCGCCGTGGCTCATTGGCTATCGACGATGAAGGGGTGCCGGGTCAATACAACGTATTGATCGAAAACGGTATTCTGAAAGGCTATATGCAGGATAAGTTGAACGCACGACTCATGGGCGTTGCCCCAACGGGGAATGGCCGCCGTGAATCTTACGCGCACTTGCCTATGCCGCGTATGACCAACACCTATATGTTAGCGGGCAAATCGACCCCCGAAGAGATCATCGCCAGTGTGGAATATGGCCTTTACGCACCGAACTTTGGCGGCGGTCAGGTGGATATCACTTCCGGCAAGTTTGTGTTCTCCACCTCGGAAGCCTATTTAATCGAGAAAGGCCAAATCACCCGCGCGGTGAAAGGCGCGACCCTGATTGGCTCCGGTATTGAAGCGATGCAGCAGATCTCGATGGTCGGCAACGATCTGGCGCTGGATAAAGGCGTCGGCGTCTGTGGCAAAGAGGGCCAAAGCCTGCCAGTGGGTGTCGGCCAACCGACATTGAAGTTGGATAATCTGACGGTGGGTGGCACGGCGTAAGTTTTCGGTGGTCATTACTACTTTCAATATAAGTTTCGATGGCCTCTATGATTAGAGGCCATTTGGGTAAATTTAATTTAGGCTCCTGTATAGTTTCTTTATTCTCCTATTCCCACCCGGTTATTGCTAATGTCAGGGGTTATTTCTTTTTACTTAAAAGGTATTTTTTACCAAGGATAAAGGATAAGTCGGCTAATGAATCAGCATTGTGAGAGATTACATCAACTCTTTTCCTATCACTTGTTTTGAACTTCACCATCGCCGAATCAAGATCGGATGTGCCTGTAATTGAAATAAATCCATCTTTATTCTCAATTCTGTTCTTACTCAAAGTTTCTTTTAGGTTTTCCTTATAGTTCTGCTTAATATTTGTAGCATATAATTTTTTACTGTGATGTTCTAAATTGAGTAAGTCTGTAGATGTTATTGAATAAGATTCATTATTGCTTATCTTGTGTGTGTAAAAGTAGTCTTCTGAACCATTTAAATGTGATGTTTCATGTATAATGGTATGTGATCTTTTTATTGCATTAAGTGTGAGAAATATATCTGCAGAAATGAATATATTAGCTTGGGCAGTCTTTTGTCCTGCAGCACGAGTGACGGCTGCCACTGATTTTCTATCTCCAGTATTTTCAAAGAATCGTACGGCTTTCCCACCAACATATTTAAGTTCTAATATTGATTCACTTATGTTATTAAATATTTCATTTAAAGATATAAGTAATCTGGAATTTTCTGATGGAGAAAGCACACCAAAGAAACTCTCTAAAACTTGAGTTGTTTCGAGCGAGTTATCATTTAATTTCTCGATGGCTGATTTAATAATACTATTAGCGTCAAGATAGGAGTTAGTTACAATTCTCTTCGCTTGAGTGAAGTGCTTTATATTCTGGCGCTTACCAATGTCTGCCAATGTATCATATCCCTTAGAGATAAAATTGTATTTTACACCAGGTGACAACCCATCCTCATCCATCAACCCCACCGGATTATTCCTCACCATCCGATATAAATTCAGCCCATCCACTGTCCCTGCCGGATCGGCACTTAACCATCTGCCCAGCCACGGCATATAATAACGGAAGCCATAATAATATAGCCCGGTGGCGTCGCGCTCTTTGCCGGAATAACGGATGGTTTTGTATTTCGCCTCGAGGGTATGACGGGCGGCGAAGACGGCGGTGCCGCCGAACGGGTAATACTCCTCCTGACTGATAATATCGCCGTGAGTATCCAGCTCTAATAAACTGGAGCCGATTTGATTATCAAAACTGTAGCGCAACTGGTTGTTATCAATCCCCTCCGGTTTCCCCTGCTGCCACAGTAAGACTCGCACCTGCGCCCGACCCGCCGCGCCAAGGGTAATGACCTGAAAATCTTCGGTTAGCTCGGCACCCTGATGGCGGGTGCGCAGCTCCAGCCCCGGCAGGTAGGTGACTTTCGCCGTTTGGACGGTGTTATTGGTGTGCTGAATGCTTTGTTTGACCACCCTCATGCCATCGCTGCCGTACAGATAGCTCTCATAGTCATCACTGGCGCTGTTTTCCGCCCCGCGTTTCACTGTAGTGACCTGCTGCAACTGATGGCGTGCATCCCATTGCAGCGGCTGGCCCGGCTGTAATTGCTGCTGATTGCCAGCGGCATCGAATTGACTGCGGATATCGGCGGCGGTCAATCCATCTTGCTGTTGAATACCATGATTGCTGCTATCAGAAAGGGTAATGTGGGTGCTGTATTGGCTGGCCCCGACGTGCTGAATTTTCAGTAAATTACCGGCACGGTCATAGGTGTAACGGCGGGTGTAATTGACATACTGATTGCTGTCGGTCAGCAAACTTAAGGCGGGGAGATTGGCACTTTGCGCGCTGTTGCTGTCCGATTCGCGCCCTGTGGCCTCAATCAGTTGGTACAACGCATCATAACGGTAAGTGGTTTCCGGCACGATTTTCTGATTGCGGTAGAAGCGGGTGGCTTCGGCATCATTATGGATGGCAAGAATGTTACCGACCGGGTCATAATCGTAGCGCAAGTCTTGCAACAGGGTGGGCCGCTCACTCTGCGCCGGACGGGTGGTTTTGATGCCAATCAGGCGTTGGGTTTCAGCTTCATAGCGATATTCAGTGACCACCCCATTGCCACCCTCTTCGCGCAGTTTTTGTCCGGCAGCGGAGTAGGTGAGTGAGCGCACAATCTCCTGCTCGCGGCCCCCATTCAGTGTTAGCCAACTGCTGAACAGTTGCCCGGCGCGGTTATAGGCCATGCGCTGAGTATGGCCTTTGGCATCCGTCTGGGTGATTAACTGGCCGAGGGCATCAGTGGTGCTGCGGGTGACAAAAGATTCACCACTGAGCCGGGAAGCCCAACTCTGCTCTTCACCAAACCAATCCACTGGCCCGAGGGTATCCGTCAGTAAGCGGAACTGCTGTTGCAGCGGGGTGGCGGTGATTGACAGGCTAATTACCTGATGCAGGCCAGCCGTGTCGTAATGGCGAATGCACTGGCCGTTGAGATTACTGGCTTTATCTAACTTGCTGTTTTCACCATAGAAAAAGCGGTCGGTAATTGTTTTCAGCCCCCCTTGGGTTTGCTGCTGGTGCTCAAGCGGGCGGCCCAGTGCTGGCTCATAGGCGACCCAATGGCGGGTCTGTTTGGCATCCATACTGAGCAAGGGTCGGCCTTCAATATCAGCCAGTTGCACCGACGTGCCATTATCAACGCCGTCGGTATGCAGTGCTGCCCCACTGAGCGTGTGGTGGTAGCGGAAGTTATCGATCTCAAGGCGCGGATCACGGCTGGCGACCAACTGCCCGAGGGCGTTATAGCGGTTTCGGGTGATCAATTGGTCAGGCACATCACGGGAGTGAATGCGGTTATAGGCCAGTGCGCGAATGGCTAGCCCACGATTATCACTGATGGCGATAGCGGGGGTCTGTTCGCATAAGTCGGTCGGTAACATTTTAGTCATGGTGTAACTCCTTAATTCATTGTTTTTGCTGTTGTAAAAAAAGCAGTGCAGACTCACGACTGGTATTGCAGCGGGTCAGCGCCAAGCGGGTCTGCTCTACATATTGCGGATAATCCCCCCAAACCTTCACATTAAATGCTGGCATTTGGCAGGGCGGTAATAGGGCCACCGGGAAGGGTAAGCACTCATTTACCGTTACCGATGGCTTGTTGCTGCATGCGGATAACATCAGCAGGCACAGGCTCATCAGCACAGGGGTGACCTTTTTGTGCCGCACGCAGGCGCTTTTGTAGTTCACTGCTTTTTTCCCCTTCGACACGGTCCAGCTCCTGCGCTTTTTGGAGATAGGCGGTTGTCAGTAAGATTTGATTGTTAAGTTTTTGATTAATCTCTCCAAACTGCACAATTTGCTTGTTTAGCGCCACATTCTCCTGATTGAGTTTTTCCAGTGTTCGTCCGGTCTGAACTAGCCACATCATGATGGCGACCACCACCAGTGACAGAATGGTTTTGCCCAGTATCGAAAAGATGCGTAAATAGCTCATGGGTAGACCTCTCTCGGCAGCTCAAAATGTGGGCCATCTTTAAAGCTCTTCCAGTCGCCGCCCCATTGCAGCGGCAGCTCCATCTCTAGTGCGGCCTGCTTCATGGCCTTGGCGACCTGATGAAACGCCCCCCAATCCTCCCACGGGATTTTGTTGTTGATCAGCGGGGCCAAATCCACCGCATGGCCAGTCAGATGGCGGCTATTCAGGGTCTTGCTGCTGCCGTTGCGCACCAGTTGGCGCTGGCGCTCAGCGGTTTGTATACCTTCGATGACACGAAAATCGACCGTGCTCAAGGTCAGGGCGCGGCGGACGATCAGCACTAAATCTGGGTGTACGTTGCGCAAGTTATGCTCACTGATCTGTCCAAAGCGAAATTGGGGTTTGTCGTCGGACATAGCTTCCTCTCTTAGTTATTTAGGGGGGGCCTGATGGCCAAAAAATCGGTTCCAGATATATTGCAATGCGGTGCTGCCCATGGCACCAAACAAGCCAGCAATGGCGAATGTCATATAGCGGCTGCCGCCACTTTCGAAGGAGAACAGGCCACCAATCAATCCAGTAAAGCCGGAAACAATCACTTGACTGATGACGGCGACCCAACTCCATTCGTCCTCTTCGTTATCTTTATCCAAGATGTACCGCACCAGACCGCCCCAGGCAGAAAGCAGGCCGATAATGGCCCAAGTCAGGACAAAGCTATCGCCATCACTCAGAAAGGACATGTTGTCTACCTCTCTCTGTCAGCATCAGTGACTCTGACCGCCGTCCATGGCAGGCAGGGAAGTGACTTAGCCTGTTAATGCTTATTTTCAATGAGTTCGGCAGCGGTATCGTTCTCATCCTCGCTGATCACAAACCACGGGAAGTATTGCGTTCGGCGCAGGTAGCCTTTGGCGGTGATGACCTGAGACTCGCGCCCGAGTGGGTCATAGCGGTGGGTATCGGCATAGGCCTCTTTGCGGGCGCTATCATCACTGATATATCGCCAGTCATTGAGGAAGTAGGGCTGATAAGCCCGCACTGCCAGCCCTTTGTTGTCATATTCGACGCGGCCAGAGACGGCCCAGCGCTGCTGGGCAGCGGCGACGATTAACCCATTGCCATCGTGAGATAAGCTGCCATCTTCATTACGGAGATACGCCTCGCCCGCTTCCACTCGCTGCGCCGCTTGCAGTGTGCGGCCAAAACCATCACTGTAAACAATCACTTGCTGATGCTGCTGTGTTTGGGTATTGCGATCATAGCTATCAGTGACCACCGTCATGGCATGAGGCGGGGAGCGCCATGGCGAATTTATCTCCATGGTCATGAATTCACTTAATCGGTATTGGCTCTGCTGCAACCAACGGCGCGAGCCAAGTGCGCAGAGATAGCCCTCTTCGGTGATGAACTGGCTGTTGATTAATATTTCCCGCGTTAAGGCCAGCTTATTCTGTCCTTGCTGCTTGTTGTTCAACTCGTCGAGCCACTCATCTACCACCGCGTGGTGCGGTTTTCTCATCCAGCTAAAGGGCTGATAAACTGAGAATTGCGCCACTGGCAGAGTGTCGGATTCCGCATCGATAGCCTCGTCAATGCTCGTGGGAGGGGTGAAGGATTTCGCTGAGGGGTGGCTGAAGCCGCTCTCCACCACTTCATCGCCATGGAGTTCGCTTCCCCAGAAGCGCGAAGAGGTCACTCGGCCCAAAGCATCCAGTGCAATGAAATGCTGGTTATCATTGATATCCGTCAGCAGATACGGCGTGATAAAGCGGTAGTCATAGTCGGCGTGGGTGGTGCTGCCATCAGCCAAGGTGAGGGTGATCACCGCACATTGGGTCTCATCCCAATGCAGTTGGCTATAACCGACCAACGCAGAACTGCGTTGTTTTTCAGGACGATAGAACTGGCTGGCATCAAAATAGTCCGCTAACCCACGACGCGCCACCCAGACATCCGACTCACCTGCTTGGGCGAACAGGCGCGGAGCTAGCTGATAACCGGCGGCGATGAGCTGCTCATCTCGCTCTTTATCGTTGGGGAACAAGGTATCCAACGTCGTGAGCGAGATAGCATCAAATTCGGCGCTTTCACTGCCGATGACCAGCCCTTGCAGTTGATATTCTGGGTGATAAAACAGCTCGTTTTGACCCGTATAGCACTGCTCAAGTGGGGTGCCGAGGGCCGTTTTTTTATCGGCGACGATTTCGTAGCTCAGGCCATTAACCGGAACTACCTCAGCCGCATAGGTCAGTACATCACTGCGCTGCCGCCATGGCAGGCCGAGCAATAAGCCGCGCTCCTCGACAATATTCTGGTAAGCCTGCTGGCTTTCACTGAGGCGCAGCCACTGTTGCTGCTCGTCATAACTACTGGCCCAGTGGTCGGCCGCTAACCAAGAGTAGGGGGTGACACTTTCCTGTGGGCGGCGTGGATAATTAATCGCCACGGTGTGCAGCGGATGACCATAGATATTGCTGCGTATCACAATCTGCTGGCTGCATTGTGGATCTTGGGCGATACGTTCGTAGTGGTAGCTGAGTTGCTCTAGCGGCAATGGCATCACGATGGGTGACGCTTGCTCGTTACCGCTGACCACCACCAACCGCACCTGATAGCGGCTGCTGTTGGTGGTGTAAGGCACATCATCTTGTCCGCTGTCATCTAAACCATATAGCTCGCTGTGCAACAGGCTCCCTTTCAGTGCTCGAGCCAACCAATAGTGCGGCACTGGC
Source organism: Yersinia mollaretii ATCC 43969 (assembly GCF_013282725.1). Taxonomy (NCBI): domain Bacteria; kingdom Pseudomonadati; phylum Pseudomonadota; class Gammaproteobacteria; order Enterobacterales; family Yersiniaceae; genus Yersinia; species Yersinia mollaretii. The sequence goes on along the minus strand of NZ_CP054043.1, from coordinate 724,892 downwards.
GGGGCGGCGGGCAGTAAGTCATCACTTTCAGTGGAGGGATTGAAAGTGGTAAAACGGGTGTCACCCAATGCATAAGTGTGCTCATCACCTTGCCAATATTCGGCCTGATAGCGGCTCTCATCACCTGCGCGACCAGTATGGAACCAGCTACGACTGAGGGAGGGCGGTGTGCGCTCAATGGCCGAACCTTGCGCATCAGCGTGGGTATCCCGTGTGTCTACCCGGCCAAAACCTCGGAATTCGCGCTCCACGCCATCATAAAAACCGTGAGAGTAAGTGGCTTGCTGGCACAGGCTGTTGCCAGTGATTTCATCAAATTGCGTGGTTGAGGCCAATAGATGCAGCGGGAAGGGCAGGCCGCAGGCGATTTTTTGATGTTGACTCGCCGCCGCGGCTTTTTCATCCAACCAGAACTGGGCGGAGCTGCGGTAGGCTAATCGGCTCTCAGCCCCCATGTTGTTATTGACGGTGCATAACAGATAGGGCTTGGCAGCGACGAAATCATAGCGCCAATGGCGGGTCGCCATATGCGGCACACTCAGCAATAAGCTGGTGACCCCCAGACCTTGCACATCAGCCAGTGTCAGTTGGCAGCTATGGTCATAGCGCACCGCGTGCGGCAGGGGCAAGGTCAGCGGTTCGGCAAAGGCATTACCGCACTGATTGCGATAAATCAGCAGGTGATCGCGGTTGGCGTAGATCAAATCCACTGTGCCGGAGCCGTCGATATCCGCCAGCCACACTTGCTGTGGATTGAAACTCTCTGCGGGCTGGCTGAAACCGCTCAGGGTAATGGGTTTGCCAAAGTGCCCATGACCGAGATTCGGCCAGCAGGTGACACTATTGTGGCGCACTCGCAGTAAATGTTGTTGCCCGCTGCCCAGAGGATCACTGAACGCGACTAACTCGGCGTCACTGGCTCCGGGGATTGGTAGAGCAATCGCGGGATCTTGGTAGACCTGTTGCGCGGCAGCAAAACCATCACGCTGGTTAGTATACAGACGCACACTTTTCGGCCCGATTAAGGCCAGATCAGAGATGCCATCCCCAATCAAATCCGCCAGTTGCGCCTGCGGGTGGAAATATTCGGCGGGCAAGGCGGATAGCGGGGTAAATTGTGTCCAGCTCTCATCGGGGGTGCGGCTAAAGTAACCCGCCACCCCCGGCTGACTGACCACCCAATCCAGCCGCCCATCGCCATTGATATCCATCAAACTGGCGTTCTTTTGCAGGGCCGGGATTTTGGGCAGCACTTGCCCTTGGCCATAGCTGACGCCATTTTCGCTGTCGGCTTGCCGCACTGGCGGGTGATAGCGCCAACTGCCGTTATCTTGGTATAACATGCCCGGCAACCCTTCACCGTTAAGGTCAACCAACTGATAATAGGCATTAAATTTGTCCCATTCGGGCATGGCTTGCCAGCTCTCTCCTGTCTCTGGCTGGAAGGGCTGATAGTCGAACTCCAGTGGCGGCAAAGTGAGCGCCGTGCCGTCTTCCTCATGGGCGACTTGCTGGCAACTGATGAGCTGGGTGGCATAGGGGCTGACCAGATAGTTCAGCCGCAGACGGGCGACCAGCGCCGCCTCGCTTTGGTTGGTATCACCAGAAAGCAGTTTTAGGTTATGGAACATCAGCACTTGTTGGCAGAGGCGACGGGTGCGCAGCTCAAAGCCATATTCGTAGCGAGAGAAGGGATCTTGGCGGCATGGCCATTGGGCTGTGGCAGGGTACTGTGGCACCACCGACAAACTATTTGGCCGTTGACCATAATCCAATACCAGTGTAAACAGCCACTTATCCTCCGCCGCTGCGGGTTTTTTGAAGGCGTACAGGGTGTCGCTGGCGTGTAGATTGCCGTAGCGCACCTGCTGCAAATAGCGCTGAACAGTGGCGTGTGGGTGGACTGCCTCCTCTGCCGCATCAATACCGCGACTATCTTCGCTCTGGTAGTCATAGCAGATATGTTCGCCCGTCGATGAGACTGACTCTTCCAGCAACCACTCGGCAATATGGCTTGGGTTTTCAGGGGCGGCGATCTGCGCCTGTGCGGATTTGCCCAGACAATGCTGCTGACCCTCGGCGGTGTAAATGAGCCAGAATGGGGTCAGGCCGGAGGTTGAGTCTTGCGGGTGCCATAGCTCTATGCGGTCAAATCCCCCCTCAATGCGCGGCTGATAGCGGGTGACAGTAAAATCGGCAGACGTGTAGCGGGTATCTTTTGAGGTTTCATCTGTGGCTGAAACCGCGATCAGCACCTCGCCATTTGGGCCGATAAATTCATCGCGTTCATCATAATGGGGGGTGCCATGGCTGGTACGGCGGCGTATCGACAGGATGCCCAGTTGCCAGCCCAAGCCAAAGGCGCTGTTACCGCTGCCGCTGTTGTAACTCAGTGCCAGCCCCGGCGCATAGCCGCGACCCGCCGAAATCGGTAAAGGTACCGTTAAACTGGCTAGCCCACTTGGGCCGATAGCCCCCAACGACTCTCCCATCCCTGCAATCGCCCCGCCCCCTTTAGGCAGCGATAATGGCGCGACACCCACGTGCTGTTTGTTGTTTTCCATAATGGACTCCTGTCAGGCCACCTTGATGGCGGCCTGTTTGGTTAAGTGACGGTGTTATCAGGAACGAATGGTGTAGCGAATATGCAAAATGATGTCGCTCAGGCTTTGCAGCAGCCCTTGTTGCTTGGCAGTTGCATTCGGGAAGCGCAGTACCAGTGCGCCTTGGTCGCTAATATCAATTCCTTCAAAGGGCAGATATTTGCCGTCATTGAAGTCCAACTGGAACTGGCCGCTATCATTCATGCCGCGCGAAATTGCCATCGCGGTACAGCCATTTGCCAGCCCGCTATAGCTGCCGTCATAACTCAATGTCGCTTGCACATCCTGATATGGGCCTAACAGGGCGGGGAGGGTGACGCTGATCTGTTTGATGCGACGTTTTTCGCCTAAATGCATGTTGGCTGGATAGTCATCCATTAGCGCCAACTCACTGATTTTGATGGAGGCGCTTAAGATGTCATCTTTGATGCTGACGCCATTGCCGCTATCACCTACCTCCTCCTCTGCCCCTGTGCTGCTGACGTAATCCGCGACTTTTTCGCTTAAGTTAAAATTGGCTGACTTTTGATAGATCTCCGCCAGTGAAATTGTCCGCTCCACTTCCAGCGCGCGCTGGTCTTCGGTCAGCCAGATATTTTCCATTTTTTGCAGATTCAGCATCAGATCTTCACCTGCCAGCAGACCCTGATACAGGTCATTCCAACCCGCATTGGAGAACAACTGCTGGGTTTTGCTGGTGTCAATGTCGCGCTCCAGTGCACTTTTTGCCATCAGGCACAGCGGTTGAGCGGCATCAAACAGTTGGTAATAGAGGCCAGACAGGCGGCCAACCATCCAGTTGTACAGCTCTTTGCCGCTAAAGCGGGTGGTCTGCATTTGGTAGATCGCCAAGGCGTGGGATTGCTCCATCTCCGCCAGATTGCGCTGTTTTTCCGCCATCGAGATTTGCAGCACCAGACCGGTGAGCTGCGCTTGCAACTGCGCCACCTCTTGCTCGGCCAGTGTTTTCTGCAACTGCCACTCTTCAGCACGGCGGGCATAGTTGCCTTTGATCTCTTGTATCCCCGCCCCTTGATCAAGGCTACCCGCCGTTATCTGGATGCCCCAACTGATGGACTGAGTTATCGCCCCCCAATGGGAACCGCCGTCGGCCAGACCAAAGATATTCGGCGCAGTATCTAACGCCCCACCTACCGTCAGAGGCACAATGGCCGTCAGCCCAAGAGCTTGTGCCGCGATGCGCATCTCTAGCGCTTTTTGCTCATTGCTGGAAATGCCGTTGTTAACCTGTTGCTTATAGTAATCTCGCCGTGCTTCAGCCCCTTTTTTCACCACTTCAGTGGCGGCGCGGCTGCTTTGCAGGATGGCGATATTAGTATTTTGGAGATCGCGGGTTTGCTTCAGCACTTGCTGCTGCTGTTGCTGTAGCAGCAAGCCCAGTGCCTCGCTATCTTGTTTTTCCAATGCCATTTGTAGCGTATTGCCAAATTGCATCACGGAGCCGACGGCACTTTTGGCGCGTTCCAACAACAGAGGGAAGCGGTACACACTGGTGCTCGCCGCAATCTTGTTGAGGGAGGTGCTGATACCCGCCCCAGCACTGTGCTGGCGCTGCAACTCTTTTGGATCGATTGGCGTCGCAAATAGCGGCAAGTGCAGAGGTTGCCCCTCCAAACTCAGATTGTGGCGCAGGTTATACAGCCGGATATCCAGCTTATCCCAATAGGCGAGCAGTACTTCGTTGTAGGGCGGCAAGAAGTGGCGGTCTGCGGCTTCTGCTGTGGCTTTTAGACTCAGGTTTTTCCAGTCATGTGAGATTGGGATGACGGGCCGTGCCCCCAGTAATTGGCTGGCCTGAATGTAATACATTTTGGCATCCACCAGTGTGTCCCGCTCCAACTGGCGATAGGCTTGATCCCCTCGGGTAATGAGCACATCCAGCGTGCGCATAAATACCGCGAGCTTATACTGCATGGGATCATTCATGGCGATCACATCAGGATCAGTGGTGGCTAGCGTGGTACTGCTATCCCAATCTTTATCTTTTTGCAGCGGCAAAATATTCCAGTAACGAGTGTTGCCCCCATCTTGCTGTAATTGACCACTCCCATTGCGATAACCGGCGCTATTAAACAGGAATTTTAACCAGCGCTCGGCATCATCAAAACGTTGCTCAGTCAGGAAGCGGGCGGAGGCCAGAAGAGGAATATGGAAAAACAGCTCCCACAGATAAATACCGTAGGACTCGTTAAAAGCAGTCAATCCGACCTGACTCTCTTGGACTTTATAATCTAAGAGCGCATTAGCCTCCTCCTGTAGCTTACCCAGTAAAGGTAAGGAGTTAGGAGAAGTTAAATTAACCGGAATGTTAGTGATGATTTCATTGGACGTTTTAGTGAATTCATCAGTTTCAAAATGTATTATGTAATAAATAGAGGTTAATTTTTTATTCCTTACTTCAATGCGTGAAGGTGAGTTTTCTATTTCTTTCGAACTCCCATCATCATAATTAATTACTATTTTATCAATGTTTTTTTTCGCAAAAAAACAATCGACCATAGTGAATTTTTTAATTATTTCAATACTTATTGGAACTACATCAGCGTCTGGACCATTTCTAAATATTTCTATTTCTCCTGATGCAGTAAAACCGTCTGGATTTTTAATGTTATATATTTTATCTATTTTTGATAAAGTAATTATCGGCGCTGGTGGTGTTTTTTGCATATCTAATTTGTTATATTTACCTGCTTCTCTTTTATGTAATGCCACCCAAGTGTTATCATCATTTTTATAAGAGAAATTGTGGTAGTTGTGCGTTTCTTTACCCCCCCCTGACTTGGTGATCTCTTCAGTACTTGGCCAGTAAATATAGAGTCTATTGTCGTTCCAGAATAGACGAATAAAACTCTGTTTTAATGGGTCAATGTTGATATTGACCTTTTTCCACTCTGACCAAATGTAACCTTCCTTGACCTGATTGGCTTTGCGGCACGAGCGCCAAAAATATTGATAAGGGGTGTGTTGACTGCGGCCAATAAAGTAATGGGTGTTTTTCTCACTGACCTCAACATGGGCGATGGTCTCCAGATGGCAGAGTTCATCATACTGAATGAGATATTTTTGCAGCGCCTTGGTAATGGCGTTCTCAGTCAGTTTTCCCTGATTAATACTCTGCTCGAACGCGGTAAAGAGTTCGGTTTTATTATAGCGTAAGGTGGGATCAATATAGTCTGCAGCATAGTATTTCAGCTTCTCTTTACCCGCCCAGCGGGCATAGCGCTTATTATAGGTGCTCCAGTTATGCAGGAATTGATCAGTGCTAAAGTGTTTTGCCACTTTATCGGCTGCGGTATCAGGCTCGACACCTTCTATACTACGTTCAATATAGAGTTGCAGGCTACTGATCGCCTCGGCAACTTTGGCCGTTTTTACCTCACCGCCGATTTTGGTGTCCAGCAATAAATATTGGTACAGTTCGTCGGGGGTATTAATATCACTTTTGCCAAATGATTTATTCGCAATGGCATAATTGACCAGTGCATCACGGCGTGACTCATTGATTTTTTTCAATACGGTAGCATTAGACATAAGTTATATCCTATGAATTTATTTTGGTTGAGATGATTTATTAAAATTTATGAGTTAAATTTTCTGCTACAACTTTAATTAAAATCCCATTTTGGTGATTACGATCCTCTGTCGCTAATGCTATTAAATTTAAAGAAATGTTAAGCGGGATATCTATATCAACCTGATTAATCAGACTGATGTGCTTATAATATTCATTCACATCAATAAAGCTATTTGGGAATTTAAATTTATGATTTATATTGTTTGGGTATTTGTGTATTTCAATGTAATTAATTATATGTATGGTTTGCTGATGATCCCATCCATGAATTTCAGCTAGTGTAGTTATATTGGTATTGTCATCATTATCACCGAGCAAAGATAAATAACGCAAAGCTTCTGCAATCGGAACTTTCACTTGCTGTTGCCAGGCCTTAAAATCAGCCAGCAAGATTAAAAGTGATAAACTCGGATGCAAGGGTGTTTCAGTACCACTGAATAATTTTGGGTGCAGAATTAATTCAATATCTTGCTGCGTCAATTTGGCCCATTGTGCTATCAGAACATATTGGCTGAGTTCTTGGCACTGTTTCACTAATCTTGGATTCTGCTCCAGTTTTTCCAAGGTGGGTTTGTCGGCAAATACTTGAGTGATGGCGTTACTAAATATCTCCAGTGTAAAAGCCGAATTATTATTTTCTAGCCAGCTGATCAAACCGGCAACGACCTCGGTTTTTAAATGAAAACCGGCAGCCAAACTGCGGCACAGACTCTGCTTCAATAATACGGGGTCGGTTTGGTTATCCATTGAGTGATGAATATTAGACAGGAAATTAAATAACTCGGGTGTGGCGGCTGTACTGTATTGAGGGGTTATCATGGCATTGAGTGCAGCAAGATCCAATTTTTGCTCGCTCATCCACTGCACAATATTTTCCAGCATATTGATAGTATCCAGAATAACCGCGACTTTCCCGCCCGCGAGGTTTTTTATCGCCTCAGGTTGGTGACTTAAACTAAATAATATTTCTGCTTGCGAAAAACTCATGCCGAACAGGCGTGGGATGGTAGCCAGTCGATAGATCTGGCTGAATTTTTTCTCATCCATCTGAATATTGGCGGTTTTACCTACACCGAAGCAATTCTCTGCAATGCGCAGTAACTCCTCCTGAGTCACACCTAATGCAGCGTTAATCAGGGGTTGTGACTGTGTAAAGTTGAGTACCGCATCTGTCGGCACCATGTCACTGCCATCTGCGCGACTGAAAATTTGCTGATGAAAACTGGGTTCATCATCTGTGTTTTTTTGGTTTAGCGTACTGACAATCGCGGTGAATTGCTCGGCGGAGAGTGCATATTTCCGCTGTAAGCGCACATATTCCGCGAGTGATGCCAGAATCTGCTCTTTGCTGGCATCACTATTGGCGCGAATACTATCAACCAGTGCCTTAAGCTGGCTGATACTGAGTTGAGTGACGTGAGCTAACCGTTTACCGCTATTTTCATCCAGTGGTGACTCGGTTTTAATCAGATCATAGCTGGCCGAATTTAACCCCAATTGTTCTTGTACCAACGCGGGAATTAACTTCAGGGGTTGCAGAGTGTCGCCGGTGCTTAATTGGGCCGCGATATCGCGCAAGCTAGTTGATTTACTCTCGAGCACGGCATTAATGATGGTGAGATTGTCATCATAGGGCAGGATAAATGAATCATCGGCTGGGTTACCGGCGTGCTGGGTGAGGTCACTCAAGGCCACTTTGCTTTGCAATGTTTCCAGCAAAATATCCAGCGTAGAGACCTCTTGCCGCATCAACTTATCACTCAAGACCAGTTTTTGCAGGTCTGGGCGGCGTTTATCAATATGTAGTGCACTCTCTTTACCATGTAACTCTTGGGCTACGTTGTATAACTCACACAAGTAGCGGCCTGGAGAAAACATTGATTGAATTGATGACGGAGCAACATACTTATTTGCTCTCGCGGGAATATCCCCCCCTGTCAGTGATGCCGTTCTTGGCTGGGGAGTGGCCTCTTCCGGCCTATTGAGTTTAGCGATGCCATGCAACACTGGGTCATGGCGTAATTGCTGCGCGCGTTTCTCCGCATTTTTTGGTCAACTTCATCTTTCGCCCACTGATAAAGTATGTGTGCTTTTTCAGCCGAGCCATTGGCTTTCACTACCTGCTCAGTAAATAGCGCGGGGCTTTCTGCCACCACATCGAAAGCGGTATTAAATTCTGGAATATTCAGAGCCTTAATTTCATTTTCGAATTGTGTCTCAATTAACACCGAGTGACTGTTTGTATTTGGCATATAATACCTCTATATGATTAGATTATGGAGATGCTGATAATAGAACTCACTTGAGTGCTATATGGGTATCATGACATGTGATTAACTTATCACTCTCTCCTCCTGCCACAAAAGGCGAGAGTTTTTCTGTATATGCTGAATAAATAATTTCTTACTAATAACTGAGCTTTTAAAATATAAGTAATAATTTATGTCGAGATTAATATCTTTATCGAAGCTGATGTTTGATACGTGGTGTGACTCTTTTCTTAAATTAAAATCATCCGAAGTAATGGAGATTCCCGCCCCTTTTTCAATCAAATTATAGCGAACACGTTGATCATCTATATGTAATATTTTTTCTCTGTACCCTTGCTGTTTCATATGTTCTAGATATTGTTTAAAGCTGCATGATGCGGAAAACATGTTACTTTGTAAAAAAGGGAGCTGTTTTAAGTATTCATACTTATCGGGCAATTCATCTAAATGTGAGGCATATAACAAAATGGCTTTGCAATGAGTGACTAATTTCACGTCTAAATCACAATCTTTTATCTCTTTGGTGCTTAGGATTGTATCTAGTTGATTTATATCATTTATGTTTTCTTGTAGTTCAATATTGCAATTGTTCAAAGCTAAAAAGTAATCACATATAAAACCTGCATACTCAGATTTTAACTGATGAGTCCCGATATTAATGGTGCCACTTTTTTCTCTTTTGTAGGCGGTACTCAGTTCGGTTAAACGTGTGTATGTGGGGATAATATCCTTATAAAAATTACTGCCTTTTTCTGTTAATTTAAGCCCAGTTGTTGTGCGGGTAAATAGTTTGAAACCCAGTTCGTCCTCAAGTATTTTTATACTCCTGCTCATCGGCGGCGGAGTTGAGAATAATTTAACGGCCGCATTGGTTAGCGAGCCTTCTTGAACCGTGGTAATAAATACGAGCAAGTTTTTTGATATAAACATATGCACCACTTTTTGGTTATCAAATGCGCTATATGCAATCTGAAATATATAGGACTCTATGCGCCGTCGTCTATTCCATATATTAGAATGATTGCGTCTTGTTTGGTCAATTTGTGGGAAATCGGTGATTGCTAAGGGTAGGGTTGGAATTAGGAGTTTTCTTATTATTGGTGATTTATATTAGAGAAAGTTCTTATTTTTTAAAGACAGTTTTTGTCTTGATTGGAAACCGATTTCCGTCGGATTGTTATTAGGCTTCTTGATCAATAAAAGCCTAATGATAGGTTAGCGATAGCCCTGATATACCTCAGCGACGCGTTTAAAATATTCGGTGAGATAATCGATACAGACTTGAACCTTGAGTGGCATTTTGTCTTTTTCGGTATAGAGCGCGTATACCGGGCGCGGATCAGAGTGGTATTTCTTGAACAGCACTTCCACTTCGCCGCGTTTAATCTCCTCTATCACCCACATTAATGGTGCATAGGCGATACCTGCGCCCGCTTTAAGCCAGCGGATCATGGTTTGTGAGTCATTGGTGACAAAGCGGCCTTGCGGCGATATTTGTGTGGTGATGCCCTCTGGTGCGATCAGCTCGAAATTACTGTCTGGCCTGACACTGTATTCCAGCCAAGAGAAGTTGATCATATCACTCGGTTTTTCGGGGGTGCCATGTTGCAGCAAATAGCTTTTAGCGGCACAGACCACCATCGGCATTGAGCCGAGACGGCGGGAAAATAGCCCCGAATCTTGCAACGCCCCCACCCGAATCACCACATCCAAACCATCGGCGATCAGATCCGGTGCCGGAATGCCGGTGACTAAATTCACGGAGAGGCCGGGATACTCTTTCAACATATCTGCGGTCATGGTCGCCAGCACATTTTGTGCCATGGTGGATGAGCAGCCGATTCGCAAGGTGCCAGTGGGCGTATTGTTAAAGGCGTATAGCTGCTCATGCACCTCTTGCACCTCCTGCAACATGCGCCGACAGCCTTGATAATAGATTCGGCCCGCTTCGGTCAGGCCAATGCGGCGGGTGCTGCGGTTCAGCAGCTTAACATTCAGTTCGGTTTCCAGCTTTGATACGGTCTGGCTGATCGACGACACACTCATCTCCAACTGCCGTGCGGCGGCAGTAAAAGATCCACACTCAACGACTCTGGCAAATACAGACATCCTTTTTAATCTTTCCATTTTTTTGCCCTATCTGGTTTGTTCATGCTGTCTGAAGGGTTCATTCTGCATTGATTGTTAACTCTAGCTTAAAAGTGATTTAGATCACACATTGTAGATAAGTTGATAATAAGCAGGCTAATATACTGCTGTCGGGAGAATAGTCTGATGTTTGAAAAAACGTGATATTCGAACACGAAAAGTTTGAAAGCTACGTAGTCGCGGTGTTTCCTCACCTTGCCCCAGTTGCCGTCATACTGATTATCCAAGTTTACCCTATAAGTTAATTTTAGGGCTGCGGCTTTTGGCCGTGGTTGGATGAGTTTACCGCGATGTCTTATTATTAACTCAGCCTGTTTTACCGACATTGAATAGTTTCACTGACATTGATTAGTTTCACCGGCATTGAATAACAGAAAGGATTTACAGAATGGGTTTGCTTCCGGTGATGGTGATTTTCGGCCTCTCTTTCCCGCCGATCTTTCTTGAGCTGCTTCTCTCGCTGGCACTTTTTTTTGTCGTGCGTCGTGTGCTGCAACCAACGGGTATTTATGAGTTTGTCTGGCACCCAGCACTCTTTAATACTGCGCTGTATTGCTGCCTTTTTTACTTAATTTCCCGTCTCTCATCTTGAGGTTGCCGTGAGTACTTTTTCATTAAAAATCATCCGTGTCGGCATCACCTTACTGGTGGTTTTACTGGCGATTATTGCTGTTTTTAAAGTGTGGTCTTTTTACACTGAATCACCGTGGACCCGTGATGCTAAATTTACCGCCGATGTGGTGGCAATTGCCCCAGATGTCAGCGGTTTGATCACGGATGTCCCGGTGAAAGACAACCAACTGGTGCAGAAAGGCCAAATCTTATTTGTGATTGACCAACCCCGCTATCAGCAGGCACTGGCCGAAGCGGAAGCGGATGTCGCCTACTATCAAACGCTGGCTGCTGAGAAGCAGCGCGAATCCGGCAGACGGCAACGGCTGGGGGTTCAAGCGCTGTCACAAGAGGAGATCGACCAATCCAGCAATGTGCTGCAAACCGTGAAACATCAACTGGCAAAAGCCATTGCAGTGCGTGATTTAGCTAAGCTTGATCTGGAGCGCACCACGGTGCGAGCGCCTGCACAGGGCTGGGTGACTAATCTGAATGTCCATGCGGGGGAGTTTATTAACCGAGGCGCGACGGCGGTCGCCTTGGTGAAAAAAGACACTTTCTATCTTTTGGCCTATCTGGAAGAGACGAAGTTAGAAGGGGTGAAACCGGGCTATCGAGCGGAAATTACCCCGCTGGGCAGCAACCGCATTCTGCATGGCACTGTTGATAGTATCTCCGCTGGGGTGACCAATAGCAGTAGCAGTGTCGATAGCAAAGGGCTGGCGACCATCGATAACAATTTGGAATGGGTGCGTCTGGCGCAACGCGTGCCCGTGAAGATTCGTCTGGACAGCGAAGATCAGCAGCATCCCTACCCCGCAGGCACCACCGCGACAGTCGTGATCACGGGAGCGAGTGATCGTGACCCCAATCAGGCATCGCCGATGATCAAGTTGATGCATCGCCTGCGCGAGTTTGGCTAAGATGACCAGCCCGACTTTTATCCGTCTGCGCTTTGCCTTTAAGCTGAGTTTCGCCATTGTGGCGGCACTGTTTCTGGGCTTTCATTTGCAGTTGGAAACGCCGCGCTGGTCGGTGCTGACCGCCGCGATTGTCGCCGCTGGCCCTGCTTTTGCTGCGGGTGGTGAGCCATTCTCTGGCGCGATTCGTCACCGTGGCTGGCTGCGCATTATCGGCACATTTATCGGCTGTATTGGTGGTTTGGTTATTATCGTGCTGACCATCAGAGCGCCAGTCTTAACCCTGATGCTGTGCTGCCTGTGGGCGGGGGTGTGCACTTGGATCTCATCACTGGTGCGGGTCGAAAACTCCTATGCGTTTGGTCTGGCCGGTTATACCGCGCTGATCATTATTGTCACCACCGGTGAGACACCCCTGTTGACGCCGCAGTTTGCCGTCGAGCGCTGTAGTGAAATTGTGCTGGGGATCGTCTGTGCCGTGATGGCGGATCTGCTCTTCTCCCCGCGATCGATTAAGCAGGATATTGATCGGCTGGTGGATAAGGTTTTGGTGGATCAATATAAGCTGTTGCAGCTCTGTATTCGTCCAGCGGAAAAAACGGAAATCGATCGTGCGTGGAATGATTTGGTCAAAAATACCACTGCGCTCAATGGGATGCGCAGCTATCTGATGATGGAGTCCTCCCGCTGGCAGCGCTGTAACCGCCGTTTGCGGGTCTTGCACACCGAGTCACTGGCGCTGATTACCCAAGCATGTGAAAGCTATCTGGTACTGGTGAACCACCCCGATACTTTCACCCCTGAGCTGAAAGCGATGCTGAGCGAACCGGCATCAACACCCGCCGAGATTCGCCAGCGAATGAAGAAACTGCGCCAGTTTATTGGTGCCAGCCACAGTGAAGCGATTCCCCATACCATCAGTAGTTGGGTCGGTGCCGCGACCCGCTATCTATTGCTCTCCAAAGGCATCCACACCAACAGCAGCATCAGCCGAGTAGAGGAGGGCATTCTGACGGGTGACCTCCCGGTGAAGCATGTCTCAGCCGAAGGGCATCACGCGATGATCAATGGCCTGCGCACTGGCATTGCCACCGCGATTGGGGGGCTATTTTGGCTGTGGACCGGCTGGACATCTGGGGCGGGCTGCATGGTGATGATCGCGGTGGTCACGTCACTGGCGATGCGCACTCCCAATCCGCGCATGGTGGCGATCGACTTCCTACTGGGGGTGATCATGGCGCTGCCCATCGGGGCGCTCTACTTTATGTTTATCATTCCCGCCACCCAGCAAAGTCTGCTGCTGCTGTGCATCAGCTTGGGGCTGCTGGCCTTTATTATTGGTATCGAAGTGCAGAAGCGGCGGCTGGGATCACTGGGGACATTAGCCAGCACCATCAATATTATGGTGCTCAGTAACCCGATGGAGTTTAACGTCAGCTTGTTCCTCGACAGCGCCTTGGGGCAAATTGTCGGCTGCTTCGTTTCGCTGATTGTCCTGCTCTTGATCCGCGATAATGCCAAAGACCGCACCGGTAGAACTTTGCTAAATCGCTTTGTTTACAGTGCAGTATCCGCCCTGACCACCAATAAAGCGCGCCGCAACGAAAACCATCTACCGATGCTGTATCAGCAACTGAATCAGTTGTTGATGATGTTCCCCGGTGATATCGATAAGTATCGTCTGGCATTGACACTGATTATTGCCCATCAGCGGCTCAACAGCACCGAGATTCCAGTGAATGCCGAACTGAGTGCCTTCCATAAGCAGATCCGCTATACCGCTGATCGCGTCATTAATGCGAAAAACGATCAGAAACGGCGCTACTACTTCGCTCGGCTCTTGCAGGAGTTGGATCAATATCAGCAGAAACTGGTGGATTATCAGTTGCCTGACTCTGTTACCCTGCCAGTGAAGCGGCTAGCGGATATGTTGCATCGGTATCAGAGTGCGCTTACCCTTCGTCCTTGACGCCACAGGGTTGTTAGCTGCGCGCACTTACCCGAATCACTGACTTGGGTCAGCTCATCGGGATGCGTTTGCTGGCTGCCTACCTGTGACGCCAATGACTTTGGGTATCTCTGTTTATCCTTGACGCCACAGGGTTGTTAGCTGCGCGCACTTACCCGAATCACTGACTTGTCGTTGGCCTTACTTATATAGGCTCATCGGGATGCGTTTGCTGGCTGCCTACCTGTGGTACCAATGACTTTGGGTATATACTTCATAGGGAACGACCCTTCCTCGCCCCTATTAATGGGGCATCATTTCCCTAAGGAGGTTGACACGATGTCACAACAAAACCCCTTGCAGGACCAGCAACAGAGCGACGGCGTTTACCACATTGGTTATTTTGTCGGCGGAAAATGGTATCAGGCTCAAGAGACTTTCGACGTCCATAATCCCGCGACGGGCGAGTTAGTCGCCAAAGTAGCAAAAGCCGGTCAACAAGAGACCGAAGCTGCCATCAACGCGGCCAGTGAGGCATTTCCTGCCTGGCGCAAAAAACCAGCCAAACAGCGGGCAGAAATTCTCCAGCGCTGGTATCTGCTGATTATGGAACATCAGCAATCATTGGCGGAGATCATGGTTTCCGAGCAAGGTAAACCACTGAAAGAAGCATTAGGCGAGGTCGCTTATGCCGCCAGCTTTATTCAATGGTTTAGCGAGCAGGCCAAACGGGCCAATGGTGAAATCATTCCTCCGGCGAAAGAGGGGGCGCGTATCTTTGCCACCCGCGAACCCATCGGCGTAGTGGCGGCCATCACACCGTGGAATTTCCCGCTGGCTATGCTCACCCGCAAATTGGGGCCAGCATTGGCCGCCGGTTGCACTGGGTTGATTAAACCGGCTAATAACACGCCACTCTCCGCCTTTGCCTTGCTGGCACTGGCAGAGCAAGCGGGTGTCCCCGCTGGGGTGCTGAATGGCGTGGCGGGTGATACCCATGCGATTAGCAATGCCATCATGGCCAGTTCAGCGGTGCGTAAAATCTCCTTCACTGGCTCGACGGAAGTGGGTAAAACCCTGATGCGCAATGCCGCCGAGACCATGAAAAAGATCTCTATGGAGCTGGGGGGCAATGCACCCTATATCGTGTTTGATGATGCCGATTTAGATGCGGCGGTGGCGGGGGCTATCGCCTGTAAATTCCGCAATGCCGGGCAAGTCTGTGTTTGCGTCAATCGCTTCTATATTCAAGATGGCATTTACAATGCGTTTGTCAGCCATTTGGCCGCTGAAGTTAAAAAACTGAGAGTCGGCAATGGGATGGATAAAGAGGTCGATATGGGGCCGCTGATTAATATTGCCGGTCTGGAGAAAGTCGAAGATCACGTCAAAGACGCGCTCGAGAAGGGCGGTCGGCTACTGGTCGGGGGGCATCGCCATGAATTAGGCGGTAATTTCTTTCAGCCAACCGTGATTGCCGATGCCAATGAGCAGATGAAAGTAGCGTCAGAAGAGACCTTTGGCCCGCTGGCGGCGTGCTTCCGCTTTAAAACCGAAGCTGAAGTGATTAAGCGGGCAAATGATACCCCATTCGGGCTGGCAGCCTACTTCTACACGCAGGACCTGCAACGGGTGTTCCGAGTTTCTGATGCTTTAGAAAGCGGCATGATTGGTGTCAATGAAAGCTCGGTTTCGACGGAGCTGGCACCTTTTGGTGGCGTGAAAGAGTCGGGCCTAGGCCGCGAAGGTTCCGTGCTAGGGTTGGATGAGTTTATGGAAGTCAAAACCCTGCATCTGGGCAATTTATAATTTGGAAGGCGGAGGGTGAAGGAGAACCATGAATAAGCGAATTATCGCCATTTTGGGAGCAGCACTGCTGCTGGTGGTGGCTGCATGGCAAGGTATGGGCGGTGTCACGGCGCGTGATATCGGCCAATCAGCGGATCTGGAGCGCCCACCGCTATCGGCTCCTGCCTCTATCGAACAATTAACGCAACCTAAACCGGTGGCGAAATACCTACAAGCACACCATCGGCTGCCGGACTTTTACCTGACCAAGCAGCAGGCCCGCGAGAAGGGCTGGGACCCAAAAGAGGGTAATTTGTGTCAGGTGTTGCCGGGGCGTGCCATTGGCGGGGATCGTTTTTCTAACCGCGAAGGTCAATTGCCGCAAGCTAAAGGCCGCAACTGGCGTGAGGCTGATGTGAATTATCGTTGCGGTCATCGCGGTAGCGATCGGCTGTTGTACTCTAATGATGGCCTGATTTATCTGACTCAGGATCACTATAAGCATTTCATTCGGATGGAGTGAAAAGATGGTAAAAGTGGTATTCGATTTTGACCATATACCGGATCTTCCTGCATTTTACCGCGAATTTGCCCAAAAATTTGCGCTGAGCGAAGGTTTTGGAGCCAATCTGGATGCGCTATGGGATGTGGTCACTGGCGAGATAGCATTGCCGGTAGAGATTGAATTTATCCATTTCAATCACCGCCGGAAACGTCGTTTTGGGGCGATAGTTTTGCTGTTTGAAGAGGCAGAGGAGGAGCTGGCGGGGAGTTTACGTTTCAATATCGCCTAAATGAGAAGCTTATTGAGTCGGGAGCCGAGTTAGACCCGGCCCCGCCCGATTATTGCTTTTTCTCTGCCAATTCACGTAGATACTGGAAGATCTGGCGGAATGATTTTGGTGGCTTATTCGCGGCTTTCTCTTTTTGGGCATTACGCACCAAACTCCGCAGCTGCTGGCGATCCGCGTCTGGGTAGAGATCCAACACCGTGGGAATCGCATCATCACCCTCTTCAACCAAGCGATCGCGCAGCGTTTCCAGTTTGTGGAACAGCGAAATTTGCTGGTTATGACGGTTTTTCAGCTTATCCAAAGCGGTCTGAATCGGCTCTACATCGCGGGCGCGCAACATTTTACCAATGAGCTGAATCTGGCGGCGGCGACCCTCTTTCTTGATTTTTTGTGCCAGTTCAATGGCTGCCAGCAGATCTTCATCCAGCGGGATCTTCTCCAGCGCATTTTTACCCAGCTCCATCAGCTCAGTACCGAGATCTTTCAGCGCTTCGGCATCTCGTTTGATTTCACTTTTACTGACCCAGATAATTTCATCATCATCGTCATTTTTATCTTCTGGGACTTCATCTAGCCAATCTTCGGGCTGTTTGTTCATGGTCAAATTCCTTAAAAAGAGGCTAATCGTAGCAGGTTGTTTGCTTTCTGCGAAATTGTACAAAGATCTCTGATAGACTCAAAAGTATGGCGTTCTCTATTTTATCCGTGTAAGTCGTCGTATTACGACACTTTCCTGAACGATTATCTCATTAATTATGGCACATCGATGAAAGTAGTCACTCAAGTTGCAGAACAGCGTAAAACGCTGGAACAAGCTGTTGCACAGGCTTTGGAATTGGCCCGCGCAGGTTCTGATGCGGCCGAAGTTGCCGTCAGCAAAACCACCGGAATTAGCGTCAGCACTCGCTTTGGTGAAGTGGAGAACGTGGAGTTCAACAGTGATGGTGCGCTGGGAATTACTGTTTATCACCAGCAACGCAAAGGCAGCGCATCCACCACCGACTTAAATCCCGATGCAGTTGCCCGTACTGTACAAGCTGCGCTGGATATCGCCCGCTATACCTCGCCTGACCCTTACGCAGGGCCAGCAGAAAAATCGCTGTTGGCTTTTGAAGCGCCGGATCTGGATCTGTTCCATCCGAGTGATTTGGATGCTGAGCAAGGTATCTTGTTGGCTGCGCGAGCAGAACAGGCGGCATTGCAAGCGGACAAGCGGATTACCAATACCGAAGGGGGCAGCTTTAACAGCCATTATGGCATTAAGGTTTTTGGCAACAGTCACGGCATGTTGCAGAGCTACTGCTCCAGCCGCCATTCACTCTCCAGCAGTGTTATCGCTGAGCACAATGGCGATATGGAGCGGGATTACGCCTACACCATTGGTCGGCGAATGGAAGATTTAGCCAACCCAGAATGGGTGGGTGAAGAGTGTGCTCGCCGCACCTTGTCCCGCTTGTCTCCACGTAAACTGCCGACCATGCAGTCACCTGTGCTATTTGCCGCCGAAGTGGCGACGGGCCTATTCGGCCACTTGGTGTCGGCGATCAGCGGCGGCAATATTTATCGCAAATCCACCTTCTTGCTCGATCACCTCGGCAAGCAGATTTTACCTGAGTGGCTGACCATCGAAGAGCATCCGCACTTATTGCGCGGTCTGGCCTCGACGCCATTCGACAGTGAAGGTGTTCGCACGCTACAACGGGAAATCGTCAAGGATGGGGTGCTGCAAACCTATCTGTTGACCAGTTATTCCGCCCGTAAATTGGGGCTGCAAAGCACCGGACATGCTGGCGGTATCCATAACTGGCGCATTGCCGGTCAGGGGCAGGATTTCGCCGGGATGCTAAAACAGCTAGATAAAGGCTTGGTTGTGACCGAACTGATGGGCCAAGGGGTGAGCACAGTGACCGGGGATTACTCCCGTGGTGCTGCGGGCTTCTGGGTTGAAAATGGTGAGATTCAGTATCCGGTGAGTGAGATTACCATTGCCGGTAACCTGAAAGAGATGCTGCGCAATATCGTGAGTGTCGGCAGTGATATCGAAATCCGCAGTAACATTCAGTGTGGCTCCGTCTTATTACCGGCGATGAAGATCGCGGGCGAATAATAACCCTCCTGTCATATTCTCGTTCCATCTCCGCCTGTAGCAATACGGGCGGTTTTGTTTGCTCATTTTCCTGACATGGTAATCTTCCCCTGCACAAGTGGATGTTTTATAGTCAAAGGAAATGATGATGCCGGTATTGATGCGGGGAAGTTCAAATATGATTGTGATGCCAAGTACTTATAGTCCCGCGACTATTGCCCGAGAATTTAAGATAGTTCATGAATTTGAGTTATCTGGCATGGAATACGCAGTTGTTTTCGATATAAAGGTTCCTAAAGCGGCCATTATCCGTATGAATGCAGAAAGTTTTAATGGGATACCGCGTCATAGGGTTATCGCGGCTCTTGATCTGGTGGCAAAGCAGGAGTTAGGGGATAACGTCATTTCAGTTCATCGCTTTTGGCAAGATTCGGTACTTTTTCAAGTCGAAGGGATGGTGATTAATTTAGATGAGCGAGGCAAAGGATTGGCTACGTTGCTCTATGAAGTCTTAGTGCTTAAGTGTGGCATGATTTTAATGAGTGATAATAAGCAGTATGAGGCAGGTCAGGCGCTGTGGCAGAAGATTGCACGGGAGTCCGATAAGCTAGCGGTGTTTATCTTAGATTCTGAAGTGGGCGAATTTTACCCCTACAGTGGTGACCGAATTCCTTATAACGGCAAAAGCATTCCAGAAGAAAAAATCTGGAGCCGGCATCCCGATACCTCGAAATGGGGTGTCATTTTAATCGCAGAAAATAGAGAAAAAATTTCCGCTTATTGCTGACTTATCACTGTTCACTCCTGTGACTCCTTCGCACACTTTCTGCTTTTATCAACTGGCAATAAAAAATCATTGTCAGTTTGACCTCCCATTGCCTATGTTAAGTAGGAGCAATGTACAAATGATAAGTATTGAGTGAACAATAATTATAAGGAATGTGCGAATGGGTAAGAAAATGATGGCGTTGATGGCGGCGGTGTTACTCAGCACCAGTACGTTAGCAATGGCGGCCAGTGTGGCGGATAACATGGATACCATTGCCGAGAATTACGGCAAAGTGTTGAAGGCGGACTCTACTGATGTGATCAAGCAAGGCTTAGCGGCGATGCGTGTGGCGGCACTTGATGCGCAGAAGGGCATTCCTACCAAGTTGAAGAGTAAAGCTGAAGACAGCCCAGAGGTGAAAGATTTCCGCCATGGTCTGGACTTGCTTATCGGGCAGATTGATGGTGCGCTGGCATTGGCGGATCAAGGCAAACTGGATGAAGCGAAAAAAGCCGCACAAGATTTTAAGCCGACCCGCGATGCTTACCATAAGAAATACCGCTAATTCTGGAGACAGCAGACTGCTGGCGAACCCCAGTGACTCGATCTTAAACGGTGAGGGCAGTCGGAAGAGTAAAGCGTCCGCGCCAGGGATGGCGCGGCTCGAGCCATCAGGGACGCTTATTTTTACAAAGGGAAGACGGCGTCTTTACGATCCGCCTGTTCTCGCCGCCGCTGACACTTTTTCAATAATCTCAGGGTCATGGCCTTGGGTCATTACCCTTATTACCGCTGATTAGCGGTGGAATTCACCCGCCGCTTCTGGCTGATACAACAACTCCAGCACGGTAATGCGAGTTTCATCCCCCCCCGGCAGTTTCCAACTGATTTCGTCATTGACGTGCAGCCCCAGCAATGCCGCGCCCAGCGGTGCCATCACCGACAGTTGCTCATTACTGTCTTTCAGCGAGGCGGGATAAACCAGTGTGCGGATATGCTCTTCCTGATTGTTGAGATCGCGAAAACGCACACGGCTATTCATGGTCACCACATCTGCCGGAATGGCATTGGGTGGCAGAATCTCTGCGCGATCCAGCTCTTCATTGAGCGCTTGTGCGACCACAGTACCGGCAAAGGCCGGTTGCGCCAGTAACGCATCCAAACGCTCAGCATCCAGCTCGTTAATCGTGATGGTTGGCTTGGTCATACCACTCTCCAATTCAATTTCAGCAAAACATAAAAACAACACCCCCACGCCATAGGAGAGGGGGTGTTCGAAAATAACTTTAATATTGATCTGATATTAGGCGCTTCCGACTAGAAAAGAAAGAGATCCGGATCACGAACTTTTTTTCGCCACGGGTATTCAGGGGGCATCTATATAAAAGTTATTTTGTTGTTAATGATTAAGTTAGCTATGTAAATGCCTATTTTGCGAATGTGATCCCCCCGAGACATGACATTTCCACTTTGAACTGGAAAAAATGCCGCTACACACCTATTCCGCTTGCAGGTAGGGTGATGTCATCGCGCAGAGGGAAGATTAATGAACTTGTCTTTGTAGTCAGAAAGTTGTTACAGCAAGAAATAGAGGATTGCCAGCGTGAATGATGTAGCCGCATTAAATGCAGCCGAGGCTCCTGAAATGGAAGACGCAATTACCCTCACTGAGCGGGTATTAGCTGAAATTACCGCGATGTTAAATGCCGAAAATATTTTTACCAACGATGTTCAGCAGCAAATGTTGACATCACATATTCGGGCCATGGTGTTACGTTCCATCACGGGCGAGCCATTACCTGAGGTAGATAAATCATTATTTGATGAGATCTCAGCACACTCAATGCAAATGGCTCAGCAAGTTGTCGATAAGTTTGCCAATTTACCGATTGAAGAGGCTTATTTATTGTCGGTGCATTTTGAAGTGGCGAAAGATAATAACCCATAAAACAGTGTTCTGGAGAAGAGACTATGAGTCAAATTACCGTTGTGATTGGCGACCGTTTAGGTAAAGGCCAGAAAGTCGGGCAAGGTGTTGAATTGGCTGGTGGCCGCGTGGTGGTTATTCCCGGTGTTGCCGCAGACATGAAACTGGGTGATGTGATGAATAGCGAAAAAGCGGACTTCGGTATCTCATTTTGTGGTAGCGGTGGCGCGGGTGCAATTACCGCACAAAATAAATATGGCTACAAAGCAAAATATGGCATGCGCTCAGTCGAAGAGGGTGTGACGGCAATAAATGAAGGCTGCAAAGTATTAGGCTTCGGATTTATGGATAAAGAAGAGTTAGGGCAAAGATTAGTGGAAGCTTATATCAAGAAATATGGTCAGCCGTAATGAAAGAGCAATATACCACTCAGGTACAAGTAAAAGGTAAGGGGGATACCAAGGGTAAAGCTTTCGCTAATGCCCTAGGTAATGTCCAAAATACGGTGTTGAAGTCAACACAAAATATTCTATTACGGATTGAACCCCAAGACGTAAAAGTATTACGTGCTGAATTATCAGTGAAAAAAGAGAAGTTTTTACTCTTTTTTCTGCCACGAGAAAGAAAAACATACAGCGTTGAATTAGATATTACTGTGAACGTGACAATTATTGACACAGAAAAGGTTGTCTTCGTTTCTAAATAAAAAGTGTATTCCCTCTGCCCGTTGATTTGCCCTTTGCTGCAATTTCAATGGCTGGGATATATACCTTAAATAATTCGAGTTGCAGGAAGGCGGCAACTGAGCGATTCCCCAGGAGCTTACATGAGTCAGTGACTGGGGTGAACGAAGGCAGCCAACGCACATGCAGCTTGAAGTATGACGGGTATAACTTATAGATGAAAGGATATGGTGATGCTTTTAATTATTCTTTTTAAGTCGATTATTATCGGCGGATTGGTCGGCGTGGGGGTCGGTGTTGGGGCCGCCCGCATGTTCCATGCACCGACCATACAGGGCATGGGCGCGTTTCGTACCTTGGGCGAGTTGAACTCGTGTGAGGGCGATCCGGCATCGCACTTCTCCTTCGGGCTAGGCTTCTTCTTCAACGCCTGGGCCTCATCGGTCGCCGCCGGGGCTTTTACTCAGGATGTCGATCACCGCATTATCCCGAACTGGGGTGCCGCAGCATTGATGATTAAAAATCGTAATGTGGCGGAAACCATGCATAACCCGAAAAAGATGGCGATTGCCTGCGGGATTATCGGGGTTATTGTCGTCAGCTTCCTCAATACCACGGCTTCTGCTGTTCCGGCGGCACTACAGGTCACGGCAATTAAAGTCTTGGTGCCCGCCGCCAATATTCTGGTTAATACCGTGATGCCAGTTATTTTCTGGTTAGCGGCTATTGATGCCGGACGCCGTTCAGGTTTCTGGGCCACTATTTTCGGCGGCTTGGCGCAGTTAATTATGGGCAACGCCGTACCGGGTCTAGTTCTGGGTATTTTAATTGGTAAAGGTGTCGAGGAGAGCGGCTGGAATAAGGTCACGAAGATCATGATGACAGTGATTGTGCTGTTGTTCGTGCTCAGTGGTTTCTTCCGCGGATTCGACATGAAGTTCCTGGAGTCATTCAGTCTGGGTGTACCCGTCTGGCTCGATACCATTCATAACGCATTGAGCGGAAAATAACATAGCGAGAGGAGCTTGATGATGGATGAACAAACCAAGAATAACTTCTGGTATGCCGACTGGTCCTTTCCCATCTTTGTAGGGCTGTTATCTTCCGGCGTATTTGCGGGTACTCATATGTATTACTTATATGGTATCGGCGCATTTAACGAAGTGGCCTTTGTTTCAATGCTGCGTGCGGGCATGGACACCGGCGTATATGGCGCAGTGGCGGCATTTGGTGCCAGCTTCTTATTCGCCCGTATCATTGAAGGCTCGCTGGTCGGTATTTTGGATATCGGCGGTGCGATTCAAACCGGTGTGGGCTTGGGTGTGCCAGCATTATTACTGGGGGCTGGATTTGTATTCCCGGTGGCTAATTTCGCGGCATCACTGGTGACAGGCTTGGTCATTGGCTTAGCCATCGGCTACCTGATTATTTTGGCGCGTAAATTCACGATTAACCAAAGTAATTCGACTTACGGTGCGGATGTCATGATGGGCGCAGGTAACTCATCTGGCCGCTTCTTAGGGCCACTGATCATTCTGTCCGCGATTACGGCATCTATTCCCATTGGTATTGGTTCTTTAGGCGGCGCATTACTGTTTTATCTGTGGAATAAACCTATTACCGGTGGCGCAATTTTGGGTGCCATGATTTTAGGGTCTATTTTCCCGGTCGCGATTTCTTGAATTTCGGGGTAAATATTCAAATGACCGGATATTTATCCCGCTGCGATACCCTGTCAGCAGGGTATAACGGAGAATAAAGCTAATGCATGACTTTATTATCACTCGGGCAGTATTGGTGGATGGCCGTCAGGTTGATATTACGATTAATGACGGAAAAATAACGGCAATCAGTGCAGCTATTCCGGCAGTGGAAAATAATCCCTCGGCATCCCCCCTTTATCCGGCCAAAAAAGTGCTGGATCTGGCGGGGAAATATTATCTCAGTGCGGGCTGGATTGATTCCCATGTTCACTGCTACCCCGCATCACCTATTTATCATGACGAAGCTGATTTAGTCGGTGTTGCCAGTGGCGTGACGACTGTGGTGGACGCGGGCAGTACTGGTGCCAATGATATCGATGATTTCTACCGCCTGACCCGCGCGGCGAAAACTCATGTTTATGCTTTTTTGAATATTGCAAAAACCGGCATCGTCACGCAAAACGAATTAGCCGATATGGCGCAGATTGATAAGCAGAGTGTCACTCAGGCGATTGCGCGCAATCCCGGTTTTATTATCGGCATTAAAGCCCGAATGAGCAGCAGTGTGGTGGGTAAAAACGGCATTAAGCCACTAATTCGCGCCAAAGAGATCCAGCAAGAAAACAACCAGTTACCGCTGATGGTGCACATTGGCAATAACCCGCCGGATCTGGATGAAATTGCCGATTTATTGACCCAAGGCGACATCATTACCCACTGCTATAACGGCAAGCCCAACCGAATTCTGACCCCCGCAGGGGCTTTACGCGACTCTATCCAGCGTGCGCTCAAACGCGGCGTGTTGTTGGATGTGGGCCACGGCAGTGCCAGCTTCAGCTTCGATGTCGCGGAGCTTGCCATTAAGCAAGGTATTCACCCGCACACCATCAGCTCCGACATCTATTGCCGCAACCGCATTAGCGGCCCCGTGCACAGTCTGGCGACCGTGATGTCCAAATTTTTCACTATTGGCCTGAGCCTTGAACAGGTCATTAACTGTGTGACTGAAAATGCCGCTCAAGCCCTACGCCTGCGCCATAAAGGGGTATTGGCTGAAGGCTATGACGCTGACCTGACCATTTTTGAGCTGAAACAGCAGCCGCAAGTGTTCAGCGACTCGGAAGGCAAATCAGTCACGGGTGAGCAGTTTCTGGTGCCACTGGCGGCAGTGGTTGCCGGTGACGTAGTGTTAACTGACGAAGGGAAGTTAAAAGATGTCTTCAGTCTATGAAAAATACCAGCTAAAACATGTAATTA
Organism: Yersinia mollaretii ATCC 43969; assembly: GCF_013282725.1. Classification (NCBI taxonomy): domain Bacteria; kingdom Pseudomonadati; phylum Pseudomonadota; class Gammaproteobacteria; order Enterobacterales; family Yersiniaceae; genus Yersinia; species Yersinia mollaretii. The sequence goes on along the minus strand of NZ_CP054043.1, from coordinate 699,789 downwards.
ACGCATCTGGCCGCATGACGATGCTCGGCGTATCAACACCACGACAAGATGTGGTAGACGCCGTGGAACTCGGCCTGAATCACTACTTTGAAATGAAAGATCTGGTCAATAAAACCGGTGCTTACATTGCCGATTTATTGAATGTCGAGAGCGCGGTGGTGGTCTCCTGCGCCTCTGCTGGGATTGCCCAATCCGTCGCAGCGGTGATCGTGAAAGATGATGCCAATTTGCTGGTCAATCTCCATGCCGCACCTCGCACCGTGCCCCATGAGATTGTCTTGCCGAAAGGCCACAATGTTAACTTCGGTGCACCGGTTGATACTATGGTGACACTGGGCGGCGGTAAAGTGGTGGAAGCGGGCTATGCTAATGAGTGTTTACCGGAGCAGCTAGAAGCAGCGATCACACCCAATACGGCGGCGATCTTGTACATAAAATCGCACCATTGTGTGCAAAAAAGCATTTTGTCGGTTGAGCAAGCGGTGGTGATCGCCCGTAAACATCAACTGCCGTTAATTGTTGATGCGGCGGCGGAAGAAGATCTGCTGTGTTACTCCCAAATGGGTGCGGATTTAGTGATTTACAGCGGTGCTAAAGCCATTGAAGGGCCAACCAGCGGATTGGTTTTGGGCAAGAAAACCTATGTTGATTGGGTGAAATTGCAATCAAGCGGCATTGGTCGGGCGATGAAAGTGGGCAAAGAGGGCATCCTCGGCCTGACTCGCGCCATTGAGAGCTACATGACGCTGGAAAAAGAGACTGGCCAGCAGATGGTGGCGAAGATGACGCCTTTCATCACTCAACTGAATACTATCGACGGCGTATCCGCCAGAGTGGTCTGGGATGCGGCGGGGCGCGATATTGCCCGCACTGAAATCAGTTTTGATGAAGCCAAAATTGGCCGATCGACGCCGGATCTGGTGGATGCGCTAAAAAATGGTGAGATCGCCATCTACTTCCGCGCCTACAAAGCCAACGAAGGCAAGATCGAGGTGGATGTGCGCAGTGTGACACCTGCGCAGCTCGAGACAATTTATTGCTGTATCAACAACTTGGTTAAGGGAGCCTAACCCATGAAATTGACCCCAAATTATTACCGTGATCGGGTATGCCTGAATGTGCTGGCCGGTTCCAAAGAGAATGCGCGCGAGATATATCAGGCGGCGGAAGGCCATGTGCTGGTGGGGGTGTTATCGAAGAATTACCCCGATGTTGACAGCGCGGTGAAAGAGATGCGCGAGTACGCGGCACTGATCGACAATGCCTTGTCCGTCGGGCTGGGCGCGGGTGATCCGAAGCAATCGACGATGGTCAGCCAGATCTCGCAGCAGGTGCAACCACAGCATGTGAATCAGGTATTTACTGGCGTCGGCCCGAGCCGTGCTCTGCTGGGGCAGCAGGAGACGGTGGTTAACGGCCTGATTTCGCCGACGGGTAAAGTCGGTTACGTGAAGATCTCTACCGGCCCACTCAGTTCGCAGCAAAAAGATGCGATCGTTCCGGTCACGACCGCCATTGCCATGCTGCGGGATATGGGCGGCAGCTCGATAAAATTCTTCCCAATGAATGGGTTAGACTCTATCGACGAGTACCGCTTTGTGGCTGAAGCTTGTGCGGCGACCGGTTTCTGGCTGGAACCGACTGGCGGCATCGATCTAGAGAATTTCGAGCAGATCGTGCAGATCGCTCTGGATGCTGGCGTGACGAAAATCATCCCGCACATCTACAGCTCGATTATCGACAGCAAAACGGGCAATACTCGCCCGGAAGATGTGAAAACCTTATTGGATATCGTGAAGAAAATTGTGGCCTAATACTGGATTGTGCCGCCAGCATAGAAAAAATAATGTGAGATAACGTCCCCCCTGCGCCCCTGCTGGCTGGGGGGCACTCACTGCCTTGAAAAACAGCCTATCTGAATAACGGAGTGGAGCAGTGAGATTTCCCTATCAACGTCTGGCCTATATGTTCGATGCACTGCAATCGGAAACGCTGCCTCAGGATGAGCTGGCGAAACGCTTTGCGGTCTCGACACGTACTGTGCGGGCAGATATCACGGCGTTGAATGAGATTCTTGAGCATTATGGCGCACACTTTGTGCATAACCGTGGCTTTGGTTATCGCTTAATGATTGATGATGCCGAACGCTTTCGTGCTCTACAGCAGCAAAATCGCAAAACACATTTAACCCCGCGCACCGCTAATGAGCGAGTGCACTATCTGTTAATCCGTTTTCTGACCTCCGCTTTTTCATTGAAGCTGGAAGATTTAGCCGATGAATGGTTTGTCAGCCGTGGCACATTGCAAAATGATATGGCTGAGGTGAGAGAGAGGCTAAATCGCTACCATCTGACGATTGAAACCAAGCCCCGCTATGGCATGAAACTGTTCGGCACGGAGTTGGCGATCCGCACCTGTCTGACGGATCTTTTGTTCCAGCTACAACTGCAAGATGCTGATAACCCATTATTAAAAAATGAGTTTCTGAGCATTCAGGCCATCCCCGATCTGACCGAAATGCTCCATGCATTGTTGGATCAATATGGGGTGCGGCTGACGGATGAAGGTGAGCAGTACCTGATTTTCTACTGCGCGGTGGCGATAAAACGTATCACTGACGGTTATCCATTATCTGATTTTGATGCAGAAGATGTGGATGAGGCGGTAAAACTGGCTTCAGGCCGCTTGGCGAATGAGCTTCAATTACTCTCTGGTAAAGATATTTCAGCGGCGGAAGAGGCCTATTTGCGGGTCAATATTGCCGCCCGTCGGGTACAAGCCAGCCAGCCGAGCACCAGTCGGCCGAGTGAGATCAATGCAGATGATGAAGAGACGCTGGTGGATTACATCCTCTCTTACATCAACGCGCATTATAACTACAATTTGCAGGGCGATAAGCAGCTCCGCAGTGATCTCCTCACCCATATCAAAACCATGATCACGCGGGTGAAATACCAGATAACCATTCCTAACCCGTTGTTATCCAATATCAAACAGCACTACCCCATGGCCTATGATGTGACACTGGCGGCGGTCTCCAGTTGGGGAAAATATACCCCTTACAGCTTGAGTGAGAATGAAATTGGCTATTTGGTGCTGCATATCGGGGTGGGGCTGGAGCGCCATTACAATATTGGCTATCAGCGCCATCCGCAGGTGATGTTGGTGTGTGATACCGGTAACTCCACCACCCGCATGATTCAGGCGCAGATCTCCCGCAAGTATCCACAAATTGTGATGACACAGACCATTTCGCTGCGTGATTACGAACTTCTCAACCATATCGACGAAGATTTCATTATCTCCAACTCGCGGTTAGTTGAAAAAAACAAACCGGTGGTGGTGATGTCGCCATTCCCGACCGAATATCAGTTAGAGCAGCTCGGCAAGTTGGTATTGGTGGATCGCACTCGGCCTTACATGCTGGAGAAGTTTTTTGATCGCCACCATTTTATGATTATCGACCAGCCGATGACGCAGGCGCAGTTATTCGAGAAAGTCTGTGGTCAGTTGGAGGATGAGGGGATTGTTGATGCTGATTTCTATCCGTCAGTAGTGGAGCGGGAAGCCATTGTCTCCACCATGCTGGGCGAAGGGATCGCGCTGCCCCATTCACTGGGCTTATTAGCAAAGAAAACAGTGGTGGTCACATTACTGGCCCCCAAGGGTATTGTCTGGGGTGATGGCGAAGTGGCGTATGTCATTTTCTTGCTGGCGATCAGTAAAACCGATTATGAAGAGGCGATGGCGATTTATGATCTGTTCGTCACCTTTGTGCGCGAGCGATCTATGAGTCGGCTGTTGAGTAGCCAGCATTTTGATAGTTTTAAGGCGATAGCGATTGATTGCTTGAGTCGGATTTGAGTTTTAATTTCAATTTCAATTTCAATTTCAATTTCAGTTTCAGTGATGGTGGATCGGATCAGGTATCGGGCTGAAACTGGATCAAGTTTCGGTTGATATTCGTTCAGGTGCTCGGTTCGGTTGTCAAAGGTTCAGTGCTCACCTAACCTCCGATGCCTCAACCGCCAAAGGGGTTACAAGCGCGTAACCCCCTTGGAATCCCTGCGCTAGCGCACGTATCGCTTGCCCACTTCGTGGGTTCCCTCGCTCATCGTTCCGGCTGACGGACGGCTTTACGCGGGTCCCTCCGCGTGACGCCTAAAACGGGCGTCCTGCCCGTTTTCCTTGCCTACTCTCTTCACTCGGCAGCTCAAATGTGCTTTTAACTTCAAGGTCAAAACCATGTTTTTTGGCTTTTGATGTTGAGCGCAATTAGGAATATTGCCGACAAAGATTGCAGGCCGAATGAGCCGCATGGACGCGGCGAAAGGGGCTGTCGAGCTGGGAGCGAGTCAGCTCCGGTTCGATTAGCCGGCAAGCTGCCGGAGGGGATGGCGAAGCCACAATATTTCGCGCAAGGCGCGGGTGTTGGGCCGCCGCCCTGCGGCCCGACTCGGTTGAGGCTACGAGGGTTAGGTGATCACCTAACGAATATCAACCGAAACCAGATCCGATCTGAATCTAATCCCTGATCCAATAAACCCCCTCATACCCCCGTAATACCATCTCCTGCGGTTGGAGTGCACTTTCACCGTAGCTGCTCATCAACAGTTGCCACTGACCATCCAAGGCGACCCCCTCTGGCTGCCATGCTTGCGGTTCACCACTCAAATTCGCGACCACCAACAACTGCTTGCCTTGCCAACGACGCAAATAACACCATAAATCGGGATGCTGCGGGCAAAGATCCTGATAATCGCCGAAGGTGAAAACATCATGCTGCTTGCGGAGCGCTATCAGATATTGATAGGCATAAAACACGGAGTCAGTATCGGCTAGCGCGGCCTCGGCGTTAATCTGGGGATAGTTGCTGCACGGCTCAATCCAAGGCGTGCCTTGGCTGAATCCCGCATTGTGGCTGCGATCCCACTGCATCGGCGTGCGGCCATTATCACGGGATTTCGCCGCCAGAATCGTCAATAACTCGCCAGGATCGCGCCCGTTGGCACTTAGCTCAGCAAACATATTCAGGCTTTCGACATCACGATATTGGCTGATCGAGGTGAAATTCGGATTGGTCATGCCAATCTCTTCGCCCTGATAGATATAGGGGGTGCCCTGCATACCATGCAGCACCATCGCCAGCATCTTGGCCGCAGGCAGGCGCAGCGCACCTTCATCGCCAAAGCGAGACACAATGCGCGGCTGGTCGTGGTTACACCAAAACAGCGCATTCCATGCGCGGTTATACATACCCTGTTGCCACTGGTTAAAAATCTGCTTCAGCTCGACCCTGTTTGGGGGCATCAGCGACCACTTCTCGCCATTGAGATAATCCACTTTCAGATGGTGGAAATTAAAGGTCATCGACAGCTCATCGCCCCCCAATGCGGCATAGCGCTGGCAATGTTCAAGGCGAGTGGAGGACATCTCGCCGACGGTCATCAGGCCGCGTGGTTGAAACACATCGCGGCTCATCTCTTGCAAAAATTCGTGGATACGGGGACCATCGGTGTAGAAACGGCGGCCATCGCCCTCAAAATCATCGGGGAAGTCCTGCTGTTTGGAGACCAGATTGATCACATCCAGCCGCAAACCATCCACCCCCATATCGGCCCAGAACTCGCACACTTTTTTCAGTTCATCACGAACCGGCTGATGTTCCCAGTTCAGGTCCGCCTGCTCGGTGGCGAACAGATGCAGGTAATATTGACCACTGGCGGCGTGCCATTGCCATGCATTGCCGCCAAATTTCGAGCGCCAGTTATTGGGTAAGTTATCACCCTCGCCGTCGCGCCAAATATAGAACTGGCGATAAGGGCTGTTGCGGTCCTGCGAGGCTTTAAACCAAGCGTGCTCGGTGGAGGTGTGGTTGAACACCATATCCATCACGAGGCGAATCCCGCGCTGATGGGCTTGCGCGACCAGATGTTTGAAGTCGTCCATGGTGCCGTAAGCCGGGTCGATGGCGCAGTAATCCGCCACGTCATAGCCATTATCCACTTGCGGCGAGACATACACTGGCGTCAGCCAAATGGCATCAACCCCCAGTTTTTGCAGATAATCCAAACGTTGCGTCACCCCCGCAAGATCACCGTAGCCATTACCGGTGCTGTCCTGAAAACTCTTCGGGTAAATCTGATAAATGACGCCGTTTTGCCACCAAGGGATAGGATTATTCATAGCAGACTCTTTATTCGTAGAAAAACAGAAAAAATGGGAAAAATGACGCCGCCAGTGAATCACCACTCGCGGCGTGTCGAGACTCAGACCGGCAGCTCGCCGCGACTCTCTTTGCGCTTATAAACCATAATCGTCAGCACCAGTGGCACCACAATCGCCACTAACATTGCCAAGGCATAGATGCCCCAGAACTGCGGCTTAATGGATAAAATGCCTGGCAGACCGCCGACACCAATTCCGTTCGCCATCACCCCGGTCAATCCGCAAATCAGACCCGCCAACGCAGAGCCAATCATGGCGCAGAGCATCGGGAAACGGTATTTCAGGTTGATACCGTACATGGCGGGTTCGGTGACACCTAGGTAAGCCGAAATGGCCGCTGGAACAGAGATTTCGCGCTCATTAATTTTACGGCTGATAATGATGATACCCAGTACCGCAGAAGCCTGCGCAATGTTAGACAGCGCAATCAGCGGCCAAACTGGCGTGCCGCCCATGCTCTGAATCATCTGCATATCAATGGCTAACGTGGTTTGATGCACACCAGTGATCACCAACGGCGCATACAGGAAGCCAAACAGCGCAGCCCCAATCGGCGCGAAGCTACCGGTCATCACCGCTTTCACGCCCCATGCCACACCATCACCAATCATGCGGCCAAATGGCCCAATTAAAGTATGGGCGAGGAACACCGCCAGCAACAGGGAAACCACCGGTACCACCACCAGATAGAGGTAAGCGGGGATGATTTTTTTCAGGTTGGTTTCAATCCAGCCGAGCGCTAAACCAGCCAGAATCGAGGGAATAACCTGCGCCTGATAACCCACTTTTTCAATGGTGAACCAGCCGAAATTCCACACCTCAGGAGTTTGTTGGCCCAGCAGATAGGAGTTCATCAGTTGCGGCGAAACCAGCGTGATACCCAGCACAATCCCCAATACCGGCGTGCCGCCCATTTTCTTCACTGTTGACCAGCAGATCGCCACTGGCAGGTAGAAGAAGATGGCTTCGCCCAGTAGCCAGAGGAAGTCATAGATGGTTTTCCACGCCGGATAGAGCTGCGCCAGCGTTTTGCCGTCGCTCATCGGGATATCACCGATCACGTTACGGAAGCCGAGGATCAAGCCGCCGCTGATCAGTGCGGGTAACAGGGGGAAGAAGATCTCGGCAAAGTGAGATATGCCGCGCTCAAACCATGTCATATTCTGCCGCGCCGCCAGCTTGGTTTGCTCTTTATCCACTTCATTCAGGCCAATTTTAGCAATCAGCGCTTGGTAGTAGTCATCCACTTCTGGCCCGATAACCACTTGAAATTGCCCAGCATTAGTAAAGCAGCCTTTGACCATCGACAGATTTTCGATCTCTTTGGGCGAGGCTTTCGATGGGTCGTTTAACACAAAACGTAGCCGGGTAATGCAGTGGCTGACGGTGGCAATATTTTCTCTGCCTCCCACCAGTACGATCAATTGATCGATATCTTGTTGTTTTACTTTGCTCATTTCAACGTACCTTTCGTAAAGGTGGGATAGCCTGCTGAGTGGTAAGGTGCTTTTTGATCGGTAAGCGCTATCTTGAATAAAAAAGAGTCAAAACAGTCGTCGGTATTAAGATTATCGCCACGACTAAAACCATAGCCGATTAAATATTCGGCTAATTAAAGATTAGCTAGATATTAATTATTATGAAATGGGAACGTTCCCAACCTGCGTCGAAGATCACAATTTGACAATTTTTGTAGCAAATGGACAGGCGCGTTGCTGCAAAACACGCCACGACTCAGGATGGGATCTCAGCTCGCAACTCATCACTCACAACAGGAGAGAAGAGGCGGGTCAGGCCAGTTGACCGGGGATAATAATCTGCTGAATGGACTGGCTATGATTAAGCTGAGCCAGCAGTTGTTGCGCCGCTTTCATGCCCGCAGTGCCGTAGCCCAACTCGACTGACAGTGTATTGGGGAACAGAAAGTGCAATAGCGGCGTATTGCCAATGCCACACACCTGAATATGTTGCTGGCCCTGCTGCTGTAAGTACTTGCTCACCCCCATGGCGATGGTATCAGAGGCGCACACCAGCGCCGAGGTGTCCGGCTTTATCACCTGCGGTGCCAGTTGAAAACCACTTTGGTAGCTCAGTTCTCCCAGTGCGACCGTCGGGGTCAGGCCGTGCTGCTGGCTATAATCGAGATAGGATTGATGACGACGCATCCCGGTAGTGGCATCTGATGGCTGCACGCCGATATAACTGATATGACGATGCCCAGCGTGGCGCAACTTATCCATCAACAGGCGCACTGCGCCTTCATCGTCGTAGCAGACGGAAGAGTAACCCGCGTATTCGCGCGCCAATACCACCATCTTTTCCTGCCACGGCGAGAGCATCTCTGCGCTTAACCCCGTGAAGCCAAACAGAATCACCCCATCCACATTGCGCTGTTGCAGCACATGCAGATGCTCGCTGACCAAGGCGGGATCAAACTGACTCTCCATCAGAATCGGGTCGTAACCTTGCTGATAGAACAGGGGCAGCATGGTGCGTACTGCCTGATTTTCAGACGGTGAATCCAGACGGGAGACTATGATCGCCACCACTTTATCGCTCTGCCCTCGCATGGCGCGGGCTGATTTTGATGGGGTAAACCCCTGCTGCCGAATCACCGCCTCAACCCGCTCGCGTGTCTGTGGGCTGACACTGCCTTCGTTATTCAATACCCGTGAAACCGTGGATTTTCCAACTCCACTCATGCGGGCAATGTCCTTAATGGTCAAACGGTTTTGCATGGTTTACCTAATGTTTAGGTTCAAAAATATATAATAAATAGATTATTTATATTTGGCGGCGTCGTGGGAAGCATAGCATGCACAGAATCAGACTCAGCGCATGATCTCCCCCATGACTGGCGGCATGTTATTACCTTAGCGGATTCTGTGCCGTCGAGGTATTTTTTGCCGTGATAACATTCATCGTGCAGTTTACTGTCTGTCTAGCTATTTGGTGGTCTGGCTGCTAAGTGGATTGATGACTAAACTTCTTGTTAGCCGCAACTTCATCTTTTTACCGGAGGTTAATTAACCCGTGGACCCTGTTCCCTCAACCGCACCCATTGGGTGCTTCCGGTAAGGTCACTCCCTCTTTGAGGTGATTGCCTGGCCGGATAACAATCTGGTCGGCAGTCATCGCGCCTTGTTCCTGCGTTGCTCTCTGCTGAAGATCTTTTTTGCCCTCTCCACGGCAGCTTTGCCGTGGAGGCAACATGACGACCGCCCGATAAACGGCGTCATGGCGTGACAGTAAGGTTAGCACCATGCACGTTAAAAATTTCACCCGGCAGTTGCTCAATGTGTTGAGCCGCAGCCTGCCTCGTCGTCTGATCCGCCGGGAAACCATGCTAGAGGGTTTGCCGCAGGCAAGTACGGCTAAAGATCTGCCCGCAGAGCTGACTCAACAGCGTTTGCAGTGCGCCAATGAAACGCCACAGCAACTCTATCAGCGCTTTCAGAGCCATCCAGAAGGGCTGACCGAGCAAGAGGCCGGGGCGATTCGCCTCAACTACGGCAGTAATCTGATTGAAAATCAGCAGGCTACTCCGTGGTGGGTTCACCTATGGCACTGCTACCGCAACCCATTTAACTTGCTGCTGACCATTCTGGCGCTGATCTCCTACGCCACCGAGGACCTCACGGCGGCACTGGTGATTGGTGCCATGGTATTGATCTCCACCCTGATGCATTTTATTCAGGAAGCGCGCTCTAACCGCGCGGCGGATGCCTTGAAAGCGATGGTCAGCAACACCGCGACTTTGATCCGCAGTGATGCCCATACTGGCAAAAGTGAGCAGCGCGAGCTGCCCATCGCCCAGTTGGTGCCCGGCGATATCATTAAGCTCTCTGCTGGCGACATGATCCCGGCAGATTTACGCATTTTAGTCGCCAAAGACCTGTTTATCAGCCAAGCCGCCTTGACGGGGGAATCGCTGCCGGTGGAGAAAGTGGCCCAGTGCCGTGAGTGTGATGAGCAGAACCCGTTGGAGCGCGACACTTTGTGCTTTATGGGCACCAATGTGGTCAGTGGTTCTGCACTGGCAATCGTCATCGGCACGGGTAACCAAACCTACTTTGGCCTGCTGGCCGAACGGGTAACCCATCAGGATGAGCAGCCGAATGCCTTCCAGAGTGGTATCAGCAAAGTCAGTTGGCTGCTGATCCGTTTTATGTTGGTGATGACGCCTATTGTGTTGCTGATCAATGGCTTTACCAAAGGTGACTGGTGGGAGGCCGCGCTATTTGCACTCTCCGTCGCGGTCGGTTTAACCCCCGAAATGTTGCCGATGATCGTCACCTCGACACTAGCAAAAGGGGCGGTGAAGCTATCGAAACAGAAAGTGATCGTCAAACGGCTGGATGCTATCCAGAACTTTGGCGCGATGGATGTGTTGTGTACCGATAAAACCGGTACCTTGACCCAAGATAAAATCGTGTTGGAGAGTCATACGGATGTGTTTGGTGCTAACTGTGAGCGGGTGCTGCACTACGCTTGGCTCAACAGCTACTACCAAACGGGGCTGAAAAATCTGCTGGATGTGGCTGTGCTCTCTTCAATGGAGGAGTCCGCCGCCGCTGAGTCTCAGGCCGCCGACACACTGGCGGGTTACCGTAAAATCGATGAGATCCCCTTTGATTTTGAACGCCGCCGCATGTCGGTGGTGGTCAGCGATAAGTCGGATTATCACGAGTTGATCTGCAAGGGCGCGTTGGAAGAGATGCTCTCCATTTGCCGCCATGTCCGCCAAGGGGATGAGGTTATCCCCTTGACTGATGCGCTGTTGACCCGTATCCGCCGGGTGACGGATGAGCAGAACCAGCAAGGGCTGCGGGTGGTGGCGGTTGCTACGCGCATTCTGCCCGCGTATCAGCGAGATTATGCGGTTATCGATGAGTATGACCTGATTTTGGAGGGGTATATCGCCTTCCTCGATCCGCCCAAAGAGAGCACCGCACCCGCGCTATTAGCCCTGAAACACAATGGCATCAACGTTAAAATTCTGACCGGTGACAATGAGTTAGTGGCACGGAAAGTCTGCAAAGACGTCGGGTTATCTGTCGAGCGGGTATTGCGCGGCAGTGATATTGAGTCGATGACCGAGGCGGAGTTGACTGAAGCCACCCGCATCACCACGGTGTTTGCCAAACTGACGCCGATGCAAAAAGAGCGCATTGTGCAAAACCTGCGGCAAGCGGGTCATGTGGTGGGCTTTATGGGGGATGGCATCAATGATGCGCCCGCACTACGCGCGGCGGATATTGGTATCTCGGTGGATTCGGCGGTTGATATCGCCAAAGAAGCGGCGGATATCATTTTGCTGGAAAAGAGCCTGATGGTGCTGGAACAGGGGGTCATTGAAGGCCGACGCACCTTCGCCAACATGCTGAAATACATCAAAATGACTGCCAGTTCCAACTTTGGCAACGTCTTCAGCGTATTGATTGCCAGTGCATTTTTACCTTTCCTGCCGATGTTGCCACTGCATTTGCTGATCCAAAACCTGCTGTACGATATTTCGCAGATTGCTATTCCGTTCGATAATGTCGATGAAGAGCAATTGGCGAAGCCACAACGCTGGAATGCCGGCGATCTGGGGCGTTTTATGGTGTTCTTTGGCCCGATAAGTTCTATTTTTGACGTGCTGACTTTTAGCCTGATGTGGTGGGTGTTTAAGGCCAATACGCCGGAAATGCAGACGCTGTTCCAATCCGGTTGGTTCGTCGAAGGGCTGCTATCCCAGACATTGATTGTGCATATGATTCGTACCCGTAAGATTCCATTTATCCAGAGCCGCGCCTCATGGCCACTGTGCGTCATGACACTGGCGGTGGTGGTGGTCGGTATCGGCCTAACTTTCTCCCCCCTCGCGGGCTTCCTGCAATTACAGGCGCTGCCACTCTCTTACTTCCCGTGGCTGATGGTGATTCTGACTGGGTATATGGTGACGACACAGTTAGTGAAAGGGTGGTTTGTGAGGAGATATGGGTGGCAGTGATTTTAATTTTATTATTAGGTGAGGTGATCGGATCAGGATCGGATCAGGTGATCGGTTCGGTTGATATGAGATCAGCGCTCACATTGCCTCCGCAATGGATCGGATCAGGTTTCGGTTGATAATCGCTCAGTGTTCACCTGACCTCCCCAGCCTCAACCGAGTCGGGCCGCAGGGCGGCGGCCCAACACCCGCGCCTTGCGCGAAATATTGTGGCTGCGCCATTCCCTCCGGCAGCTTGCTGGCTAATCGAACCGGCGCTGACTCGCTCCCAGCTCGACAGCCCCTTTCGCCGCGTCCATGCGGCTCATTCGGCCTGCAATCTTTGTCGGCAATCTTCCTAATTGCGCTCAACGTCAAAAGCCAATTCAAAACCCTCTTCTTTGTTTTAGGTGTTGAAGTTAAAAGCACATTTGAGCTGCCGAGTGAAGAGAGAAGGCAAGGAAAACGGGCAGGACGCCCGTTTTAGGCGTCATGAGCAGGGATGCGAATAAAGCCGTCCGTCAGCCGGAGCGATGAGGGAGGGTACCCACGAAGTGGGCAAGCGATACGTGCGAAGCGCGGGATTCCACAAGGGTGCGCGCCCGCACCCTTTGGCGGTTGAGGCACCTGAAGTTAAGTGAACACTGAAGTCTTAACAACCGAACCGATCACCTGAACCGAATATCAACCGAAACCTGATCCGAACTAAATTGAAGGTCAGGGGATCACCTGAACCGATCACCAAACAATCATGGTGCCAACTTCAACCCCGGTAACTGCGCAAAAATACTCACCAACCCCTCACCCCAGCCCTTACGGATCATCATAAAATAGGGGTGATCCTCGGTGATTCGGTACTGCTGATTCGTGCTGAAACTGTCTAGCGGATAGATCATCACATCCAGCGGCAACCCCACGGACAAATTACTGCGCAAGGTGGAGTCCATCGAAATCAATGCACACTGCATCGCCTGATCCAGCGCGGTGTCGTAGCTCAATACACGATCAATAATCGGTTTGCCATACTTACTCTCACCAATCTGGAAGTAGGGGGTGTCCTGCGTGGCTTCGATAAAATTACCCTGCGGATAGATATGGAACAGCCGCAGCCCTTCGCCCTTAATCTGCCCACCTAATAACAGGTTACAGTTGAAATCAGTGCCGCCGCTGTTTTGCTGTGCGCCGCTGTCTCGGTTAATTACCTCGCGTACTGTCTCGCCCAACAGGGTGGCGGCTTCGTACATTGAACCCACATTCATCAGGTTGGTCTGTTCTGGGTCCAGACAGCGGCGTTGCAGCAAGCTGACAATACTCTGGGTGGTGGCCAGATTGCCCGCACTTTGCACCACCAGCGTTCGTTCGCCCTCTTGCTGAAACAGATGCAATTTACGAAAAGTGGAAATATGATCCACTCCGGCGTTGGTTCGGGAATCGGAAGCAAACACTAACCCGGACGACAACCGCATGGCCACACAGTAGGTCATAAAAAAGAGTCCTTTTATTGCGACATATCGCGTCGCGGGGTCGATAACATATGCACGGCAGCAATGGTTTGCATATCCTCATAGCCACCGCCTCGGCGAATACCGCGCACCGGGCAGGCATCCAGATAATCTATGCCCACCGCCAGTTTCAAATGCTGATTCGGTTTGCAGGTGTTATTGGTGACATCAAAACTTTGCCAATGACCGCCCAACCACACTTCTGCCCATGCATGGGTCGCCACATGACTGGAGGATTCTGTATAAAGATAGCCGCTGACATAGCGCGCCGGAATATTTAAACTGCGGCAGCAGGCAAGAAAGACGTGGGTGTGGTCCTGACATACCCCTTGCTCGGCAGCAAAAGCTTGGGCTGCACTGTCTTGGACCGTGGTGGTGCCGGGGCTGTAGGGCATTTTTGCCAGCAGTTCGCCCATCATTAATGTCAGGCAATCCAATTGCGCATCTGCATGAGTCACGCCCTGACAATAACCAGAAGCAAACTGGCGGATCGCGCTATCTGGTTGAGTCAGTGGACTATGACGCAGAAACACCAGTGGTGAGAGGTGGTCACTGCTGTCATCCTCCCTATTATCTTCAATCTCCACCACGCCCTGAGCTTGAATGGTGATGGCCTGATGGGGTTTATCCAGTGTCAGTACATGCAGCACATTGCCAAAAGCATCCGTGGTGCAGATAGCCTCTTCCGGTAAGGTCAGTTGCCAAGACAAAATGCGCTGATGGGCCGAATCCTGTGGCGTCAGGCGCAGATATTGCGTGCTGTGTTGCACTTGCTGTGCATAGGTATAATGGGTGCTGTGATCCACATTCAGTCTCATTGAACCTCCAGATAGGTTTGACGAATGCTGTCAGCGATCGCATTGATCTTACCTAAAAAATCCATCAGATAGATGTGCAGACCATCGGCCATCACATCATTAATACTGCTAAAACGCAGCTCGGCCAGCAAGATACTGACCAGTCGGCGGGGCTGATTGCTGCGGTTGCCGCCAATCAATTCCAACTGCTGCTCTATGTCATTGATGCAGGCCAGCAGGGATCGCGGGATCTCATTGCGTAAAATCAACAGTTCCGCAATCGCCTCGCGGCTGAGTTGCTGTTTGTACAAGCTGTGGTAGGCCTCACGTGCACTAACGGCCCGAAGCAGAGTGTCCATGCGGTAGTATTCGCGTACCGGATCATCGTCGTTATCCAGCAATTGGTTTTTCACATCCAGCAGGCGAGCGGTACTGTCCGCCCGTTCAATCAAGGTACCCAGACGAATAAAATAGAGTGCATCGCTGCGCAGTAAGGTGCCGTAAACCGCGCCCCGAAAGAGGTGTGAGCGCTCCTTAACCCAGTCGAAAAAGGCATCAATATCGGCAGTGCTGATGCCCTGTCGGCGTAGCTGTTTCATCTCAATCCACGTGGCGTTGATGCTCTCCCACACCTCGGATGACAAGCTGCCGCGCACCGCGTGGGCATTGTTCCAAGCCATCTGTAAGCAACTGAAAATGCTGCTGGGGTTATGGCTGTCGAGCACGAAAAAATTTAGCAGGTGGGTCATCGACACCTGCGGATAGTGTTCGGCAAACAGCGCTTGCGTGTTGCTCAGACTAAGGGGCACCAGTAAATCAAAATTCACCCGGCTGCTGGTGGGCATCATGGAGAGCCGGTTGGTGACATCCAGTACCCGGGTGATGTTTTCTGCCCGCTCAAGATAACGGGCCATCCAATAAAGCTCGCTGGCTGTTCGGCTTAACATGCATCATCCTCCAGTACCCAAGTGTCTTTGGTGCCGCCGCCTTGTGAGGAGTTGACCACCAGTGAGCCATCCGCCAGCGCCACGCGGGTGAGGCCGCCGGGCACCAACCGAATTTCCGCGCCGGACAGGGCAAAGGGGCGCAAATCAATGTGACGTGGGGCAAGGCCATTGTTGACAAAGGTTGGGCAGGTCGAGAGCGCGAGGGTTTCTTGTGCAATGTAGTTTTGTGGCCGCGCCAGCAGTAACTGGCGGAATTGGGCAATTTCAGCTTGCGTGGCGGCAGGGCCGATCAACATGCCATAGCCTCCAGCACCATGCACCTCTTTCACCACCATTTGATCCAGATTCGCCAACACATAAGATAAATCAGTGGGTTGGCGGCATTGCCAAGTGGGGACATTCGCCAGAATCGGATCTTCGGCGAGGTAAAAACGAATCATGTCAGGCACATAGGGATAGATAGATTTATCATCTGCAACGCCAGTCCCAATAGCGTTTGCCAATACCACCCCGCCTGCCCGATAGACTGACAGCAGCCCGGGGATACCTAACATGGAGTCAGGGCGAAAAGCCAGCGGGTCGAGGAAGGCATCATCCACGCGCCGATAGATAACATCTATCTTGCATGGGCCAGCGGTGGTGCGCATAAAGACTGCCCCCTCTTTGACAAACAGATCGGCACTTTCGACCAGCTCGACTCCCATCTGCTGGGCCAGAAAACTGTGCTCAAAATAGGCGCTGTTAAAGCGGCCGGGGGTCAGCACTACCACCGTAGGATCGTTAACCGGTGTGCTTTCGCGCAGTGTTTGCAGCAGATGGGAGGGGTAGCGCTCAACGGGTGCGATACGTTGCTGGGCGAACAGCTCTGGGTAGAGCCGCATCATCATTTTGCGGTTTTCCAGCATATAGGAGACGCCGGATGGGGTGCGTAGATTATCCTCCAATACATAATAGAGGCCATCGCTATTACGAACCATATCCACGCCAATGATATGTGCATAGGTATTGCGATGCAGGTTCACCCCTTGCATACAGGGCTGATATTGGTCATTGGCTAACACTTGTTCAGCCGGAATAATCCCTGCTTTCAGAATATGTTGGTCGTGGTAAATATCATGCAGAAACGCATTCAGCGCCTGAACACGTTGGCGAATGCCACGGTCCAACATCTGCCATTCACTGGCGGGAATAATCCGTGGCACGCTATCAAACGGGATTAAGCGCTCTGCGCCATCATCGTCACCATACACATTAAAAGTAATGCCCACCCGGTGAAACAGCAGTGCCGCCTCTTCACGCTTACGCGCAATTGTTAACTGATCGGCCTGTTGTAACCATTGCCAGTAGGCGTCGTAATGGCTTCGGTGTTGCCCCTGCGCCAGTAACATTTCATCGAAAAATCGTGATGCGGAAAGGTCGATGTTCAGCATTATCACCTCGCTAACAGAACAGGCTGTAGTGGGGATCACGCATAAACTGTGCCAGCTCGTCAAATAGGCAAAATAGGGGGGATTAGCACGATTTCAGCACTATTAGGGTGCAATCAGTGAGCGCGGTGCTTTATTTGCGGGCAGAAAATCGCCACATTTGAGCATGATGATCTGCCATGGCGCACAGGGAAAATCGGGGGGAATATCTTAGCGGCGGAGCAATAAAACACGGCTGGCATTCACCAGCCGTATGGGCAATGACATCAGAATTAACGACGTACCGCGATAGCTTCGATTTCGATTTTGACATCTTTCGGCAGACGGGCCACTTCAACACAGGAGCGTGCAGGGAATGGCGCATTGTGCTCATTGAAGAAGGCTTCGTAAGTGGCGTTAACGGTACTGAAATCATTGAGATCTTTCACGAATACCGTAGTTTTGACGATATCGGCAACTTTCAGGCCCGCCGCTTCGACGATCGCTTTAACATTTTCCAGTGATTGACGTGCCTGAGCTGAAACATCATCCGCCACCAGACCGGTTTTAGGATCAACCGGAATTTGGCCGGAAGTGATGATCATGCTACCCAGATCGACACCCTGAACATAAGGGCCGATGGCGGCAGGGGCGAGTTCGGTGCTGATGGTGCGTGACATAGTGACTCCTGAGTTACGTGATGCGGTATGATTCGTGTCGCCATTATAAAGCTGGGATGAATAACGGCAACCCGCGCGAACTAAGTTTGCTATGGGTTACCCTGTAAATTTGCTTACAGCACGTCATTCGCTTTCAGCACTTAATCTGCTTACAAACCCTAGTCCGCTTGCAGCACCACCTGATGATCGAACTCTTTCTCGCAATATTTGCATTTCAGGTGGATCTCGCCCAGTTTGGCCTTCACTTTGAAGCTGGAGTTGACTGGCTCATTGTGGCTGATGCAGTTACTGTTCGGGCAGGTGAGCACGCGGTCAATCTGCTCTGGTAGACTGAGGGTGAGCTTCTTCACCACTTCGTAGTTATCGATGCGGTTGACGGTGGCGTCCGGTGCATACATCGCCAGTTGGTTGGCTTGCTGCTCGGTCAGGAAAGTATTTTCTATCTTAATCAGATCCTTACGGCCAGAACGCTTCGACGGCAAATTCAAGCCGATGGTAATGCGCTGATCCGTCGCGGTCAGTTTGAACAGCGACAACAATTTGAACCCAATTTGCGCCGGAATATGGTCAATCACCGTGCCGCATTTGATCGCTTCAACCTGTAGTTTGTAATCCTGAGTCATGTTCAATTCCCTCTCAAAGAGCCAATTCAGCGTTTAAGACCAGTGCCAGCAGCGCCTGACGTGCAAAAATCCCATTGCCCGCCTGTTGGAAATAGTAGGCGTAAGGCGTTTTATCGACATCTGTGGTGATCTCATCAATGCGTGGCAGGGGGTGCAGCACTTTGAGATTATCCCGCGCACCACTCAAATCCGCTGCGCGTAGGACAAACTGTGCTTTGACATTGGCGTATTCTGACGGATCAAGGCGCTCTTTTTGGACGCGAGTCATGTAGAGAATATCTAGATCCGCGACCACCTCTTCAATGCTCTCATGCAGGCTGTACTCGATCCCTTTTTCGTCCAACATTTCCAGGATATAAGCGGGCATTGCCAGCGCATCCGGGGCGATAAAGAAGAAGCGGTTGCCGTCGAATTTTGCCAGCGCCTGCGTCAGTGAATGCACAGTGCGGCCATATTTCAGATCACCGACCATGGCGATATTGATGTTATCCAGCCGCCCTTGGGTCTCCTGAATGGTGAATAGATCGAGCAGGGTTTGCGTCGGATGCTGGTTGGCACCGTCACCGGCATTGACCACGGGGATATTGCCGGAGAACTGCGCCGCCAGTCGGGCCGCGCCCTCCTGTGGGTGGCGTATGACGATGGCATCCACATAAGTGCTGATCACCGAAATAGTATCGGCCAGTGTCTCGCCTTTCTTGCCCAGCGAGGTATTGCTGCTGTCAGAAAAACCGACCACTGAGGCGCCGAGGCGATGAATCGAGGTTTCAAACGACAAACGGGTACGGGTTGAGGCTTCGAAAAAGCAACTGGCGATCACTTTATGTTTTAACAGCTCAGGTTGCGGACGACTTTTCAAGCTGGCAGCGGTACGCAGCACCAGTTCCAGTTCATCGCGACATAAATCGTTAATTGAGATGATGTGCTTGTGATACAACGGGTTGGCCATTTTTCGCTCTCCTCTGTGACTGCCCGTGGTCGCGGGCGATAATCAGTTGTCATGCAGTAATGTTAAATTCGTCCCGATCAGCAGACAAAAAAAAGCCCCTCAACGAGGGGCCTGACAGGATCGGTTTAGCAACGGGAGAGACCACGGCAGTTGGCTGCCTGCTGGCTGGTCATTTTCAACAAAATGACGATGTAGAGCGAAATCTAAGCAGCTTTTCATCATATCTCCCGGCAAATTGTGGCGAATTATACTCGCGTGCCATTTCTCTGCAAGGGGCAAAAGCCGCATTTTTTATGATTAGCAAACGATTACTCATGGGGTCTAGTTTCAAATGGGGAACCATCGCAAAATGAGGGGAATTGTCACCAGCGCGATGAGCAATGAAATAACGATCGCCAGCGAGATGACCTCATGCTTGAATTCATACTTTTTAGCAAACACATAAACACCCGCTCCGATGGGCTGAGCGGACATCACCATCGCGGTAGCCAGCCAAATCCCTCCAGACCCCATATCAAAGATATAATGAGCAACGAGAAAGGTTATCGCTGGCTGCAATGCCAGTTTCAATGCAATCATCGGCAGCACTATTTTGGCTGATGTGCGGTTGAAATGCTCCTTGATACTGAGCCGCGAAAGGCCCAATCCAAGTGCAAATAGGGCGGTTGGCCCGGCGGCATTGCCCAAGAAACTGGCAAAAGAGGCAATCACTATCGGTACATTTATTTTAAGTAAAACAAAGAGTAGCCCTGCCAAAACGGAGAGGGTCAGCGGATTGGTTAGTGTCGCTTTGACCGCTTTACCCAGAGAGTGAGCCAGTGAAAAGCTGTCACCTGCGGATCGATTTGATAATAGATCCCAGCTAATAATGACGGCCATGATGGCAGGGATATTATGCAAAATTGTCGCGATGGCTGCTGGCAGTGCGGCTTGTTCCCCATAAACCGAGATTAGAATCGGAACACCCATATAGCCGGTGGTGCCGTAACATGCCCCCATACTTAGCAGGGATGATTGTGGTAATCCTATCCCCGTACATTTTGCGAAAAAACCAGCGGTGACATAAATCACCACGATCCCAACCAGTGTTGAGCCTATAAATCCCCACTGCTTCAATTCATTCATGTCGGCGCGAGCAATCGCCAGAAAAAGTAATGCGGGAAGCGCAAGATACAAAACATAATCGTTGATCAGTTTATCTGACTGACCACTGTCTGGCCGAATGCGCCCAAAACAGTAGCCTAATAATATGACGATAAAGATGGGCATCACGATCATAAACATGGCTGTGCTCCTATTATCATGATGTTGTTTATCATGATATTGTTGGCCTTGGAAAGGTCACAAGGCTGGCTGATTACTTCAGGAGTTCTCTCACATACTGACCCACTCTGGCGGCATAAAGGACATCTGAACCATAGAATTGAACCAGATCATTTCTCATTTGTTCAAATGCCGCCTGCTTTTTGGTGTAGGCAGTCGCCAGTATTTCATCGAGTCTTGCTTTGATGTTTTGGATCATGATGGGGTTATTAGCTGCATCAGCTAGCCCTTCATCTAGCAGGATTTTTTGCACGGTAGCATCATGCATGCCAGTACTGTTGAGGAAATAGGGGATACCGCTCGAGGCACCCAGAAAAGAGGGGATATTGGCCACTCCCATATTCTCTTGGTGAACAATGTGCCCGCTGACGGGGCGGTAGAGATCGGGTAAGGAAAGAAAGGTTTTCTCTGTCATTTTCACGGCGTCAATCACGTTAACCTGATCGAGCAACTCACCATTAATGGTGATATTTCTCTCTCTGAAGATGAGGTCAAGGATCTCAATGGCGGGGAGTCCAGAGCGATTTCCTGTTCCGGCGAACCCGCCCTCAATAATATTAAATCCGTGATAGAGCGAAGAGAGGGCATTTTGCAGGCCCAACCCCCTATCATTATGAGCATGAAGGGAAAAATTCATATTGGGATAGTGATTGCGCAAGTTAGCGGCGAGAATTGCCATATCTTCTGGGTATATTGTGCCTAGCGAGTCATTAATGCGGACGGTTTCGATCTCCATAGCAAGTGAGCGGGCGATCTCTGCCGTGATCTTCTCATAGGACGCCTCGTCGATACCGGCGCTGAAATTGTTCAGTAGGCTGACTCGGAAACGGTCAAATCCCCAAACACGCAGTATCTCAACGGTTCTCTCGAACAACTTTTTTCCTGATTGGTATGAAATCATTCCAAAACTGATGGTGAGGTATTTTTTCAACTCTTCAGGGTAATTCTTGAGTTGAGGCATGATCGGGTCATGACAATTAAGCAGCATGATGAATGAAAATTGAGTCTCAGGAGGCAGTTTTCCGTGGCTATGAAGCTCATAGATGACATCAATTAAGTGGGTGGGGTCATTGGGGCCAGATCCATACACGATATCTCTTATCCCCGTATCAAGGATTTTCGATACCAATGGTATCTTATGTCTGGTTGGCACGGAAAAGGGGCATCGCTCCGCCCCCTCCCGTAATGTTTCATCGAGCATCCCATCCAAGTTAAAGCCGGAATACCTTGGCTGGTGTTTTTCGGGGAATGTGAGTGCGGCCATCTTAATCACTCCTGTAATAAGAATTTAGCGTTAAACAATTTAGAGTTACATATATAACGATCCTTAAGTGTCGAGATGATTTTTAATTTAATTGCTTTTTAATTTAAATAGGTCACGTCCATCATAATGAGTATTATTTATTATGATGGTTGTCGTGGTTTTATGCCCCTGACGCGTATTTAGTGGGTGAAAGTGATCTGAGGCCAAGTTATCACGGTGCAAAGAGGTGTTCAATATCGAAACTGCCGCATTAGTTTTCCATTGCGTTTACGCGCGGATTGAGCAAAGACACGCTGATAGCGCTTGATGTTGCTGATGTCAGCAGCTCTACTGGTATCAATGATAGAGGGCGGCAGCGAAATTAAATTACGACTCTGGTGATGATAGCGTAATAATCTAATTAATTTTGGAGGCTAATTTATGAGAAATCTATTTGATACGTTATAGGTGATAAAAGAAATTGATATTTTATTTAAATGGCTGAGGTGGCATTTAGATAACAGATGGCAGGAGGTGTTATGTATTCTTTATCGTTATAGAACTGCCGCGAATTTATCGGGAATAATCAATAAACGCGGCTATCTTAAATATTAAGCAGTAGAGGAGATCTGAACCTTAATCTTCATCAAACCCTGAATTGAACAGTTCAATGACGGCGGCCAGAGCTTGAATCTCATCAGGGCCGGTTGCTTCAACCTCAATCTGGCGACCTTTCGCGGAGTCCAGCATCAGCAGTGCAATCACACTGCTGGCCTCGGCTTCGGTCCCACTGTCATTACGCAACATGACTTCTGCATCAAAACTTTGAACCAGCTCGAACAGTTTCATTGCGGGTCTGGCGTGCATCCCCAACTTGTTCTTGATCTCAACAGTCTGTTTGACGGTCATTGTTTACGTTTTTCCAAAGTGCGGTGGCGTGACTGGACATTTTTGCCACGTGCGCGGAAATAATCTGCCAATTGTTCAGCAACATAGACCGAGCGGTGCTTACCGCCGGTACAACCAATGGCAACCGTGAGATAGCTGCGATTATTGGTTTCCAGCATGGGCAGCCACAGTTCCAGATAGCTGCGCGTCTGGTAAACAAAGTTATGCACTTCGGTATGGCGATCAAGGAAGGAGATGACGGGTTTATCCAGACCGGTCATCGGGCGTAATTTCGGATCCCAGTGTGGGTTTGGCAGAAAACGCACATCGAAGACATAATCTGCATCAATCGGAATGCCGTGTTTAAAGCCAAATGATTCAAACACCATGGTCAGCTCGCGCTCACGTTTACCCAGTAGGCGGGTACGTAGCATCTCAGCTAACTCATGCACTGACATTTCTGAGGTATCAATAATCAGATCAGCCCGTGAGCGCAGAGGCTCCAGCAGATCGCTCTCTTCATCGATAGCACTTTCTAATGACAGGTTTTTGGTCGACAGCGGGTGCAGGCGACGAGTATCACTGTAGCGACGAATCAGGGTATTGCGGTCAGCATCCAAAAACAGCAACTGCGGTGAAAAGCTGTCTGGCAGTTGGGTCATGGCATGTTCAAATACCTCAGGAGATTCAGGCATATTGCGCACGTCTATGCTCACTGCGGCAGAGATATTCCTATCGGCAAGTGTGCTCGCCAATTGCGGCAGCAGAACCACGGGCAAGTTATCGACGCAGTAAAAGCCCATATCTTCCAATGCGCGCAAAGCAACAGACTTCCCTGAACCGGAACGGCCGCTGACAATCATCAGCACCATGTGAGTGACTCCCCTTGGTATCTCTTTGGCGCTCATCGCCACTATTACGAATCGATATGCTGGCGATAACAGCCGGGTTTGCGATTAGACCCGCGCTGCTAAGGCACCCTTTGCCCATTTACGCTATTTCTGGCGGTAACTCCGTAATGATCTGATAAAGCTCATCATCACTGTGTGCGGCGCGTAGACGGCGACACACTGTTTTATCAGCCAATCGCTTAGCTACTAAAGACAAAGTGTGTAAGTGAGTTTTACATTGATCTGCCGGAACCAACAAGGCAAATAATAGATCAACAGGTTGGTTATCAATAGCATCGAAAGCGATCGGTTGTTCCAAGCGGATAAACACACCCACGGCGCGCAGCGTATCTTCCTCCAGTTTGCCATGAGGTATTGCGATGCCACTGCCAATGCCAGTACTGCCCATACGTTCGCGGGTTAATACAGCATCGAAAACGACCTGTGAGGGCAGGTTAAGCTGTTTGGCAGCCAACTCGCTGATAATTTCCAAAGCCCGTTTTTTACTTGAGCAATGTACGGCGCTTTTGGTGCACTCGATATTGAGTACCGAGCTTAATTGTAGTGCTGGATCGTTGATCATCTCATCTTTCACTTAAGTGCTGTTTTAAGCCTGATCCATCGGTTTCCGTTGGATCAGGCGATGTAGCACGTGTAGAACCTTCGTTAGGGATAATAGCGACAAGGATTCTTAATGTTGTTTCAATTTATCTTTATGCTTGTTCAACTGGCGGGCCAGTTTATCAACCAAAATATCAATTGCGGCGTACATATCCTCCTGCTCTGAACTGGCGTGCAACTCGCCTCCATTCACATGCACCGTTGCTTCTGCAATTTGTTTGACTTTTTCGACACTTAAAACCACGTATACCTGGTTAATGCGATCAAAATATTGCTCAAGTTTGGCAAATTTAGTGTTAACAAACTCACGTAATGCTTCGGTTATTTCAACATGATGTCCGGTAATATTGAGCTGCATAGTGTCTTCCTTCTCAGTTCAGGTCAAACCAACTGTTTACGTTGATTTGACGGCGGGATGGATAACGACTCTCGGTACTTCGCGACAGTTCGCCGTGCCACCATGATGCCCTGTTCACATAATAGTGTGGTCAGTTTACTGTCGCTAAGGGGTTTGGCAGGGTTCTCTGCCGCAACCAATTTTTTCACCAGTGCACGAATTGCGGTGGAAGAGGCTTCGCCTCCGCTCTCGGTATTGACGTGACTGGAGAAGAAATATTTCAGCTCGAAAATCCCCCGAGGACTGTGCAGGAACTTCTGCGTCGTCACGCGGGAGATGGTCGATTCGTGCATATCTACGGCCTGAGCAATATCAGCCAGCACCATGGGTTTCATAAACTCAGGGCCATTTTCAAAAAATGCGACCTGCTGCTCGACAATACAACGCGCAACCTTCAGCAGCGTTTCATTGCGGCTTTCAAGGCTTTTTATCAACCATTTTGCTTCTTGTAGATTGCTGCGGATAAACTGCCCGTCGCTATCATTGCGGGTATTGCTACCCATTGCAGCATAGTGTTGATTAATTTTTAGGCGTGGAATGCTATCGGCATTTAGCTCGACCGTCCATTGATCTTTCTCTTTGCGCACCAAAACATCGGGAATGACATACTCCGACTCACCAGTATTGATCGACTGGCCCGGTCGCGGGTCCAGTGATTGAATCAGGGCGATCGCTTCCTTAAGTGTATCTTCTTTTAGTCGACTTAAACGGATCATTGTGCGGAAATCATGGTTGCCTAGCAAATCCAGATAATCGCTAACCACTAAGCGCGCTTCGGCAAGATAAGGGGTCTCTTTGGCATATTGCGACAGTTGCACCAACAGACATTCACGCAGGTTGCGCGCCGCCACACCAATAGGATCAAAGTGTTGTATCCGCTTGAGTACCGCTTCGACTTCATCCAGTGCGATGTTCTCGTCACCCATGCTCTCTAGAATATCTTCCAGCGGAACGGTGAGATAGCCAGTGTCATCGACTGCATCGACGATAGAGGTCGCAATGGCAGCATCGGTCTCAGAGAAGGGGGTCAGATCCACTTGCCACATCAGGTAGTCTTGCAGCGTCTGGGTAGTTTCACCCTGATAGACAGGCAACTCATCATCACTGTAATCGTTGCCCATACCTGAGGGGGTGCCTGCGGTGTAGATCTCATCCCAAGTGGCATCCAGCGGCAACTCTTCGGGCATATCTTTTTGTTCCAGCGCTTCGCGGGTATCAAGCGATTCACTGTCTACTGTCTCTTTGGCGTCTATCTCTTCATGAAGATCTGTTTGCTCAAGCAGGGGGTTGCTCTCCAGCGCTAACTGAATCTCCTGCTGGAGTTCAAGTGTAGAAAGTTGCAACAGACGAATAGCCTGTTGAAGCTGCGGAGTCATTGCCAGTTGTTGGCTGAACTTGAGTTGCAAACCTTGCTTCATAATGCGGTATCAATTTTCCTTTATGACTGACGAAATAGCCTTGCGATCACCATCGGAGGAAGATTAGAGACGGAACTCTTCACCCAGATAAACACGCTTAACTTGTTCGTCAGCCAAAATTTCCTGTGGTGTGCCGTGAGCGATTAAGTGCCCTTGGCTTACAATATAAGCCCGCTCACAAACGTCTAACGTTTCACGCACGTTGTGGTCGGTAATCAATACACCCAAACCACTGTCGCGCAGATGTTCAATAATTTTTTTGATATCGATAACAGAAATGGGGTCAACCCCAGCAAATGGCTCATCCAGCAGAATAAACTTAGGATTTGCAGCCAAGGCACGGGCAATCTCAACACGGCGGCGCTCGCCACCAGAGAGTGATTGCCCCAGACTGTCACGTAAATGGGTGATATGGAACTCTTCCATTAGCTCCTCAGCCCGTTCCTGCCGCTGCTCATTGGTGAGATCTTTACGGATCTCCAGTACCGCCATCAGATTGTTAAATACACTCAGGCGACGGAAGATTGAGGCTTCTTGCGGTAAATAACCAATGCCGCGACGGGCGCGTTCATGGAGAGGCAAGAGGCTGATATCTTCGTCATCAATCACAATACGCCCGGCGTCACGCTGGACAATGCCGACGACCATATAAAAAGTGGTGGTCTTACCTGCACCATTTGGCCCAAGCAGGCCCACAATCTCACCGGACTTTACACTCAGGCTAACGTCTTCGACCACTTTACGGCCTTTGTACGCCTTAGCCAGCTTTTCTGCGATTAATGTTGCCATAAATGATTACTTACTCTTCTTTTGGCCTGAAGCTGCTGGCCCTTTGTCTTGTAATTGGGACGGTAATAATACGGTGGTGACGCGATTGCCTTTATCACTGAAGGCTTCCATCTGCTGTTTTTTCACCAGATAAGTGATGCGATCACCTTTGATATTGCTATCAAGTTGCTCTAGATAAGCATTGCCAGTCAATACCACAAAATCATTCGCGACTTCGTAACGCAATTTTTGACCGTGGCCTTTGACGGGCTTACCACTGTCTTGCATTTGGTAGAAGGTGACCGGATTACCATAGCCTTCGATAACCATTTTGCTCTGATCGCCACCAGGGCGGGTCACCACCACTTTATCCGCTTTAATCTCGATAGTGCCTTGTTTGATAATCACATTATCAGTAAAGGTGATGGTGTTCGCCTCCATATCCAATGCTTGTTTGGCGGAGTCAACCTTGACGGGCTGCTCAGTATCACCCGTTAATGCAAATGCAGGTAGGCTTGCGGCCAAAAGTGAGCTGGCAAGCAAAAGAGGGCGAATTTTATTTTTGTATTTCATAAGAGGTTTTAACCTTTTCAATCAGCTCGGCGGTTTTGTCCCGCAAGTTCCCACGCATTTTCATGCCGTTAGATGTGAATCCAACACCAAAGAGGGTAACTTCATCGTCTGAGGATACATCCTGAGTGATCAAATTAACCTGGGCGTTATCCGTTTTAATTTTTTGTAACTGTGCATCTGGGGTCAGGCTATCGACCTCAACATGACCATACAAATAGAGCATTTTATCATTGGTCAGCTTGGCGCGGTCTGCCCGAACTGTCCAGGTTGCCACTGCATTCTCGCCAAACAGGGTCATGACTGGCTTGGTAAACCAAGTTAGCTCTTGAGCGCTGAAGTTCTGAACGTCTTCCGCGACCAATTTATAATTCAGTTGCCCGACCGGATTAAAAACCACTGTCACCGTATGTTGGCTTTGGGAAGAGGGCTCATTATTATCAGCCACAACTGGCGTGTCCTGCTGATTAAAACCGGACATATTCCAGCCAATCAATGCCAAAGCAATCAATGCCAGAGATAGGGTTATCCACAGTCTTGTTTTACTCATATCGACAATCCTTTGGCACCGTCGAGTTTATCTTGGGCCAATAATATCAAATCACATATCTCGCGTACTGCACCGCGCCCGCCATTGATTTTCGTCACATAATGCGCTTTGGGAAGCAGTATCGGATGAGCATCCGCCACTGCGACAGATAGTCCCACTTGTGCCATCACTGGCCAATCAATCAGGTCATCACCAATATAAGCGACCTGTTCCGGCTGGCAGTTTAATGCTAGCAACAATTCGTGGTAAGCCACCAGCTTATCAGATTGCCCTTGATAAAGGTGGGTAATGCCCAAGGTGTTGGCGCGGTCTTCCAGTAATTTAGCGCAGCGGCCCGTAATAATCGCCACTTCAATACCGGAGGTTATCAGGCAGCGGATACCATAGCCATCACGCACGTTGAATGCCTTCAGCTCTTCCCCCTGATTACCCATATAAATCAGGCCGTCGGACATCACGCCATCCACATCACAAATGAGCAGACGAATGTTTGCCGCGCGTTGTATGACGCTGTCGGCGACAGGGCCATAGCATGTATCCAGATAGACGGTGCTGTTCATAATTTATCCTTTGTTAAACGACACCGGCTCTTAGCATGTCGTGCATATGCACCACGCCGAGCAGTTGCTCACCGTCAGCCACTAACACCGCCGTAATATGACGTGACTCCATCAGGTTGAGCGCATCCACCGCCAACATGGTCGGACGAACCCGAATACCGCCGCTGGTCATCACGTCTGCGATTTTTGCATGATTCAAATCAATGCCCATATCAAATACCCGGCGCAAGTCACCGTCGGTAAAGATACCCTTAATCATCATGAGATCGTCACAGATTACAGTTAAACCCAGATTCTTCCGAGTAATCTCCAGTAAGGCATCACGCAATGACGCATCAGGGCTGACGTGCGGGATCTCTGCGCCAGTGTGCATGATATCGCTGATCCGCAACAGCAACTTGCGCCCAAGTGCTCCGCCCGGATGGGAGAGGGCAAAATCTTCTTGGGTGAATCCACGCGCTTTCAGCAAGGCCACGGCGAGGGCGTCGCCCATGACCAAGGTGGCAGTGGTACTGGTGGTCGGGGCCAGCCCCAGTGGGCAAGCTTCTTGCGGCACTTTAATGCATAAATGAATATCAGCCGCTTTACCCATGGTGCTTTCAGGGTTGTTGCTCATGCAGATGAGCTTGATTTTCTGACGCTTGAGCACGGGGATCAACGCCAGAATTTCGTTGGATTCACCTGAGTTGGAGATAGCCAGAACGATATCTTGTGGCGTGACCATGCCGAGGTCACCATGACTGGCTTCCGCAGGGTGGACAGAAAAGGCGGGCGTCCCTGTACTGGCAAAGGTCGCGGCAATTTTGCAGCCAATATGCCCCGACTTACCCATCCCCATCACTACCACTTTGCCATGGCAGTTAAATATCGCTTCGCAGGCGCTGGAAAAATCGTCATTAATGTATTGATCGAGTTGTGCCAGTCCTTCGCGCTCAATGTGCAATACCTGTTTACCCGCCTGCTGAAAATCCATTCTTGGTTGCGAATCAAAAGAAGACATACTTGGTTCCTGTGCGCAGCACTGTTTTATGTCACGCCACACTAAAAGGGGCGAAGAACAGCACCGCAAGGTAAGCGATAAACCCACATAATAACAGAGCGCCCGCCAGATGGCCGATTCGATGTTTACGGCCGAGACAAAGAATCGTGAATATCACGCTGACACCGAGCATCACCCAATAATCGCGCTGGAAAGCGTCAGGATTAATATCACCAGGGGAGAGCAGTGCAGGTACACCTAAGACAATCACAATATTAAAAATGTTCGATCCGATGATATTGCCGACCGCCATATCATCTTCCCCTTTCAGCGCGCCGGCGATGAAAGTGGCCAATTCAGGCAAACTGGTGCCAATGGCAATCACGGTCAAACCAATGACCAGTTCACTGACGCCAGCGACGCGGGCAATGACCGTCGCGTTATCGATAATCATTTTGGCCGACAGTGGTAAAATAATGAAGGCCAGTACCAACCACAATAAGGCCACGGTCGTGCTGCTGTCCTGCGGTAATTCAGCCAACTGTTCGCGAGTCAGAATGTCATTGCCCTCGGCATGGGCCAATCGCGCAATTTTTAGCATCAGGACAATAAATGCCACCGCTGCCAGCAGCAAAATAATCCCATCCCCACGGCTGAGATGGTTATCGGCCAGCAGAAAGCCACACAGCACCGTGACCACCAACATTAAGGGTAACTCACGGCGCAGAATCTCTGAGCGCACGGTCAATGGGCGTATTAGGGCCGCGCCCCCCACAATCAGCAACAGATTGGTAATATTGGAGCCAAGCACATTGCCGACCGCCATATCGGTCTGGTTATTAAGTGCCGCCGTCACCGATACAATCAACTCTGGCAGCGATGTGCCGATCCCTACAATGGTCATCCCGATAATGAGCGGCGGAACACCGAAAGAACGGGATAACACGGCCGCGCCGTAAACTAATCGATCAGCGCCATACACTAATAAAACCAAACCAATGATTAACAGTGTTATCGCAAGAAACATGCAGAGTCCTTTATTAGGTATAATCCCGATCCATTGGCTGCTGGTAACAGATAGCCTGTTGGTAACTGATAGCCCGTTGGCAAAAAATGGCTGACAATACGTTTTTACGCTTATTTTTGCTTAGGCTCTAATTTTGACTGTGAGAGCCAGAAAAGTAAAACTTATGGCAACTTTGGCGACGAAAAAGCAGTAATAAATTGCCAAACTACTTCCCAGTTGCGCTCGTTACTGCCATTTGATGTAGCATTGGCGGCTGGGTGAGTAATAAAAGGCTCAAGGGACGAATGATAATGAAGCAAAAGGCGTCGAATTTGATAGAGATCCATGGGATGAGTTTTACCCGTGGTGAGCGTCCGATATTCGCCGATATCAATATGACGGTCCCGCGCGGCAAAGTGACGGCGATTATGGGGCCTTCTGGTATTGGTAAAACCACATTGTTGCGCCTGATTGGTGGGCAATTGGCACCGGATGCCGGTGAAATTTGGTTTGATGGTGATAATATTCCGGCGCTTTCACGCCAGCGTTTGTATGATGTGCGCAAAAAAATGAGCATGTTATTTCAATCTGGCGCGCTATTTACTGATTTAACCGTATTCGAAAATGTGGCTTTTCCCCTGCGCGAACATAGCCGTTTGCCGGAAGAGCTGCTGCACAGCACGGTGATGATGAAGCTAGAGGCGGTGGGGTTGCGCGGCGCGGCTAATTTGATGCCCGCAGAGCTTTCCGGCGGTATGGCACGCCGTGCGGCATTGGCACGGGCGATTGCTCTCGATCCTGAATTGATTATGTTTGATGAGCCGTTTGTGGGTCAGGATCCGATTACCATGGGGGTACTGGTCAAACTGATTGATGAGCTGAATCATGCACTGGGTGTCACTTGTGTGGTGGTCTCCCATGATGTGCCCGAAGTGCTTAGCATTGCTGATTATGCCTATATCGTTGCAGATCAGCATGTTATTGCCGAAGGAACACCTGAACAGTTGCAAGCCAATGACGATATGCGGGTGCGCCAGTTCCTCGATGGTATTGCCGACGGACCGGTGCCTTTCCGTTTCCCTGCTGGGGATTATAAAACCGAGCTATTAGGTTGATGGAGTATTCATGTTAGTACAGGCATTAGCGTCTTTAGGTCGCCGAGGCATTAATGTCTGCGCCTCCTTTGGTCGCGCAGGTTTAATGCTGTTCAATGCCCTTGTTGGGCGGCCTGAACCGCGAAAACAATGGCCACTATTGGTCAAACAGCTGTATAGCGTCGGGGTACAATCGCTACTGATTATTGTGGTTTCCGGCCTATTTATCGGCATGGTTCTGGGGTTGCAGGGCTTTTTGATCCTGACCACTTACAGCGCGGAAGCTAGCCTCGGCATGATGGTGTCACTGTCACTGCTCCGTGAACTGGGGCCAGTGGTAACCGCGCTACTGTTCGCGGGTCGCGCAGGTTCTGCCTTGACCGCTGAGATTGGCCTGATGAAAGCCACGGAACAGATTTCCAGTCTGGAGATGATGGCGATTGATCCACTGCGACGGGTGGTCGCGCCTCGATTCTGGGCGGGTCTGATCAGTATGCCATTATTGACCGCGATTTTTGTTGCCGTGGGTATTTGGGGCGGCTCTGTGGTCGGTGTTGACTGGAAAGGGATCGACGGCGGTTTCTTCTGGTCGGCGATGCAGAATGCGGTTGAGTGGCGGACAGATTTACTGAATTGCCTGATTAAGAGTCTGGTATTTGCCATTACCGTGACCTGGATTGCGCTGTTCAATGGTTATGATGCGATCCCAACATCTGAAGGGATCAGCCGGGCAACGACCCGTACCGTAGTGCACTCGTCGCTGGCGGTATTGGGATTAGATTTTGTGCTGACAGCACTGATGTTTGGGAACTGAGTCGATGCAAACGAAGAGAAGTGAAGTCTGGGTAGGCGCGTTTATACTGATTGCTATACTGGCGGTCATATTCCTCTGCTTGCAAGTGGCAGACATTAAATCCGTAGGCAATCAGCCGACTTACCGGATTTACGCAAATTTTGACAATATTGGCGGCTTGAAAACCAATTCGCCAGTCAAGATTGGCGGCGTAGTGGTGGGGCGGGTGGCCTATATTACGTTAGATACTCAAAATTACAGCCCGCGTGTGGCGATAGATATTCAGCAGCGCTATAACCATATCCCAGACACCAGTTCACTGGCCGTCCGCACTTCCGGCTTGCTCGGTGAGCAGTTCTTGGCGCTGAATGTCGGTTTCGAAGATCCCGATATGGGCACCAGTATTTTGAAAGATGGTGGTGTTATTCAAGACACCAAATCAGCTCTGGTTCTGGAAGATCTTATCGGCCAGTTCTTGTACAAAAGTGGCGGGGATGGTAATTCTGGTGCGCCAGCGAGTGATTCCGTAGCGCCAACGACTGGAGCACCTATATCGGCTGGTGCAACAACATCGGCTGGTGCAACAACATCGGCTGGCGCACCCACACCGACAGCGAATGGTAGCTCGCCTGCAACTCAACATCCATAAAAGGGAATCTGAATGTTTAAACGTTTACTTATGGTCGCATTGCTGGTGGTTGCCCCACTGGCGAATGCTGTCGATCAAACCAACCCGTACCGTCTGATGGATGAAGCGGCGCAAAGAACTTTCACGCGTCTGAAAACTGAACAACCTAAGATCAAACAAAACCCAGACTATTTACGCACCATCGTGCGTGAAGAGCTGCTGCCATTTGTTCAGATCAAATATGCCGGGGCACTGGTACTGGGTAGCTACTATAAAGCGGCCACTCCGGCGCAACGTGAAGCTTACTTCAATGCATTCGGTCAATATCTGGAACAGGCTTACGGTCAGGCACTGGCGTTGTACCATGGCCAAACTTACGACGTTGCACCAGACCAACCGCTGGGTGATGCCAATATCGTGGCTATCCGTGTGACTATCCTTGATCCCAATGGTCGCCCTCCCGTGCGCTTAGATTTCCAATGGCGTAAAAATAGCCAAACCGGCAACTGGCAGGCGTATGACATGATAGCCGAAGGGGTTAGCATGATCAGCACCAAGCAAAATGAGTGGGCTTCTATCCTGCGTCAGAAAGGGGTTGATGGTTTGACTCAACAGCTGCTGATGGCGGCGAAACAGCCGATTACTTTAGATAAGCAATAATGATGGCAAATGAACTGAGCTGGCAATCCCAGCAGGAAACGCTGGTACTGCAAGGTGAGTTGGATCGTGAAACGCTGTTGCCCCTTTGGCAGCAGCGCGAGGCATTACTGGCGGATAAAACCCATATTGATGTCAGTCAATTGCAGCGCGTCGACTCATCCGGTTTGGCATTACTGGTGCACTTTCGTGAACTGCGAAGCCAGCAGGGGGTCTCACTCACCATTATCGGTGTCAGTGATCGGTTATCGACCCTGATTGAGCTGTACAACCTGCGGGATATCATCCCGGTAGAAACGGCCAGCACCTAGCTAGCAGAATGTAGCAAGTGGAATTCAGTCGGCGAGTTTTGTGTCGCCTACTTCCAAAACAAAAAACTAACGTTTTTAAGCCCCTGAACATAATTATTAGTCAGGGGCTTTTCTTTAGTTTCGGAGCTCGCCGTATTCCACTAATATGTTTGGCTGGCTATGCTCCTCTTAAAATTATGCTCCTCATAAAATAGAAAGAATCTTATGGATACTAACGAAATTAAAGAAGTGCTGATGCGAGCATTGGCACTGCAAGAAGCACATGTTACCGGTGATGGCAGCCACTTTCAGGTGATTGCGGTCGGCGAATTATTTGCTGACATGAGCCGAGTGAAAAAACAGCAGGCTGTGTACGCGCCTTTGATGGAATATATTGCTGATAACCGTATTCATGCCTTGTCGATTAAGGCTTATACGCCGCAAGAGTGGCAACGGGATCGCAAGCTAAACGGCTTTTAATACTGCTGGCTGGTGGGCTGTTTAGTGCGATCGCAAACAGTGCTAAGGCGGGCAGTGAATTCGAATTTGACAACAGAGAGTGGTCACAATGGATAAATTTCGTGTGCAGGGGCGGACTCGCCTAAGCGGTGAAGTCACTATTTCCGGAGCGAAAAATGCCGCATTGCCAATATTGTTTGCTGCGTTGTTGGCTGAAGAACCGGTAGAACTGCAAAATGTCCCAAAGCTAAAAGACATTGATACCACGATTAAGCTGCTTGGCCAATTGGGCACCAAAATTGAACGCGACAGCTCGGGTTCGGTTTTTGTTGACGCGCGTGATGTGAATGAGTTTTGCGCACCTTATGATTTAGTCAAAACCATGCGTGCTTCTATCTGGGCGCTGGGGCCACTGGTGGCTCGCTTTGGTAAAGGGCAGGTCTCTTTGCCCGGCGGCTGCGCGATTGGTGCGCGTCCAGTTGATTTGCATATCACCGGTTTAGAGCAACTGGGTGCTGAAATTAAGCTGGAAGAGGGCTACGTAAAAGCCTCGGTCAATGGTCGCCTGAAAGGCGCGCATATTGTGATGGACAAAGTTAGCGTTGGCGCAACAGTGACCATTATGAGTGCCGCAACTTTGGCAGAAGGCACCACGGTGATTGAGAACGCAGCCCGTGAGCCAGAAATTGTCGATACCGCGAATTTCCTGAATACACTGGGCGCTAAAATCAGCGGCGCAGGCAGTGACCGTATTACCATCGAAGGCGTTGCACGCTTGGGCGGTGGTGTCTATCGTGTGCTGCCTGACCGCATTGAAACCGGAACTTTCTTGGTTGCTGCGGCAATCTCTGGCGGTAAAGTGGTTTGTCGTCAGACCCGTCCTGATACG
The DNA here is from genome assembly GCF_013282725.1 of Yersinia mollaretii ATCC 43969. Taxonomy (NCBI): domain Bacteria; kingdom Pseudomonadati; phylum Pseudomonadota; class Gammaproteobacteria; order Enterobacterales; family Yersiniaceae; genus Yersinia; species Yersinia mollaretii. Next base: position 664,660 of record NZ_CP054043.1, on the reverse strand, counting down.
CTGGATGCGGTATTGGCTAAGCTACGCGAAGCGGGTGCTGATATTGAAGTCGGTGATGATTGGATCAGCCTCGACATGCATGGACAGCGGCCTAAAGCGGTGACGATCCGCACTGCGCCACACCCAGGTTTCCCAACGGATATGCAGGCTCAATTCAGCTTATTGAACTTGGTGGCGGAAGGGACGGGTGTTATCACCGAAACCATTTTCGAGAACCGTTTCATGCACGTGCCTGAGCTGATTCGCATGGGCGCACATGCTGAAATCGAGAGCAATACCGTGATTTGTTATGGCGTTGAGCAGCTCTCCGGTGCTCAGGTGATGGCAACCGATCTCCGTGCTTCTGCCAGTTTGGTATTGGCGGGCTGTATCGCAGATGGGGTCACTATTGTTGATCGTATTTATCATATCGACCGTGGCTATGAGCGTATCGAAGATAAATTGCGTGCACTGGGTGCCAAAATTGAGCGTGTGAAAGGCGAATAAACTGCCGCTAAATCAGACCAATAAAAATGCCAGCCTGTTGTTCCGGGCTGGCATTTTTTTAACTAAAAATCAGGGCTGTTGCGTCGCTTGCTGGCTCAGCACCGCATTTTGATCTAATTCCGTGATGGTGATTTGCGTCGTCATTTGCTGACCGTTACGCAGAAGTAAAACAGGAATGGTGGTACCAGGGCGGATTTCTGCGACCTGATCCATAGTTTCAATCACGGATGTCGCCGGTTTGTTATTCACGCTGAGAATGATGTCGCCCACTTGCAAATCAGTTTTCGCTGCTGGGCCATCTGGCGATATTTTATTCACTTTTATGCCGTGTATCCGGTCTGAACCATTACCGCTGGCATTGAAGGGAGGATACTCCTCACCCGTCACGCCGATATAGCCACGAATCACCCGCCCGTCACGAATCAGCTTCTCCATTACCTTGGTCGCCAGTGCGGTAGGGATAGCAAAACCAATACCTTCCGGTGTTTCGCCGTTGCTGCTTTTATCGAAGGATAAGGTATTAATCCCCATCAATTCACCCAATGTATTCACCAGCGCACCGCCGGAATTACCCTGATTGATTGAGGCATCTGTCTGGAGAAAGTTTTGCCGCCCGGAATCACTTAAACCAATACGTCCGGTTGCGCTGATAATCCCTTGCGTAACCGTCTGGCCCAAATTATAGGGATTACCGATAGCCAGTACGACATCACCAATATGGGGCATACGGTTGATATTGATGGGAATGACGGGAAGATTTACCGCGTCAATTTTCAGAACTGCTAAATCTGTCAGGTTATCCGAACCGACCAGTAACGCCTCTGATACACGACCATTTTGCAATGCCACAATGATCTGTTCAGCATTATTGATCACATGCTTATTGGTCAGGATATAACCCTTGTCACTCATGATAACGCCAGAACCCAGTGTGCGAATGGCCAGCCCATCTTGGGTCGGGCTTAAGCTGCGGTTATACACATTAACCACCGCAGGTGCTGCTCTTCGCACCGCTTGGTTATAACTGACGGGGGTCTCTTCATCTAAGCTACTGCTCGTTCCGGAAAAAAAGTGGCCCGGATTACGGAGCATAGGCATTGCGACCAGCAAAATAGCGGCGACAATGAGCCCCAAAACAATTGAACGCAATAGCTTAAGAAACATGAGGTTTAAGGCTTGAATGAATGAGTATCAGGAGAATAGCATGAGTTTGGCGGACACAGCATTGTGCTGTGTCCGATTTTTCTGCAAATTAGCGTATTAACAGGTAAATATTCTCATCACCACGCACAATATTCAGTGCGATAACAGCCGGTTTGGCTTCGATAGCTTTCCGCAATTGGGTGATATCCTGAACCCGCACACGGTTTACGGCAATAATCACATCATCTTTCTGCAAGCCAGATTGTGCGGCAGGTGAGCCTTTAGTGACGCTCTCAACCTTGACGCCCTTGCTGCCACCTTTGATCTCGCCATTGCTCAGGGATGCGCCCTGCAATGATGGCGACAAGGTATCGGCACTGGTTGACGTTGGGCTGCTGTTCTCCAGCGTTACCGTGACTTCAAGTGGTTTCCCATCGCGCAGCAAGCCCACTTTGATGGCTTTACCCGGCCCGGTAGTGCCCACTTTGGCGCGCAACTCCGCAAAGCTGCTGATTGGCTTACCATCAACGGAAACCAGCACGTCACCCGCTTTGATTCCGGCTTTAGCTGCCGCTGATTTTGGCAAGACTTCACTGACAAATGCGCCACGCTGAGCATCGATATTAAAGGCTTTCGCCATGTCAGCAGTCATTTCGCTGCCACGGATGCCCAATAGCCCGCGCTTCACTTCGCCAAACTCAATCAACTGCTGGCTAAGGTTTTGCGCCATGTTGCTTGGGATCGCGAAGCCGATACCGATGTTACCGCCGCCCGGAGCCAGAATCGCCGTGTTAATCCCAATCAGTTCGCCGTTGAGGTTAACCAAGGCACCGCCAGAGTTACCCCGGTTGATAGAGGCATCAGTCTGGATAAAGTTTTCCAGCCCTTCCAGATTCAGGCCACTACGACCCAAGGCTGAGATGATCCCTGAGGTCGCGGTTTGCCCCAAGCCAAAGGGGTTACCGACGGCGACCGCAAAATCACCCACCCGCAGGTTATCGGAGTCGGCAATTTTAATGGATGTTAGATTTTTGGCGTCGGTTAACTGCAACAACGCGATATCAGTTTGCTCATCACGGCCCAGCAATTTGGCATCATATTCACGGCCATCATTGAGCTGAACACGAATTTTATCGGCATTATTGATAACGTGGTTATTGGTCAGCACATAACCTTTTTCAGCGTTAATAATGACGCCAGATCCCAGCCCTTCGAAGGGACGATTGCTCTCTTTACCCGTCGGGGCATTGGGGCCAAAGAAGAATTTGAACTCTTCTGGCAAACGTTGCTGTTGCGCTTGTGTCCCAGAGACATGAACGCTGACAACCGCGGGCAAAACTTTTTCCAACATCGGAGCCAGGCTAGGAACGGCCTGCCCGGCGACGGCCGCTGGAAGTGCTGCAGCGTTCGCCATAGGAACAGAAGCGAGACTTAAGCCGACACTCATTGCCAGCGCACTAAGAAATAATGACTTTTTCTTCATTGATTTTAACTCTCTCAATACCTAACGGTGAATGAATAGGGTAGATGGCTGTTACAGGCCTGTTGTAAGTTCAGACTCTGAGTTAGCTAAAAAATTCACTTATTTCAAATGGCTACTGCTGTCTTAAAATAAGTCGCCTAAGATACCGCTTGATATAAGGTTCGTGGTGGGGCAATTCAAGGAGAGGTGAGTATAGAAGTGTAAATGTGCTGACTACAGTGGCGTAGCCAGCACAATGCATTTGTCTTTAATCGCGGGTCTGATGCTCCGGGCGTAGTAAGCCCGATGCCCCTTCAGAGTAATCCCGAGGTGGCATTTTCACCGGTGCCTGATCATTATCGGCCTCAGATTCGGTCAAACGGTAGCGGAATGGATTATCCTGCAACGGCAAGTCCGGTAATAAGTTATTGGAGCTTTTCGCCATATGCTGATAAAGCTGGCGGTAGTCGCGAGCCATATTATCCAGCAACTCAGCACTGCGGGCGAAGTGCCCAACCAGTTCCTGACGATACTCTTCCAAATCTGTTTTGCTCTTCTCCAGCTCATTTTGCAGCACTTGCTGCTGACGCAATTTGCGGTTGCCAAAGCGCATAGCTACCGCGCCAATCACGATACCAACAACCAACCCAATAAGCGCATACTCCCAGGTCATGATGACTCCTTTTGTGACTTCATTGTTCAGCAGGACTTTTCACTTAATAATAGCCACTATAACCGTTAACCTTGTCTGAGTGGAATCCTGATGCAACTTTGCTTTTGGTTATCAGGCTTTTTCCGCAAGGATAGAGTCGATAAATGCTGCGATTGCGCGATAAATCAGTGAGAAAGTACCGCGAAAAGTAGATAACTATTTTATCAGGGATTGGTGATAAACATGCAACCAAGTACACCTACAACACTTTACCAGCAGGCACTTGATGCTGGCGACTATCAATCTGACAATGTGCAACAGCGCGCTGTAGCACAACTAGACCAGATTTATCATGCGCTGAAACAGCGCCAAAGTGAGTCACCGGCTGGCGCGGGTTTACGTGGGCGGCTGAACCGTTTGATTGGACGCGCGGCTCCCAAAATAGCCATTCCTCCCGTTCAGGGCTTATATATGTGGGGGGGAGTCGGGCGGGGTAAAACCTGGCTGATGGATATGTTTTTCCACAGCTTGCCGGGTGAGCGTAAGCTTCGACTGCATTTTCACCGCTTTATGCTGCGGGTACATGAAGAGTTGGCCGAGCTGCAAGGTCATGAAGAACCACTGGAAATCATCGCCGACAATTTCAAAGCGCAGACCGATGTGCTGTGCTTTGATGAGTTTTTTGTCACCGATATTACAGACGCCATGCTGTTGGCAACCCTGCTGGAGGCGCTATTCGCCAGAGGCATTACATTGGTCGCGACATCCAATATTCCGCCGGATAATCTGTACCATAACGGTCTACAGCGCGCCCGCTTCCTGCCTGCAATTGCATTGATTAAGCAGTATTGCGATGTGATGAATGTCGATGCTGGCATTGACTACCGTTTGCGCACACTCACTCAGGCGAATCTTTATCTGACGCCGCTGAATGAGCAAACCGAGCAGGAGATGGACGCGATTTTTGTCAAACTAGCGGGTAAAGAGGGTGAGCATGCGCCTGTGCTGGAAGTGAATCACCGGCCATTGCCCGCCATTTGCGCGGCACAAGGCGTTTTGGCGGTGGACTTCCATACTTTGTGCGAAGAGGCCCGCAGCCAACTGGATTACATTGCGCTGTCGAAGCTCTATCACACTGTTTTACTGCACAATGTTCACCGCATGGAGACGCGAGATGAAAATACCGCCCGGCGTTTTCTGGCGTTAGTCGATGAATTTTACGAGCGGCGAGTGAAGCTGATCATTGCGGCTGAAGCCTCGATGTATGAGATTTATGGCGGCGAGCGCTTAAAATTCGAATATCAGCGCTGTTTGTCGCGGTTACAAGAGATGCAGAGTGAGGAGTATCTCTCTTTGCCACATCTGCCGTAAGTGCATAATCTGCATCACGGTGATTCACTTTTTGTGTATGGAAATGCTATTCTATTGGGGGCGATTATCCTTCGCCCTGACTTAACATGTTTAATTTATACCTTTCTCGTCAAAAACAGTTCGATCTTTAACGCTGACTTCTCTATAATCTTGCGACCCCACGTTACAACAAAGTTTTTTTCCCAAAAACTTTGATAGTGCCGGCATTGGCTATTCGAAGGGGTAGGTTTGCTGGACTGATGGTCGTGTGAGCCTCAACTGTTTTTGAACGTTTGGGTGTTCACCAACGTGTAACTTATTAATTGGGTAAGCTTTTATAATGAAAACTTTCACAGCTAAACCAGAAACTGTAAAACGCGACTGGTATGTTGTTGACGCGAATGGTAAGACCTTGGGTCGCCTCGCTACTGAACTGGCTAGTCGCTTACGCGGCAAGCATAAAGCGGAATACACCCCGCACGTTGATACTGGTGATTACATCATCGTTCTGAACGCAGAAAAAATTGCTGTAACCGGCAACAAGCGTACAGACAAGATTTATTACCGCCACACCGGTCACATCGGTGGTATCAAACAAGCGACCTTTGAAGAGATGATTGCCCGCAGTCCTGAGCGTGTGATTGAAATCGCGGTTAAAGGCATGCTGCCGAAGGGTCCGCTGGGCCGTGCAATGTATCGTAAGCTTAAAGTTTACGCAGGTACTGAGCACAATCATGCGGCGCAGCAACCGCAAGTTCTGGACATTTAATCGGGATTATGGCAATGGCTGAAAATCAATACTACGGCACTGGTCGCCGCAAAAGTTCTGCAGCTCGCGTTTTTCTTAAGCCGGGCAGCGGTAAAATCGTTATTAACCAACGTAGCCTTGAAGTTTACTTCGGTCGTGAAACTGCCCGCATGGTAGTTAATCAACCGTTGGAACTGGTAGACATGGTTACCAAGTTTGACATGTACATCACTGTTAAAGGTGGTGGTATTTCAGGTCAGGCTGGCGCTATCCGTCACGGTATCACCCGTGCACTGATGGAATATGACGAATCTCTACGTGGTGAACTGCGTAAAGCTGGCTTCGTAACGCGTGATGCGCGTGAAGTTGAGCGTAAGAAAGTGGGTCTGCGTAAAGCACGTCGTCGTCCACAGTTCTCCAAACGTTAATTTTTTGCCTTTATGGCATCAGATTGATGGTAAAAGCCCGGTGTTTCACCGGGTTTTTTTATTTGTTTGAAAAATAGTTTTTAAAAACATATCTGAAAAACACCTCCCCATCGCACCATATATTATATTTTTGCCGCTAACCTATTGTCTGATAGACGATTTTTTACGAAATGGCTGCACCATCCCCACAAAAGATTCAAAATCTGGTAAACTATCACTCACTTTTGTGCCTGTTCGGCGAACTGTTGGCGTCCGTGTATCTCCCTGGCTGAATTATTATCTCGACCAAGGCTTATTTACGGCAGCAGCTGTCGAGATTGCGAACTGGCGGTAAAACGACTCAGGATAGCAACCTCACCGTGGGCTATTCGCACTGTTTTCTAGATAATCTTGGAGGTTTTCATGGCTGTCGCTGCCAACAAACGTTCGGTAATGACGCTGTTTTCCGGCCCGACCGACATTTTTAGCCATCAAGTACGTATCGTACTGGCGGAGAAAGGTGTCAGTGTTGAGATTGAGCAGGTTGAAGCTGGTAATCTGCCGCAGGACCTGATTGACCTCAATCCCTACCAGACTGTCCCTACTTTGGTTGATCGCGAGCTGACACTGTATGAATCCCGCATTATCATGGAGTATCTGGATGAGCGTTTTCCTCACCCGCCATTGATGCCGGTATACCCAGTTGCGCGTGGTAGCAGTCGTTTGATGATGCACCGCATTGAGAAAGACTGGTACTCCTTGATGCATAAAATCGAGCAGGGTAATGCACAGGAAGCAGAAGCCGCACGTAAGCAGCTACGCGAAGTTCTGCTGTCTATCGCCCCGGTGTTCAATGAAACGCCTTACTTCCTGAGCGAAGAATTCAGTCTGGTTGATTGTTATTTAGCCCCGCTGTTGTGGCGCTTGCCTGTATTAGGCATCGAGCTAACAGGTGCGGGTTCTAAAGAGCTGAAAGGCTATATGACACGTGTGTTTGAGCGTGATGCGTTCTTAGCTTCCCTGACGGAAGCTGAACGTGAAATGCATCTGAAAACCCGAGGTTAATTGCTATGGAGATGTCGGATATGTCTCCGCGCCGTCCCTATTTGTTACGCGCATTTTACGAGTGGCTGATTGATAACCAGCTGACGCCACATCTGGTTGTTGATGTCACAAGGCCGGGCGTTTCGGTGCCAATGGAGTTTGCTCGTGATGGGCAGATTGTATTGAATGTGGCACCGCGTGCAGTGGGTGATCTGGAGCTGGGCAACGATGGCGTAAGCTTCAATGCCCGTTTCGGCGGTGTGCCGCGTCAGGTCAGTGTGCCTATGGCGGCGATAATCGCAATCTATGCGCGAGAAAATGGTTCTGGCACGCTATTTGAACCTGAAGAAGCTTACGACTCTGATGTTGAGGGTGATTCCGAGGGCATCGAAGAGGGTAATAGTGCACCAACTGACAACCTGATGTTAGTCACGGGCGAAACTCCGTCTTCGCAAGACGATAATGCGTTGCCTGATGATGAGCCGCCACAACCACCACGCAGTGGTGGTCGCCCGGCATTAAGGGTTGTTAAGTAGCCCCTTCGTTTTCAAGCAAAGCATTCTGCATTTCTAAGGGCGGCCATTGGTCGCCCTTATTATTTGTTGCCTACCTACAATTTCAATTATTTGGGTATAACCCAAAAAATTAAGACAGTTTTTTCAATTCAGCCAGACAGCTATCACGCTGGCTCATCATGTCACTATTTCTGATTGTGGATAGGGTATGAGAGGCGCGCTGCTGGAAATTGGCTTTGGCGGCGCTATCTTTGGTGTCAATGGGGGCAGTACAAATCTCTGATAATTGGAGTGTTTTGCTGTTGCTTACCGCTTTTAGCACAGCAGCGGGGTTATAAATCAGTGCGGAAGAGAGTGCTGATTTCACCCCTGCGGTGAAGCTCGCATTACCCCCATCGGCCAGTTTAGGGGCCATAGCAATCCAGTTATCATCACCCAGCTTGATATTATTCTCTACCGCCGGAAGTTGCCCCGCTTTCGCCAGTTCAGCCACCACGGTACGGGCACCACGAGCCTCGATATTGTAGCCAACTTCTTGATAATTAAGCGACATTGCCAACGCGCTGCCACTCATCGCCAGCAATCCGCCAGCAATAAAAAGTAAGTGAGATTTCATAACAGATGATCCTTTCTTTAAAACAAGGTGTAACCCTATATGCGGGCCAGTGAAGTTGGCCCAGAAGCATAAGTAAATCTAAACTCGGGCCTTACTATAGCGCTTCATGATTAAAATGCTGCAAATAAGGGAGTTTGAGATTGTTACAAAATCTTGAGTGGGGGCGATGTGCGGGAAAAACAGTAATAAAAAGGGCTGGATAACCAGCCCTCAGACCGTTGAAAAAGTTGCCCGCGGGGAAATGTACAGAATGGGTCGTAACGGCGTAAGCCGTCGGAGTGCCCATCTGTGCAGTCGCCCCGCGAGCCACCAAGCTATAAAATAGGCTTGTCAGTAACCTCAGATTTTGGGTACAAGTAGCCGGATCTTAGACTTCCAGATAATTCATGATGCCTTCTGCGGCCTTGCGACCCTCGGCGATGGCGGTGACCACTAAATCAGAGCCACGGACAATATCGCCCCCCGCGAAGATTTTTGGGTTACTGGTCTGGAAGGCATTATCGGTGCTTTCAGGGGCAACGACTCGGCCTTGCTTATCCAGCGCCACGTCATGAGCGGCCAACCACTCCATGCTGTGCGGACGGAAGCCAAACGCCATTATCACGGCGTCTGCGGGCAGAACATGTTCTGAGCCTGGGATCTGCTCAGCCATGCTACGGCCCTGAGCATCAGGTGCGCCCAGTTGGGTGCGAACCATTTTCACGCCGCACACTTTGCCATTGCTGTTCACTTCAATGCTCAATGGTTGCAGGTTGAATTTAAATTCAACCCCCTCTTCACGGGCATTTTTCACTTCCCGTTTGGAGCCAGGCATGTTGGCCTCATCACGACGGTAAGCACAGACCACATCTGTTGCACCTTGACGAATAGAAGAACGCACACAGTCCATCGCGGTATCACCGCCGCCCAGCACCACCACGCGTTTACCTTCCATGCTGATGTAAGGCTCGTGAGCAGCGGCTTCGTAGCCCATCAACTGCTTGGTATTGGCAATCAGGAACGGCAGTGCATCGTAAACACCGGAAGCATCTTCGTTCTCCAGCCCGCCGCGCATAGATTGGTAAGTCCCCACACCAAGGAACACCGCGTCATACTCTTTCAGCAGTGCATCCATCGTGATATCTCTGCCGACTTCAATATTCAGCTGGAACTCGATACCCATCTCAGAGAAAATTTTACGGCGCTTAATCATCACCTCTTTTTCCAGCTTAAAGGCTGGGATACCAAAGGTCAGTAAGCCCCCAATCTCTGGGTGGCGGTCAAACACCACGGCTTGCACACCGTTACGGGCTAAGACGTCAGCACAGGCCAGCCCCGCAGGGCCAGCGCCGATCACCGCGACACGTTTGCCGGTCGGGTGAACATGGGACATATCTGGCTTCCAGCCCATCTCGATAGCTTTATCACTGATATAGCGCTCAATATTGCCGATAGTCACCGCACCGAACTCGTCGTTCAGGGTGCAAGAGCCTTCGCACAGACGATCCTGCGGACAGACACGGCCACAAACTTCCGGCAAGCTGTTGGTCTGGTGAGCCAGATCCGCTGCTTCCATAATCCGTCCCTCATTGGCGAGTTTCAGCCAGTTAGGGATGTAGTTATGCACCGGGCATTTCCATTCACAGTAAGGGTTACCGCAAGACAAACAGCGGTCTGCCTGTGCTTTGGCCTGTGTTTCCGAGAATGGCTCGTAAATCTCAACAAATTCAATTTTACGGATCTTCAGCGGCTTTTTCGGCGGATCTACGCGCTGTAGGTCGATAAACTGATAAACATTCTGACTCATTTCAACCCCTTACTGCGCTTGAACCCGCAGCTCAGCTGCGGAACGGCTACGGTGGCCCAACAGTGCTTTCACATCGCTGGATTTCGGTTTAACCAAAGCAAACTTGGTCACCCACTCCGGCCAGTTAGCCAGAATTTCTTCGCCACGGCTAGAACCCGTCAACTGAACGTGTTCAGTGATCAGCCCACGCAGATGCTCTTCATGGATCGCCAGTTGATCGACATCCAAGACTTCTACCAGCTCAGGGTTAACACGTTTACGGAATTCACCATCTTCATCAAGAACATAAGCGAACCCCCCGGTCATCCCGGCACCGAAGTTAATCCCGGTGCGGCCCAGTACGCAAACAATCCCGCCCGTCATATATTCACAACCGTTATCGCCGATACCTTCAACCACAGTGATAGCACCGGAGTTACGCACCGCGAAACGCTCACCCGCACGGCCTGCGGCGAATAATTTGCCGCCAGTGGCACCGTACAGACAGGTGTTGCCGACAATACTGGCTTCGTGGCTGCGGAAGTTAGACCCCACTGGAGGGCGCACCGCGATACGGCCTCCGGCCATTCCTTTGCCCACATAGTCATTGGCATCGCCCGTCAGGGTCAGCTCAACACCGCCCGCATTCCAGACGCCAAAGCTCTGACCGGCAGTCCCCGAGAAGTAGGCTTTGATGGGGTCCGTTGCCATACCTTGATCGCCATGTTTAGTGGCAATCGCGCCAGACAGTGATGCGCCCACTGAGCGGTCAGTGTTGCGGATATCAAAGTAAAACGTTTTGCTGTGTTTGGCTTCAATGTGTGACTCGGCCTGTGACAGCAACTCTTTGTTTAGTGAGCCTTTATCGAACGGCGGGTTACTTTCGGTGCAATACAGGGCTTTGCCCGGATGTGGCGTCGCGGTTTTCAGCATTGGCGACAGATCCAGCTTGTTCTGTTTGGCTGAGATACCATCCAGCTCCAGCAACATGTCGGTGCGGCCAATTAAATCAACCAGTTGGCGAACACCCAGCTCAGCCATGATTTCACGGGTTTCCCGCGCGATAAACTGGAAGTAGTTCACCACACGCTCAGGCAAGCCGTGATAGTGGTCACGACGCAGTTTCTCATCCTGAGTGGCAACACCGGTGGCGCAGTTATTCAGGTGACAAATGCGCAGGTATTTACAGCCCAACGCCACCATAGGGCCAGTGCCGAAACCGAAGCTTTCTGCCCCCAGAATCGCGGCCTTAACAATATCGACACCCGTTTTCAGGCCACCATCCACTTGCAGGCGGATTTTATGGCGCAGCCCGTTGGCAACCAGTGCTTGTTGGGTTTCAACCAGCCCTAGCTCCCACGGACAACCGGCATATTTCACTGATGACAGTGGGCTGGCACCGGTACCCCCGTCGTAACCGGCAATGGTAATCAGGTCGGCGTAGGCTTTCGCCACACCAGTGGCAATGGTGCCCACACCCGGCTCAGAGACCAGTTTCACCGAAATCAGTGCCTTCGGGTTGACCTGTTTCAAGTCGAAAATCAGCTGTGCCAAATCTTCGATTGAGTAAATATCATGGTGCGGTGGTGGCGAGATCAAGGTCACGCCCGGAACGGAGTAGCGCAGTTTGGCGATGTACGGCGTGACTTTATCACCCGGTAACTGACCCCCTTCGCCCGGTTTTGCCCCTTGGGCCACTTTGATCTGGATAACATCTGCATTCACCAGATACGCCGGTGTGACGCCGAAACGACCCGAGGCTACCTGCTTGATACGGGACACTTTATTGGTGCCGTAACGCGCTGGATCTTCGCCGCCTTCGCCGGAGTTAGAGAACCCGCCGAGACTGTTCATGGCGATAGCCAATGATTCATGGGCTTCAGGGCTAAGTGCGCCGATAGACATCGCGGCGGTATCAAAGCGGGTAAACAGTGATTCCGCTGGCTCAACCTGATCGACTGGGATCGGGGTGCCTTGTGGTTTGATTGCCAGCAGATCACGGAAAGTGGCAACCGGGCGCTCATTCACCAGCTTGGCGTAAACCTGATAATCACTGTATTCACCGCTATGAACCGCAGTTTGTAAGGTGCTGACCACATCTGGGTTGTACGCATGGTATTCGCCATTGTGGACAAATTTCAGTAAACCGCCCTGATCCAATGGCTTGCGTTTCAGCCAAGCGCGTTTGGACAGATTCTGCAAATCCTGTTGGAAATCGCTGAAACTGGCCCCGCCAATGCGGCTCACTACCCCTTGGAAGCAGAGATCAGTCAGTTCACGATGCAGGCCAACCGCTTCAAACAGTTTGGCGCAGCGGTAGGAGGCGACGGTCGAGATGCCCATTTTGGACATGATTTTGTACAGGCCCTTGTTGATCCCGTTGCGATAGTTAAGCATCACATCGCGATACTTCTTATCTATAGCTTGTGAGTCAACCAACTTAGCCAATGATTCATAAGCTAAATAAGGGTAGATCGCAGTAGCACCAAAACCGAGCAGCACGGCGAAGTGATGCGGGTCACGGGCGCTGGCGGTTTCAACAATAATGTTCGCGTCGCAGCGCAGGTTTTTTTCCACCAGACGGGTCTGGATAGCGCCAACCGCCATTGGAGCAGGAACTGGCAGGCGATTCGGGGCAATAGCACGATCAGACAGCACCAACATCACAGCCCCATCACGCACTTTGCGCTCCGCTTCTTCGCACAGGGCGAGCACGGCTTGCTCTAAATCAGTTTCAGCCGGATCAAAGGTCAAATCCAGTCGATCAGCGCGGTAATGCTCCCCTTCCAGCGTGGTAAGTTGCTGGAAATCAGAGAACAGCAAGATGGGTGATTTAAAGCTCAGGCGGTGCGCCTGACCTTCTGCTTCGGAGAACACATTCATTTCACGGCCGATACTGGTGGCCAGTGACATGACGTGCGCCTCACGCAGCGGATCGATCGGCGGGTTGGTGACCTGCGCGAACTGCTGGCGGAAGTAATCGTAAATAATACGCGGGCCGCTGGAAAGCACGGCAAATGGGGTGTCATCGCCCATTGAACCGGTCGCTTCCTGACCAATCTCACCCAGTACGCGGATCACTTGATCCAGCTCTTCGCTGCTGTAACCAAACTGCTTCTGATAGGTTTCCAGTGTCGAATCATCTAACTGGCGGCTACCCACCTGATCTTCCGGCAAGTCTTCGAACGGCACCAAGCGCTTAACGTTCTTCTCCATCCACTCTTTATACGGGTGGCGGCTTTTCAGATCGTTATCGGTTTCGGCGGAGTGCAGGATCTTACCGCTGCGGGTGTCGATCACCATCAGTTCGCCGGGGCCGACGCGGCCTTTCTCAATCACTTCATCGGGCTGGTAATCCCAGATACCCACTTCAGAGGCACAGGTAATCAGTTTGTCTTTGGTGATGACGTAGCGCGCAGGGCGCAGGCCATTACGGTCGAGGTTACAGGCCGCATAACGACCATCTGACATCACGATCCCCGCAGGGCCATCCCACGGCTCCATGTGCATGGAGTTGAAGTCAAAGAAGGCGCGCAGGTCAGTATCCATATCTGGGTTATTCTGCCAGGCCGGTGGCACCAGCAGACGCATGGCGCGGATCAAGTCCATCCCACCGCTGAGGAACAGCTCCAGCATGTTATCCAGCGAACTGGAGTCCGAGCCGGTCTCATTGACGAAGGGCGCGGCATCCTGCAAATCGGGGATTAATGGCGTTTTGAATTTATAAGCACGCGCACGCGCCCACTGGCGGTTACCGGCGATGGTGTTGATTTCGCCGTTATGGGCCAGATAGCGGAACGGCTGAGCCAACGGCCAGCGCGGCACGGTGTTGGTTGAGAAGCGCTGATGGAACAGGCAGATGGCTGACTCCATACGCAGGTCAGCCAAATCAAGGTAAAAGCGCGGCAGATCCGCAGGCATACATAAGCCTTTATAGATCGTCACCAGATTCGAGAAACTACAAACGTAGAAATCTTTGTCACCTGAAATACGCTTTTCGATACGGCGACGGGCCACAAACAGACGGCGTTCCATATCACGTGGACGCCAACCCGCAGGGGCGTTCACAAAAATTTGTTCAATCCGAGGCAGGGAGGAGAGAGCGATTTCACCAAGAACATCTGGGTTGGTCGGCACTTCACGCCAGCCGATAATCGACAGCGTTTCGTTTTGCAATTCTTCTTCTACAATGCGGCGGCTTGCCTTGGCGAGTTCTTCGTCCTGACTGAGAAACATCATGCCAACGGCATAGTTTTTGGCCAAACGCCATCCGCGTTCTTCAGCGACCATCCGGAAAAAGCGATCCGGTTTTTGTAAAAGCAGACCACAGCCGTCGCCGGTCTTGCCATCAGCAAGGATCGCGCCACGGTGTTGCATGCGGGCCAGTGCGTGTATTGCGGTACGCACGACCTTATGGCTAGGTTCGCCTTCTATGTGGGCGATTAGGCCGAAACCACAGTTGTCCCTTTCTTGGGATTTATCGTACAACATATCAGTGAACCTCCCCAGGCTCTGCGAGACTCTCACAAACCGACTCCAGAAGGACATCGTGACTGAGACGGTGTGGGCTGACAGGCGCGTGTTTCGCGGCAAATCTACTTTTCCGCCCTCCGCCAGTGGCCTCTTGTGACGGTTCTCACAAGTGGTAAAAGACTTGTTTTAAGAGGGAGTCTTAAATTACTGCATAATTATGACTAGACGTTTGCCCGTCTAGAAAGCTTCCAGCGGACCTCCAACTTAGCGAGAAAGAATACTCAGGTCAAATATAGGCTTAAGATATATCTTTAATGTAAATAATGGCTTTATCACTATGAAAAATAGGAATTTATTGGCATTTTTTGCCCGCTGGGTGCAAGGAGCAGTAGATGTAGAATTGTGAGCTGTCTCACTATAGTGCAATGGACAAATCTCTGCACCATGCTAGTGCTGGCGGGGATGTTAGAGTTATGTGCTGCATTCTGTATATTTATTGGTTCTTAAAACTATTTTTCACTGAATTGTAATAGATGCGCTATGGGGTTGATGGAAATAAGAAAATTTAATCACCGAACAAGTGATTTTATTTGCATTTATAGTGAATGGTTATGCGAAGTTGCACCCAAGGGCATGGGAGTTGATCTCTGTCATCGCACACAACATCGTTGGCGGGTAATCTTGGGTTCTTTTCAGACAGGCAGTGCCAAGATTATGCAGTTGCAGCAATTAGTCAATATGTTTGGTGCGGATTTACAGCGTCGCTACGGTGAAAAAGTGCATAAACTCACGCTACATGGCGGGTTTAGCTGCCCCAATCGCGATGGTACCCTCGGCCGTGGTGGTTGCACTTTTTGTCAGGTGGCCTCATTTGCCGATGAGCAAATGCAGCAACAAAGTATTGCGCAGCAGTTAGCAGCACAGGCAAAAAAAACCAATCGAGCAAACCGTTACCTAGCTTACTTTCAGGCTTATACCAGTACTTATGCAGAAGTGAATGCGCTGGCCGTGATGTATCAGCAGGCATTGGCTGAAACTGACATTGTGGGGTTGTGTGTAGGAACTCGGCCCGACTGCGTACCCGATGCCGTGCTGGATTTGCTGAGCGGCTATCATCAGCAAGGTTATGAGGTCTGGCTCGAGCTGGGGCTACAGACCGCGAATGATAAAACCCTCAAACGTATTAATCGCGGCCATGATTTCGCCTGCTATCAGCAGACGGTGCGCCGCGCTCGCGCCCGTGGCCTCAAAGTGTGCTGCCATCTGATTGTGGGTCTGCCCGGCGAAGATCGAGCGCAAGGGATGGAAACATTGGAGAAGGTAGTGGCAACGGGCGTTGATGGGCTGAAGCTGCATCCGCTGCATATCGTCGAGGGCAGCACTATGGCGAAAGCTTGGCGGGCAGGGCGCTTGCCGGAACTGGCGCTGAAGGATTATGTGCTGACTGCCGGTGAAATGATTCGCCATACCCCCGCCGAGATTGTCTATCACCGGATCTCCGCCAGTGCACGTCGTCCCACGCTGCTTGCGCCGTTATGGTGCGAGAATCGATGGACGGCGATGAATGAACTGAATAGCTATATGCTTATCCATGGTGGTCAAGCTTCTGGGTTGTGATCGGCGACTGCGCGTCGTCATACTGAGATTGTGCAGTGCTCGTTTCTTCCTGTCTCACCGCGATTTGCAGTCTTTTCCACACTTCTAAGCAAGCCATCTTATCTCAGCCCAGTTTTGCGGTATGATTTATCCCCTTTGTACTTGAAGTTGCAGGGGTGTTAGCTGCACTCACTCACCCGAATCACTTACTTGAGTAAGCTCATCGGGATTCGTTTGCTTGCTGCCTACCTGCAACTCCAATTACTGTGGGGATACCTTTTGTACTTGAAGTTCGCTGTAATACCATTTATTTGGGGTATATCCGGAAACACTGACAGGGGTTGCTATGAAGCAAATCAGGGTATTAGCCCAGTACTACGTTGATTTAATGGTTAAGTTGGGGCTGGTTCGCTTCTCACTGCTATTGGCCTCGGTGCTGGTATTGCTCGCTATGGTGGTGCAGATGGCGGTGACCTTTGTGCTGAGTGGCTCGGTTGAAACCCTCGATTTGGTACGGTCGATTTTCTTTGGCTTGCTGATAACTCCGTGGGCGGTGTACTTCTTGTCGGTGGTGGTGGAGCAACTGGAGGAGTCGCGCCAACGGCTGTCGCGGCTGGTGGATAAGCTTGAAGTGATGCGCTACCGCGATTTAGAGCTGAATCAGCAATTGACCGAAAACATTGCTCAGCTCAATCAGGAAATTGTCGAGCGCGAAAAAGCAGAAAAAGCGCACCTGCAAGTGGTTGATAAACTGAAAGAAGAGATGGGACACCGTGAGCAGGCTCAGATTGAGTTGGGGCAGCAGTCGGCACTACTGCGCTCTTTTCTGGATGCTTCACCGGATCTGGTTTATTACCGCAACGAAGACAATGAGTTCTCCGGCTGCAACCGCGCAATGGAGCTGTTGACGGGTAAAAGTGAGAAGCAATTGGTCGGGCTGACCCCAAAAGATGTGTACGCGCCAGACATTGCTGAAAAAGTGATGGAAACCGATGAAAAAGTCTTCCGCCATAACGTCTCTCTCACCTACGAACAGTGGTTGGTCTACCCTGATGGCCGAAAAGCCTGTTTTGAGCTGCGAAAAGTGCCTTTTTATGATCGTGTGGGCAAACGCCACGGTTTGATGGGCTTCGGGCGCGATATAACTGAGCGTAAGCGCTATCAGGACGCGCTGGAGAATGCCAGTAGGGATAAGACCACATTTATCTCAACTATCAGCCACGAGCTGCGCACACCGCTTAATGGCATCGTGGGCCTGAGCCGCATCCTGCTGGATACTGAATTAGACAGCGAACAACTGAAATACCTGAAAACCATTCATGTCAGTGCTATCACCCTCGGGAATATTTTCAATGATATCATTGAGATGGATAAGCTTGAGCGTCGCAAAGTTCAGTTAGATAATCAACCAATTGATTTTACAGGATTTATGGCGGATCTGGAGAATCTGACTGGCTTGCTGGTGCAGCCGAAAGGGCTGAAATTCACTATGGAGCCGGAGTTACCGCTACCCGAGAAGGTCATCACCGATGGCACGCGGTTGCGGCAGATTCTGTGGAATCTTATTGGTAACGCGGTGAAATTTACCCAGCAAGGCGAGATTGTGGTGCGGGTACGGCGTGAGGAGAATGACCGCCTGACGTTTGAAGTGGAAGACTCAGGTATGGGTATCCCTGAAGATGAGCAGGATAAGATTTTTGCCATGTATTATCAGGTGAAAGACAGCAATGGCGGTCGTCCGGCAACGGGGACGGGTATTGGTCTGGCGGTCTCTAAGCGTCTTGCGCAGAGTATGGGCGGTGATATTACCGTGAAGAGTGCCCAAGGTTCTGGTTCCTGCTTTACCTTGACCATTAAAGCACCGGCGGTGCAGCAAGTCGCCAGTGTGCCATCTGGCGACGATATGCCGCTACCTGCGCTGCATGTCTTGCTGGTGGAAGATATCGAGCTGAATGTGATTGTCGCACGCTCGGTGCTGGAAAAACTGGGCAATAGTGTCGAGGTCGCGATGAACGGTCATGATGCCTTGGCGATGTTCAAACCGGATGACTTCGATTTGGTGCTGCTGGATATTCAGCTGCCAGATATGAGCGGGTTGGATATTGCCCGGCAGATTCGAGCGGAATATGACTCGCAATCACTGCCGCCACTGGTGGCATTGACCGCTAATGTCCTCAAAGATAAAAAAGAGTATTTAGACGCTGGGATGGATGACGTGCTGAGTAAGCCGTTGTCGGTACCTGCGCTCACGGCCATGATTAAGCAATTCTGGGATCATAAGCCCTCTTCAGCCAAAAAACAGGAACATAAAGTGATGCAAACCCATGAATCGTTACTTGATACTGCGATGTTGGAACAATACATCGATTTGGTCGGCCCGCAATTGATTCATCAAAGTCTGGAGATGTTTGAACAGATGATGCCGGGGTATTTGGCGGTGTTGGATTCAAACATGACGGCGCGGGACCAAAAGGGCATTACCGAAGAAGCGCATAAAATTAAAGGTGCGGCAGGTTCAGTTGGCTTGCGCCACATCCAGCAGCTTGCACAGCAGATTCAAACACCGACACTGCCAGCATGGTGGGATAACGTGCAAGATTGGGTCGATGAATTAAAATTAGAGTGGCGCAATGATGTGCAGGTGTTGCGTGAGTGGGTGGCGGAAGTTGAAAAAAAATAACCCCGACCGAGGCCGGGGTGCGCGAATACTGCGCCAACACCAGGGAAATCGTTAACCTGCGATGCCTGTCATGATTCAGGGCATATTAATTCGATTTCAAATGGATTCGCAGGTTGTCAGGATTCTTCCATACATCATACAAGCAACAACATAGCAAATGTAAGCGCTCTTGTTACAAGATTCATTAAAATTTGTGATAGAGATTCGTCTTTGTCACTAGAACGGGTTAAGCGATTGACAGCGTAAGAAAAGGAGAGGTGTGATGAAAACAGTCGGGGTAGTCCTCAGCGGATGTGGAGTTTTCGACGGCGCGGAGATACATGAATCTGTCTTAACAATGCTGGCACTGGATCGTGCGGGAGCGCGTGTTTTGTTCTTCGCACCCGACAAGACGCAACTGCATGTTATTAATCATATTACCGGCAAAGAAATGGCGGAACAACGGAATGTCTTGCTGGAGTCCGCGCGCATTGCCCGTGGGCATATCACGCCACTTTCCCTCGCTAATTCAGCGCAGTTGGATGCTTTGATTGTCCCCGGTGGTTTTGGGGCTGCCAAGAACCTCAGTGACTTCGCGATTAAGGGTTCTGACTGCACCCTAGACCCCGATTTAGTTAAGTTAACTCAATCAATGCATAAGTCAGGTAAACCTATTGGGTTTATGTGTATTTCGCCCGTGATGCTACCAAAGCTGCTGGGTAAGCCTATCCGTCTGACGATTGGTAACGATCCCGATACCATTGATGCAATTGAAATGATGGGTGGAGAGCATGTTGTTTGCCCTGTTGATGATGTGGTGATTGATATTGATAATAAAGTGGTGACAACCCCTGCTTATATGTTGGCCGGATCAATTTCTGAAGCGGCAAAAGGGATTGATAAATTGGTCACAAAGGTGCTGGATCTAACCGAATGATATCAGCCAGGCGTGGAGTCAATTGGCTTTGGTATTGGGGGAAAAGAGGCGTTATCGGCATTGCTGCACTCTGGTTGGCGGGTATTTTGATTTTTGCCTTCCTGCCGGTTCCTTTTTCCATGGTGATGATTGAAAGGCAGGTAGGTGCTTGGTTAACCGGTGATTTTTCGTATGTAGCGCACTCTGATTGGGTGCCAATGGATGAGATTTCACCTTATATGGCGCTGGCCGTGATGGCCGCTGAAGATCAAAAATTCCCCGAACATTGGGGGTTTGATGTCGGAGCCATTGAGTCTGCGTTATCCCATAATCAGCGCAATCAAAATCGTATTCGCGGCGCATCCACCTTATCGCAGCAAACGGCAAAAAATCTGTTTCTGTGGGATGGGCGAAGCTGGGTGCGTAAAGGGCTGGAAGTGGGGTTGACTGCCGGTATTGAGCTGGTATGGACGAAGCGCCGTATTTTGACGGTTTATCTGAATATCGCGGAATTTGGCGAGGGTATTTTTGGCGTCGAGGCGGCTGCACAGCATTTCTTCAAAAAGCCCGCCAGCAAATTGAGCGCATCAGAAGCCGCTTTATTGGCTGCGGTGCTGCCCAATCCGCTGCGTTTTAAGGCCAATGCACCCTCGGGCTACGTCATTTCTCGCCAGCAGTGGATCTTGCGCCAAATGCGCCAGTTAGGTGGCAAGACGTTTTTGCAGGAAAACGCCTTAGATTGATGTGGTGCCGATAGCTGTGGCATGGATTTATGCAGATAAAAAACGGGCTTAGATCTCTCTAAGCCCGTAATCGTTTGATTTCACGCCAATAAGCGAGATTATTTTACGATAGTAAACGCGGTAGTGACGTGTTTCACGCCACTGACCTGACTGGCAATCTGTGCGGCTGATTGCGCTTCCTGCTGAGTGACCAGCCCCAAGAGGAAGACTTCGCCATTCTCGGTAGTTACTTTCACATTCGATGATTTAACCGAGTCGGCGGTCAGCAATTGTGAGCGGACTTTGGTGGTGATCCAAGTATCCATAGACGCAGTGGTCAGATCGACCGGTTTACCTAAGCGCATCTCGTTATAGACTTCCGTTGCGCCATCGACGCCCGCTGCAATCTGTTTTGCGCGGCTAGACAGTTCTGCGGTTGGTGTTTGCCCGGTCAGCAATACTTTCCCTTGATAAGCGGTCACCACAAAACGTGTCTGGCTTTTTATCTGCTGATCTTTGCTCAGCGCGTTGACGACTCTGGCCTCCAATGTGCCATCGTCTACCTGAGTCCCGACAGAGCGTGGGTCGGTTACGGATTTGGTGGCAACCGCTGCGCTGCCCACCACTACGGCACCGACACAGCCTTGCAGTAGCAGTGCGCTGAATAGCATGGCAAAAATATAACCCACCTTCATTCGTGCTCCTTTAATCATCCTGATGAGGAAATAGAGTGTTATCAATTAAGTCACACAAGCAATTCACTGTGAGCATGTGTAATTCTTGAACGCGTGCGCTACGGTGCGAAGGGATGCGGATTTCAACATCCTGCTGACCTAACAGGCCAGCCAGCTCACCACCATCGTAACCGGTCAGGGCCACAATGGTCATATCACGGGTGACGGCAGCTTCGACTGCTTTCACAATATCACGGCTATTGCCGCGAGTGGAAATGGCGAGTAAAACATCACCCGCGTGGCCGAGCGCTCGTACCTGCTTAGCGTAAACCTCATCGTGTAAACGGTCATTGGTGATTGCCGTTAGCACCACATTATCAGCATTCAACGCAATCGCTGGCAGGCTCGGCCGTTCTGTTTCAAAACGGTTTATCATGCTGGCAGCAAAGTGCTGTGCGTTAGCCGCAGAAGTCCCATTACCGCAGCAGAGAATTTTATTGCCGTTGAGCAGTGACTGAACCAACGTCATTGCTGCACGGGATATGGCATCAGGCAAAGCCTCAGCTGCGGCAATCTGGGTTTGAATACTTTCTGTGAAGCAGCCTTTGATTCTATCCAGCACGTTGATTTAACTCACTTATTATTTAAGATTTCGGTAACAAACCGGCGAAACTCATCAATCCGCATTGAAGGCGTTAGGCAGCCATTCTATCTGACTGCCAGTAACTGCAAAAACATCAAAACGGCACGGTGTTGTGGCAAAACTGGCGCCTCGCTGAGCCAGCCAAACGGCGGCGGCACGGAGTAACCGTTGCTGCTTGCGGTAGGTGACGCTGGCAGCGGCACCACCGAATAGGTCATTGCGCCGAAAGCGAACTTCAACAAATACCCAAGTCGGCCCATCGCGCATGATAAGGTCAATCTCACCGCTTTGATAGGTGACATTGGCCGCTTGAAAAATTAAGCCCGCCCGCTCCAGATGGCAACGGGCTTGATTTTCGTAGTGTGTGCCAGTATTCCTTTGGCTCATAACTCTCCCTTCGTACTTGAAGCTGCAGGGTTGTTAGGCTGCCGGAACTACCATGCCCTGACGATATTGTAACCAAGGCAATTTACGGGTGATAACACAATCTGCGGATGCAGTTAATTCACCCGTAGTACCACTGAGCTGGAAGCCCGGAATCTGCCGCATTTCAGCAAAATGGTTCGATAATGTCCACGCATCAATCCCCATGGCGTACAGACGCACCAGTGAATAGTCATTGGCATATTTAGCCGCCGCTTGTTGCATTAATGCAGGATTAGCCCCTGCCATCAATGGAATATCACTAAACTGAATACCTTCCATCTCTAAGCGGTAATCTGGACCAGCACCGGCCTGATAGCTGCGTGAACTGGCAAACAGCGCGGGTTTACTGCGTGAGCTGGTGGCCATATCAATCATCGGCTTAATCAGCGTCAGTTCAGCCGGTGTTGCAATGATATACACCGAATCAATGTTGCCGCCGGCAGAGGTGGAGACGACAGGCGCATCCACTGGCGGTGCAGGAATGGTCAGACCCGCGATAGTCACAGAGGCGGGGGCCACAGCAGGTGTGCTCGAAATGGCGACGGGCTGCCCGGTCAGGCGGATGCCTGCGCCACTGTTGATAGCTTGTTTCAACTCTGCCGTTGAACCGAAGTTTTGCTGTAATACTGTCTGCCCACCTAGCTTCTGCCACTCTTCGGCGAAGGCTTTAGTGACGCGATCACCGAAGGCACCACGCGGAGTCAGCAGCAGCGGTGCTCTTTTTTCCTGACTCCACAGATGATGTGCGGCATCGCGCGCTTCATCTTCTGGCGACAGGGCGAAGTAGCAGATATTCGGGTTGTTAGTGTTCACTTCCGGTTGGTTCAAAGCCAGAATGTTTAGGGTGCTTGGGGTGGCACTTAACTGCTCGACTTCGGGTTTCAGCAGCGGGCCGACAACCAGTGTTGCGCCATCTTGCTGCGCCTGCGCCAGTAATGCGGCAATCGGTTGTGTGGTGGTGTCGTAGATTTTTACTTGCGCATTGCTGGTGGCAATCGGTACGGCGACGGGTGATGGAGTCGGCGCGGTTGCCACATCTACTGGTGCTGTTGCATCAGTGGAGGCACTTGCCGTGGCATCCGGTGTTTCGGGAACTGGGGCGGCTATCGGTAAACCATTCTGCGCGGCAGTGAAACCTTGTTGGATAGCATCGGCGAACACTTGTGCCGGGCCACTCAAGGGCAGCAACAGCGCAATTTTCGCCGTGGATGCCTGACTGAAGTTGCTAATCTGGGTCAACGCCGTTGGCAAATTTTTCGCTGCGGGGTTCTGCGGGTAGCGGGTTTGCCAATCTTTAATCGCGGCTTTCAGCAGTTCAGGATCTTGTTTGTTATCCTGATAGACATGAGTTAAATCCAGCCAGCCTTGCAGCACGTTTTCGTCTGCATTAATCACAATATTATTCAATTCTTGTGGTGTTAGCTGTGCCAGTGCTTGCCAAGTGCCATCGATATTATCCTGATGCGCTTTATCTTTCAGCAGCGGTTCCTGAGCGATAAATGCCCGAATCAATGGCAGAGTGGCCTTGCCTTGATTGGCGGCAATTTGGGCCTGATAGAAGCGAACCTGCTGATTTGCAGAGAGCTGGGTTGTATCAAGCTTGCCAAGAATATCGGCTGCGGCAGGATTATTTTTCTGTGCCACCAGCAGCTCTGCGGTCAGTAGTTGCTGTTCTTGGCGTTGTGTATCGCTCAGATTAGCCGGTAGTGTACTCAGCTGTTCTGCCGCCTGAAGAATCTTCCCTTCACGTAGCAGGGCACGAATGGCGAGTAATTGCCAGTCAGCCTTGTTATCATCACTGCTCTGTTGCAGCTGCTGCAAATAATAATCGGCGTTAGCACTGGCTTCGTCCTGTATATTTGCGGGTGGTGGTGTCTGTGGTGCCCTGCCTGAACAGGCTGCCAGTATCAGAGCAGCGAGAACAACAGGGAAAAGCCCTGCTTTGGAACGAACGAATGTTGAGGAAAGCATACTGTATCCAGTGATGTTTTTTTCAAGATGCTCAATATTAAATCGGTAATTCGGATGAAACAATGAATCAACACGATCGAGCAGTGATTTCTGCATCTACGCTTTATGTGGTACCTACCCCCATCGGTAATTTAGGGGATATCACCCACCGGGCGTTAGAGGTACTGAAAGGCGTTGATTTGATTGCGGCAGAAGATACACGTCATACAGGGTTGCTGTTACAGCATTTCGCGATCAACGCCCGTCTGTTTGCACTTCATGACCATAACGAACAACAAAAAGCCGATCATTTGCTGGCAAAACTGCAAGAGGGCCAGAGTATTGCGCTGGTTTCAGATGCAGGGACGCCACTTATCAACGATCCGGGCTACCATTTAGTACGCCGTTGCCGTGAAGCGGGCATCAGAGTGGTGCCATTACCGGGCGCTTGTGCGGCGATTACCGCACTTTCTGCTGCTGGTCTCGCCTCAGATCGTTTTTGCTACGAAGGCTTCCTGCCCGCGAAAACCAAAGGCCGTAAGGATACTCTGCAAGCGCTGATTGAGGAACCTCGAACACTGATCTTCTACGAATCAACACACCGCTTGTTGGAAAGTTTACAGGACATGGTAACCGTACTTGGCCCACAACGCTATGTGGTACTGGCCAGAGAGTTGACCAAAACCTGGGAGTCTATCCACGGTGCACCCGTTGGCGAGTTGCTGGCTTGGGTTCAGGAAGAAGAGACTCGCCGTCGTGGTGAGATGGTACTGATTGTCGAAGGGCATAAAGTGCAGACCGATGATGCATTACCTGCTGCCGCGTTGCGCACTTTAGCGCTACTACAAAAAGAGCTGCCGTTGAAAAAAGCCGCTGCTTTGGCCGCAGAAATTCACAGTGTGAAAAAGAACGCGCTCTATAAGTATGCACTTGAGCAGCAAAATGAGGGGCAAGACCAAGCGGAAGATGACATTCAATCCTAATGTGATTATAATCCGCCGCGGAGTTGACTAGACAGTCGCCGCTTCGCTGCCGTCCCTTTCGGGGGAGACAGGTGAAGGGGAGGAAAGTCCGGGCTCCATAGGGCAGGGTGCCAGGTAACGCCTGGGAGGCGCAAGCCTACGACAAGTGCAACAGAGAGCAAACCGCCGATGGCCCGCGTAAGTGGGATCAGGTAAGGGTGAAAGGGTGCGGTAAGAGCGCACCGCGCGACTGGCAACAGTTCGTGGCATGGTAAACTCCACCCGGAGCAAGGCCAAATAGGGGTTCACATGGTACGGCCCGTACTGAACCCGGGTAGGCTGCTTGAGCCAGTGAGCGATTGCTGGCCTAGAGGAATGACTGTCCACGACAGAACCCGGCTTACCGGTCAACTCCACTCATTCCATAAAAACCCCGCCTCGGCGGGGTTTTTGCTTTGTGAGATCAGTGGCGAGGAGGTATCAACTTTTGTTCTCTTATTTATGCTTCACCTCAATCTGACTTTTTGGAACACAACTCTTCGCTGATTGCGTACTGGGTTGCCATGCCGAGCATCTAGCCTGATGGTATTCCTTGGCATTTTATATACCCTTTCTCGCTTAACGTCGCTACATACCAATATGAGAGTGAGATAATAGAAACAACGGCAAGAATTAAAATAACTTTAAACAAAGGAATTATTGGCGAGATGATGATTATAGCAGGATTATACCCCTTAAATAGCAAAGCAAAAAACCATGAAAGAGGGAATATAAATAATATAGGAATGAAAATATGCGGCCTTAATGTATGCAATTACTTTATCCGTTATGCCAAAATTGCCATCTAGATAATTTAAGTTAATCGCAGACACTAATCCTGAGGGCTGGTCACGGGGTGCTTACATTACTGTATCATCAAAAGCATAGTATAGAACTGTACCTAAGTATAACTACTTTAATTGCAAAGGTTAAGTATACTATAAGAAAACTCGCTTTTTAGTCATTTCATGTCAATTATAAAGCGTGTATTGATTAATATAACTTTTCATATATCAAAAGATTTTAATGCCTATATAACATAACGGAATCTAACATCGCTGTGGTACGTCAAATAAAATAAAACGTTAACGCTTAAAAATAACTTATTAATATCTTAATTATATGTATTAATTTATTCAATCTAAATTTATCTGGTTCCCCATTTTTTATTTTACCGAGGATAGTAAAAATAAAATGATATCTAATTATGATAGAGAAATACTGCTGGAGCGTAAAAATGCCGCGAAACATGTTATTAATAAGCTCCGTCTTTTAAAAATTAGAAGTACGAATAATCCATTTGTTCATGTTTCTAAGAGGAAAGCTAAAGCATTCGGTGATGCTCGGCTCAGTGGTCCCCAAGATCTTTATACTGTTGAACAACGGACTCTGGCTACGAAAATTGGGAACTGTGACGAAAAGGGGAAGATTTGCCTGGTTGCATTAATGGAATTACAAAAAGTTGGTAAGTTATCGCGAAGTGATCATAAAATTAATTTTTGTAAGTCCTTTTTTTTTGATGGAATAACTGGGTTTAATTATGGCTATGACCATGTCTACATTATTATTTCGGATCCAGGCCCATTCATACCCACATCGTTAAAAGCGTTTGGTAAAACGGCGGTGGTCGTGGATGGATGGACTGAGGATTGGTATTTCCCTAATATAGGTTTTACTGAGCGAGAAAATATTTCTTTAAATTTAATCAATATACCAAATGTCCGCCAAAAAGTCGTTCGTGATAGAATAGAAAAGCATATCATTACGCCTTATCACAATCCGGTTGAGCGTCAACTAGATAGAGGTAGGGTATATGAGAGCTATATGTTCAATATTCATTGTGAATATGAACTTGATCTTTTTGCAGATTATAAAAACAATAGCCATTCTTCCAAGTATGATCGTCTTAGGAAAGTTGATCCACAGAAGACGGTAAAAGGTAGATGGGCACCCTTGATACAATAAGCGTACGCCCAGCGCAGTCTGATAATTCCTCATTGGCAGTAGACAGGATAGATACTGCCAACCTATGTATTTCCTCCGCTTATTTTTATAAGGGAAAATCACGCTATATCTTCATAAAATAATGGCCCCGTTCTTATTTCTATTTCTCTATTTCTCTCGATAACCCCTACGCAGTGCCGCAATGGAAGATGGTGTTTGATGGGGATGGGAACTAAATATCTGTGGTGATCTATTAAGACCACAGGCCCTATCGATACTTTTTAGGGTGATTACTTTTAGTTCTAAAGCACAGGCTAGCCTTCGCAGTGAAGGTTAGCCCGTGTTGGATGATAAGATTATGGCGAACAAAAAATATAAATATTAATCACAGTGATTGAGTAATAATTTTTTGAGGCTAACTTTTCAACCGAGCTCTGTTACTACGTAATTGCCAGACTCAGAATCAAAACTGCCGTCGGGATGTACTATATAACACCCCATAGAACCCCCGCCATTATGTTTGTTGGAGTCACCACTCCAAATCGAGTTGGGGGGTACAATAAAAGATACTGACTGCTGATTGCCATTACCGCGGTGTTTACCCGCCATCGCAACTCTAACGCTCTCGCCATTTTTTCCAATCACCCAAAAGGTGACTCTTCCCCAATGGTCAGCCCAAAAACTCCATGGGCAGTTAATCAGCATACTAATCTGGATATATCTTCCGGTGCTATTTGCCATCGGTTTGTTCCAGTTGAAATCATTAAGTAAATAGGGTGGTGTGACTCTATTTAAGGCACTGGTTAACGTATCCGTTAGCAATGCGACTAAGTGAGCTGGTGTCGGTTTGATATTTGCAATAATCCATTCGGATGGATCTGCTTTCCAGCTACCACTGATCCCCTCAACCGGCTCACCGTCCTCCCGTATATAACCGGCAGATATGCCCGCCATCGATACCATACTGCCCAGTTCATCATTGGTATAATCAGCGCCACCGTCTGTAATTAGTAAGCCGCGAATATCTACATTATGACCAACCTTATCCAATTTGATCAGCAGATGCATTTCTTGCTGCTTTTTGCCCAAGAGGTTTTGGATCTCTTTAGCCAGATAACCTTTAGATTTTAGATCGTCGATGGGTACCCATTTGGAGGTTGTACCCGTGTTAGCCTCCTTAATCAGCTCACCCCGCTCGCCTTTTAAATAGAGCTGTGCGGCTTTGGCTACGCTGCTAAAGTGTTTGGCATCGCCACGCAGTTGTAATTGTTGATTGATGCTGGACATCCAGGTGACAATCCCCGCCACCGCGACGGCAACCAGCATTAATGCGATCGCCATTTCGATCAGGGTAATACCCCGTTCCATTCTTTGTTTCTGATTCATAGTTATTTTCTATACGCCAATGACGGAAAATTAGATTTAAAACAGGCTGCCCCAGGCTTTCTGCACCCGCGCCTGATAACGCTGATTGTGGACTGGGGTGGCTGAGTGATAACGGCCAATTCCATGCCACAGGTCGCCTTCTGATTGTTTGATCGACCGCTGGAGGATCCAAGCACCCACCTGAACGTTATAGCAGGCGTCATCACGCAATCTGAGGTAAGCCTGATCGCGATCGCCGTTAAAATGGGCGCGCGCAACCAGATCCAGCCAAGCACCGGTGTTGATCTGCATCACGCCGAGATCTTCGGTGCGGTTGCGATTTTTAGCCGCAATACCGGGGGCACCGCCTTCAACCTTAATGACCGCGACCAATAATTCGGGCGGTAACTGATGGACACTGGCGGCCTGAATAACGCAGGCAGCCAGCACGGAACTTAATGTAGACATAGCAACAAAAACCCTATCTTATAATCACTTAATACAGCAGTGCGGGTAGCCCCAAACACAGCAGAAAACTGGCGGCAAGGGCCGGCCCCATCGGCACCATCAATTGGCCGCGTGTCCGTGCGGGCAGGGCCATCAGGATAAAAATGGCGGCGGCGATAAAGAGAAATTGTGGGATTTTAGCAAACCCCAGCCAAGCTCCGGCGGCAGCCGATAAGGCAATATCACCGCCCGCTAACACATCAAGTCGCCGCCAACGCCCGACAATTGCCATGCACAACCACATCAGCGTGAAACCGGCAAAGCCACCTAAAACCCGTTCGGCCACGGATGGTTCAAAGGGGGACACCAACAAGCCAGCCCAGAATAAGGGCAAGGTCACCACCGCCGGCAGCCAGGTTTCACGCCAGTCTATTTCAGCCAAAAACAGCAGCACCTGCCACAGAATGCAAGCGGCTACCCCTTCGGCATTTGGGCCAAACCAGCTCAGTGCGATCACCCAGCCCAGTGCGCCGATAGCCTCCATCAATGGGTGGGTAACCGACACTCGAACGCCACAATCAGGGCAGCGCCCTTTGGCTAAGAACCACCCGATGATGGGCAGTAAATAAGCGAAACGAATACGTTGTCCGCAACTGTCACAGTGGGAAGCTGGCGCGCAGAGGGTGAGTCCGCTGATCGGTTGCTCGCGCCAGCCCATTTGGTGCGGTAAGCGGTACACCGCCAAACGACCAAAGCTGGTTAAGATCGCCCCTAATAACGCGGCAAAGGATAATAGCCAGGCAGGTGGCAATGTGGTCAGATCAAATAACATCATGATTAGCTATTTCTCATTTCAACATGCCGTCGGGCTTTGACTTTGTTTCATGCAAACGATCATTGGCGCGTTATGGTCTTGGTTGTCACTCGCGGCGGGATCAATATTAAAAATATGTCCGTTAATATCTATCATGTTCTCAGCAGTCTTATTATATAAGCCAGCACCGACGACATCTTGTTCCGCCCAGGCGTGTTGGATCATACCGACTGGCGGCAACCGCATTTGGGCTATGGCTTTCTCATTGGAAAGTACAGTAACAATCACGTCTCCGTTCATGCTGCCATAGGAGATCATCCCGGCACTGTTTAGAAATAATTCTCCGTCGCGATTAACCCGATCCAGATAACGCTCAAATGATGCGTAACCAATATCACCATTGCAGCTGCTCGGATTTTCACCACAATAGTCCACCACCGCCCGATGCTGAATTTGTACCATACGGGCAATTTGGGCCGCCGATTGCTGTTGGCTCTCAGTGAGTAAATCCTCGCTGAGTAACAGCATCGGTGTGATTGCCAATAATATGAACATGGGTAACACAATGATCCACATAGCTAATTACTCAAATATCGACCGGCAACTGGCCACGCTGGATGCGCATCTGCTGCGCCTCAATGTCGGAGCTGAGGTGTTCGAGCTTACCGCCCCGGATCTTGGCACGCAGGCCGTGTTCATTACCAAAGCACAGCATTTCGGCGACGAGTTTACGCTGTCCTGGTTTTTCGGGATCTGGCACTAACTCTTGCTGGATCACGGCGGCCAAACCGTCGGCGAGTATGGAGCGCGCCAACTCTTGCGAACCGGAGCTGGCCGCTGCAATCTGTTGCAGTGCCATAATGGCCCCGGGAATAGAGCTGCCGTGAATGGTTGCCAGAACCAAATGGCCGTTGACTGCGGCACGGATAGCTTCATTAGCGACTTTAGGTGCCCGGATTTCGCCCAACATGATATAGCGCGGGTTATAGCGCATGGCGGCGATCATGGCGGTTTCAAATCCGCCGGCGGTATGGGCATCTATCTGGTACCAAAGCCCCTGACCTTTATCGCCGTAAATGCCTTGCACCGGAATTTCCGGTGGATCTTCGACGGCAACAGCAATATCGCCATTGATGGTCACCAACTGATTCAATAACGAATACATCGTGGTGCTTTTACCGGAACCTGTGGCGCCAGCAATTAGCACCAGACCGGAGGTTTTACCCAATTTCAACAAGGTTTCAGCCATCGCCGGGGGCAGACCCAATGAGTTCAATGGCGGAACAGGGTATTTGGGGCGACGCATGAAATATCCTGAACCATCAATGGTATCGATACGGGCAACCCGATAAGGCACACCATCGTGACGGAAAAAGAATTCTTTATCGCGCGCTTCACTGTTGATCGCATTGAGAATAGCCACAATATCACCGTGAAAACCGGCTGGAACGGCGATGATTGGCCCTTTATAACCGACCACATGGCGTAAAAAACCCCGGCCATCCGGCCAAAGCATCAGGTCGGAAAAACTTAAGTCGCGTATTTTGCCATTGACCACATGGGAGTGATCGACATCCTCCACGACACTCTGTGCCGCGGGAGCTGCGACTGGCGGCACGGCAGGTTGATACTGGCTCTGGGGTGCAGCGCTTGGCAATGGGCTATCGGCCTGCGGCTGTGGCGGCAACGAGTTTTCCGGCTGCGAGCCAAACTGAACTTTGGGTCTGGATGATTTGAAAAAAGACATAATAATTTTACTCAATTTTAAATAGGGTTAATTTCGTGCTTAGCGAGTTGCGGCATCACTTAATTGTTGCTGCAATTCAAACATCCCGGCAGCAAGCCACATAAATATCAGCCCCATAATGACGATGGCGATATTTCGAAATACATCCAGTTGCCGATTAATACCGACCACCGCGTCATCCAACCACTCGCGCGAGAGCTTATTGAGCATGTCATCGAAACCAGCCAACGCGGAATAAGAGCGAATATCGATGATCATTTCCCAACTGGGGAAGTTCAAACCGGTACGATGCAGGGCATCACCAATATTGCGCGCGCCATTCAGCATTTGCAGGCGAGTCGCCAATAATCTTTCCCGATACCAAGGGGATGCGTTACGGGCCAATATTTGCAAAGCATCGGGTACCGAAATACCGGCATTCAATAACGCGCTAAAGGAAATAAGAAAATTGGAGCCAATGACTAATCGATAAATACTCCAAGGCGGAAAACGATCAAATACGCGTCTGATTTTGCCGGTCCAAATTGCCATGGTGCTGAGAATGACAATCACCATGATGATCAGGAAGATGACTAAGGGCAGCAAACCGGTCTGCACAAATTCAGCCATCAGTGCCATGGTATGGCCGGTGCCTTGCCAGCGCTCTTTCGGCAAGATGGCATCAAATGCCGGTACTACTTGAGTACCAAAAATGTACATATATAGGCCGGTAGTACACATTAGGAACAGGGGATAAACCAAGCCTGCCAGCGCTGAACGGATACGTTTACCTGCGGTATAAACAAAAAGGACATCTTGTACCGCTTGGTCAAATCGGCCGGAAATTTCACCGGCTTCCAACAGTGAAATTTCATTTTTAGGTGCCCACCCCTGTAAAGCGCGGGCAAAAGGTTGCCCGTTCAGCACGGTTCTACGCCACTGTTCAACCGCTTGAGCCTTCGGGTTATCGGGTTTGGTACCATCAACGGAAAGATGCAAATGAATTTCCGCTAGTGCTTGGGTGATTGGGACGCCGTTGGCAATAAACTTGCCCAGCTTTTCATAAATTCCCATCCGAGTTTTCGCGTCCATATTCCATTTGGCAAAACGCAGTGCAAGCCCGGTGAGCTTACTATCGTTTTTCAATGTTGCTTTGCGTGGCGCGGCCTTACGGCGTAAAAAATCAAACATATTTATCACTTCAGATTAATTAACGCAGTGCGTCTTAAGGGCGTTAGGCCACGGAAGGGGCCAAGGAGATCGACCACATCACGAGGCGCAACATCGCCGCTGATCATGTGTAGCCAACCGTGTTCCATCATGGTGATCCCGCCCAGATGTTCTTGCCAATGGAGCAGAGCTTTTGCACGATCGCCGGAATCCATCAAGGTGAGAAACTCCTGATCCGGACAAATAGCTTCAGCCAGAATGGTGCGGCCTGAATACCCGCCGGAACATTGCGGGCAGCCCGCCAGATTGGCTTGCCTGATGTGTTCGACATAGCCTTCGCTGGCATCGGCAAAGCCGGATAGGCTGTGGGTTAATACTTCTAACTCAACTTTATCAATGGGTTGGCTGCACGCGGGACACAGTTTTTTGATCAGACGCTGGGCGGTCAAACCACAGAGCAACGTGGGATCGGTGAGTTTATAGCGATCGACACCTTGATCTCGCAGGCGGTCGAAGATCGACATCGCGCTATTGGCATGCAGAGACGTCCATACCTGATGGCCAGTCATCGCCGCAGTAAATACAAGATTGATGACCTCACGATCGCGTGCTTCGCCGGGCATGATGACATCCGGGTCAGAACGCAACGCTGCTGTGATGGCTTTGCGATAGGCCATGCCGCGCTCTTCTTCGCTGTCTACGTTGGTGACTGGAAGTTGGGCCGCGCCATAGATCTCATATTCAGGCGGATCTTCGATAGTCAAAATGTTAATCATCTGCCGACGCTCGCGGTACAACAGTTCCAACACCAATTTTAGGGTGGTCGACTTCCCAGAGCCGGTGGGGCCGGAGATAATATTGATCCCCTCCGGGACCAGACGCATATTGGCTAAGCATCGTAATTGCTGAGGGTGTAAACCCATTGAATCGAGAGACATTTGATTCTCTCTGTCCCAGCTATTTTCCGCATACAGCAAGCGGGCGATCATGTAGCGCCCACCATTGCCCATGGGGTTTAACTGTAAACGGACAGCCTGCAACCCTTTGGGGAGTGGGGTACTGGTGGTCGAAATACGTGCGGCTTGATAGTCATACAGCCGATAGGTTGAATCCGATGCATCAGCCATGTTGTAAGCAGAAGCGACCAATTCGTGAGCGTATGCAGCTTCAACCTGTCGAATATTGCGCATTTCGCCATGGGCACGAAATTTAATGTCTGCTTCAAATGAATGGACATAAATGTGGATATCACTGACCGCCAGATCAGCGGCTTCCTTCAACAGGGCAAGCCAGTCACGCTGCATGGGGGTGATCTGATCCAACTTGTGGGTCGGCTCGCCGAACTGTTTCTCTGCTTCACCATAAAGCTGACGGATAATTTCGATCGCTACAGGTTTTATCGTGGTGATCGCAATACCTTTACGGCGCGCTAATTCACGCACTAACAAAATCTGGGGGTTAGTCTGATTCTCAAGGTCTATTAGCAAGGTGCCATCAGCAAACAGCAGCGCCACACGGCGCTGACTGTCGGATAGTTCAAGCTTACCGCCCGGCACTGACACAATGGTGTCCACGTTATTAAACCAAGTTTGCAGGTTTGCAGTGGAAGTGTCATGTGTATTAGGGGGTTGGGTCTTCATGGTATTTCAACTCATCTATTAATGTGCAAAGAACGGCAATTGCACTTGTTCGTTATCACCCTGACGCGCAATCACAGTTTGATTGGTGACATTGATGATGTGCCAGTTACCCGGCAAAACATTCCCTTTGCGGACGGTCATTTCACCGTAACCGGGAACCATAATACGTGCCTGACGATTTTTGCTGACGCCCATTAGCGCCATGATGTAAGGGCTGGCACCTTCGCGCTGGGCACCGCCGCGCAAGGCCATCAATTCGGCCCGCAACTTCATGGTTTCCAGCTCTTGCTTCATCTCCAGCGCTTCACGCTGGTTGCGCTTCATCCCTTCCAATTCATTAATGTAAGAGGAGATATCTGCTTGATCGGGAACGTCATCATCCGCATTCAACGGCGCATTCAGCGGTTGATTGGGCGCGCTGGATGTGGCGGCCGGTGGCGGTGAATTGGCGTCGGTGCTCAGCGCGTTAACCGCAGGTGAACTGATTAATGCCATCGCGACAATCAGAGCAGGGATAGGGGCGCGAAAATGTGGGAATTTAGGCAATGTTGCTTTCACTTTAATATCCTCGTGAGTTCTTTAAATTTTCTAATTCTTGGGCTGTGGGTTGCAGGCGCTCATAAATTTCACCGCTCAATGACCAATAGTTGGTATGCGGATCGAAAGTGACTTCCTGAATCAATGAGGCAGGAATTTTGCCAAACAACGGCAGGTAGACACTGGGGTTAGGGGTGTCTTTCAGCGCATAACGAATACTGGTCCAATAAAGCTCTTTCTGGCCGGAGGTAAACTGAATCGGCGTAAACAGCTCGTCGAACTCGGTTTGCAGGTAGCGCTGGGCTTTCTTCACCGACACACCAGGACTGTCGGGTGCATAACGCGGGAGATCACTCAAAGACCAAACCAAGGATGATTCTTTGTCGCCCTCAGCAACCGCGGGTTTACTGGGTAAACGCGCCGCCATGGTTTGCAGCCAACTGTTGGTGCCCCCAGAACGAATTAGGCTAAAGGTGACCGACGTGCCATCACAGCGGCCAACTCCCTGAGACCAACCGGGTATTTTGTTGGCTTCATTGGCATAGGCCAGCAACCCTTTGACACAGGCTTTCAGTGTGGCACTGGCTTGGGGTTTCCCTGCCCAAGGCATGGGAGGGACGACAATTTCGTCATCCGCATGGGGGATGCCAGCAGAACGTGCCTTTAACCGCTCCAATTCTGCTAGGTGCGCTTGATATTGTTGATAACCATATAAACTTGCCCCCGCGAGTAACGAAATGACCACCGCAGTGGCTATCATCGGTGTCAGGCTCTTCTTCAACGGGCGCAGGCGAACTTTGCTGGTACCGATCAATTCACCGAGCGGACTACCTACCAAGCTATTTTCAACGTAGAAGTCAGCCGGGCAGATAATCTCTTCCCACTTGTCGCTTAGCCGCGCGTTATCAAACTCAGCGCGGATTTCGTCGACATCGGCCACCGCTCGATCATAAACAATGGAGCCATCCGAACGTACCCCAACCAGCCACCACACGTTATCGTCTAGCAGCCAGACGCCCAGCAATGAGCCGTTAAGCTGTTCTGCCAGAGCTGCCGCAAGAGAAGGCAGTTTAGGGGTGTGTCCTAATTGACTGTCACCGATGGCAAATTGATCATTCCAGACCCCATGCCCTGGACGCAGTGCTAACAGGGTGCTCCCCATTCGCTCTGCGGCAATCTTGGCTTCCTGAAGTAACTTTCCGTTACCTTCTGCCATATTCCACAGCAAGCTGACGGCATATTTGCGACGGCCTAGCGGTACGACACCATGTAGCAGTGCCATACCCTGCTGTGATACGAATGTATTCGATTGCAGATCCATAATGACCTCTAGTTTAATGAGGCTAATTCAGCAGTGTGATCCAGTACGACAGGTGTAATGCAAATAACCAGAATTTCACGGCTCTGCTGGCCTTTACGATTACCGCCTAATAACTTAAAGTTGGCTGAGCCCTGACCGCTGTCACCGGAGTTATTGAGCACTTGTTCAAAGCCGGCCATAACTAAAGTGGATCCGTTGTTAACCATGCCAGATTGGATAAATGAGCGTTGGTCGACATTGGGCAATTGCATTTTTGTCCCGTTGTTATCAATGATAACGGTTTCAAAACCGTTATCCTTGCCGACTAATGTTGAGATATTCATGTTGTATTGCATCAACACTTTGCCGTCATCCATTACGTTTGGCAGGATATTCATTGAGAAACCTGCGGTGACCATACTGGACTCTGCGGTGGTGGTAGTTTTGTTATCGTTCATTTCCACTTTGACTGCGGAAACATAACCACGGGAATTAGACACCTGAACCGGTACTGGTTGACCTGACATGGTGGTGACATTGGCGGTGGTGACGACGCTGACATCCCCGTTTTGCTCTAACATATTCAGCACTGCTTTACTGCCGTCAAAACGGCCACCGGTGATACTGGAGGTCAGTGAGCCGACAAGATTACTACCATCGGAAAGCATGGCGGTTGAGCCGACGCCATACTGGGCAACCCCGGTTTTAAATTTGGCGGTTAAGTCAAACTGCCAATTAGAATTACGGTCAACATTAAAGCTATAAACATCAACTTTAATGGCGACTTGGCGTAATAATTGCTTGTTAGCTTCTTGAATCTGGCGGCCAACCCGATCAACCACTGACGCCGGTGCAGTGACGGTGATCGAGGTATTCGTTGGGGAAACGGTATAGGTACCGTTATCACCAATGGAGTTTTTCAGATTGGCTTCAAGCTCTTTCCAAAAATCCAATTTGACTTTAATGGATGAGGTTTGTGTGGAGCCGGCATTCATTGAACTGCCTTTGTCACTCTCTTTGCCCGTTAAGCCACCGGTCATGCTGGCGCTAGAGTCCAGTACGGTTGGCATCGAGGCCAGTTTAAAGGTGCGGGTGATATTACGAGAGAACTGGATGCGGCCATCGTGGTAGCTCCAGCCAATATCGTAGTAGGCCGCAGTGGTGTTCAGGAAGCCAGACAATGAGCCGTTGTAGTTAACCCGCATTTTTTCCCGGCTAATATTGGGGACTTTACCAGCGAATACGGTGGGTACTTCCGCGTTTTGTGGCGCATTGATGGCTTTAGGCAAGGCTGCGTCCAGCGCGGCAGCAATGGCACCGGCTTCGGTCGACGGAGCTGCGGCCGGGGCAGCGGCTGCTACGGGAACACTTTTAACCTGATAAATGTCACTGGAGAATGACACTGGAATACCGGTGGTTTCAAAAATCAAATCACCAATCGCCATCAAGCTCTGTGCATCAGGGGTCGCTAAACGAATACCATCACGCTCCACGGAGGCAGGAAGCACCTGTCCGCTTTGGCGTTTCATTGCCGTGGCACCCAGGTAAACCCCCGAACGTACTGGGACGACGCTGGTGTCAGCTTTGGGCATCGGTTTTTCGGCCATTTTGGTCAGCTTTTCGGTGCGCTGTAGGGTATCTTTATTCTGGTTTGTCGCATTGTCATAAGTGGTACTGCTACAGCCTGCAAGCGTCATGCACGAGAGCAAAACAGTTATTTTTGTATTCAACATTTTATTAATTCTCGTTACTTATTATAAATATTTTATAAATAGTCTGGTGTCAGCGATAATTACCGGGCCTGATTACTCACTTTTAGAACGTAATTACCTTGGTAAAGCTCAGGATATAAATTCGGATTGATATCACCCAATGCGGTGAATAATTGTTTAACCGCAGAAATATAATCCCCTTTAAAACTGGCATTGGCCTGAATTAAATAACTGTATTCAGAATCCCACACTAATGACCAGCCTGCTGCGGTGCTCCAGCTATCCAGCTGTGCCCGCAAATCGGTGCCGCGGGTGATCTGCCAGATTTTTTCCGGCGCGGTATAGGTATAGGCGCTACCGCTGGCCTTTGGCGCAGGTTGGCTTTGCTGGAATACCGGTTTAGGTTGAATTAATTGAGGCCCTGATGAGCTATCTTTATTACCGAGCATTGACGATGTTTTTTTCTCTGGCTGTAAAAAACGTTTATTTGAATCTGGCTGGGCGCTGGTATTGACTGGTTGAGCATGTACTGCGCCAATCAGGCCGAGGCATAATGGTATTGCCAGCAAGGTATTCTTTTTATATTGCATATTGCGTCCATTGGATAAAAGTCTATCCGTAATTGGGTCATGAAAAATACGGAAATAATGCATTCTTATTGGTTATTTAAATGTCCACTCAATATCAACCGAACGATTAGCTGAACCACCGGCTTCACAAGCTGTTGCTACTTGGAGACCTGTGAAAGAACCTAATGTCAGAGGGGCGCTGCCGACTTTCAAGCCAATAAGCGAATTACCAAGATCGACACTGGCCATGGCTGTACAGGCAGAAAGCGATAACGCCTGAAAAGTGATGGTGTAATTGGTCGGCACCGAACCTGGTCCAACCAGTACTTGTCCACCCCACGGATTGATTATTGTGGCACCCGTTCCTTGGCCATCGATAAACGAGCGCGGGATTGCCGCCGTCATTGTCAGCTCTTTGCTACTTAGGCCTGCATAACTAGGACGTGTAGAATAAACTGACTGGACTGCTGATTGCACCGAGCCCAGCAAGCCTTGGGCGCGCTGGATTTTATTACTCTCGGCTGCACTGTTGTAATACATCACGGCACCGGCGATAACTACGGCCGACAGTGCCAGTACCATGGAGGCCTCAATTAAGGTTAAACCTTGCTGAGATTTTTTTACGTTGTTTTTTTTCAAACCATTAATCAATTTCATTGTTTACTACCTTAAAAACGAAGAGGACATTAAGCCTTTGGAAAAGACACAAAGAACGGTGGATATCAATGACCCTGATATTCTTTGCATACGAGGACATTACTTAATAAAAAGCTGCGAGCAGATTAAGTTTTATACTGATTGGGGTCTGTAGGTTGAGTGTGTATTTACTGTAGGAATTTTCCATTTTTTAAGTGGAAAATATTTATTTACTCATGTTCCTTCATTGATACTGGCAGGGAGATATTAACGAGAAACACTGCCTTAGGGGGATTTCGGTAGCGCCAGCCGATGCCAATCAATAACAGTGTGGCGAGTGGTAGGCAGCGGAACCGAACAATGACCACCGTCTTGGTTATCCATAGTAAGGTTAATAATTTTTCATGTTAATGATAGGGCAATGGGAGGGTAATCTTGAGATAATGATTTTTCTCTGAGGAATATAACCATTTCCTACGGACAACATGCAGTTAGAATTGATATCATCCTGACAATTAGGAACGCATGTAATATTTATAAATTACTGTGCGTGAAAAGAAATGCAGTGAAGTATCCTATGTTTTAAGGATTTATTTTTATCAATGTTTATTAGAGTCGCTCTCTCTTGTGTACCCTTACAGATAACACAAGAGAGAGGTTGACTTGTTTTACTCAACCATCTGGTAATGGTTAAATTTCCCTGGTGTTCGCCAAATGGCAACCTGATCTAATCGTGGATCAGGTTTTTTTTCTTATGTTCTGACTACGTAGAGAATTATATTTATTTTCTAGTTTGGTTAATAGTTACACTTAGGTCTAGTTAACGACTAAACTTTTATTTTAATTACGTATGCCAAACCTTCATTAGGAGCCAATTTGATGCCTGTTCCATCTTATGATAATGATATTATAAATAATTCAATAAAGAATTTTTTGAATAGAAAGATCAGTATCTATGGTGATTTTAAGTATTCATATTTTATCTTGAATAAGAAAAATCCTTCAGAGATGGAGATAATATCAAATTATCCTGAAGAATGGGTTGATATTTACAAAGGAAATAACTATCAACAGATTGACCCAGTAGTGATAACGGCATTAAATAGAGAATCCCCTTTTTCCTGGGACGAAAGTCTGGTGATCAGTTATGGTCTGAGGTTTTCGCAAATATTTAACTTTTCTAAAAAATATAATATTGTTAACGGTTTTACTTTTGTATTACATGATCATTATAATAATTTAGTGATGTTATCTATTATGAAGGATGAGTTTAGCTGTAATAAAATTGAGGATACCATTGAGAAAAATAAGGCTGAGCTACAAATGTTACTTATTCTTGCTCATGAAAAACGCACCTCCCTATACAGAGAGGTGGTTCGAGAAAGTGATCATAAAATAGCAAATAATAAAGAAATATTCTCTCAACGAGAAAATGAAATTCTTTATTGGGCCAGTAATGGTAAAACTTATCAGGAAATTTCACTGATTCTGGGGATAAAAACGGGCACAGTAAAATTCCACATTGGGAATGTAGTTAAAAAACTGGGAGTCCTTAATGCCAAACATGCCATTAAGCTAGGTGTTGAATTACAACTAATTAAACCTGTTTTTCAATGAGTGAAACGGATAGTGGCCATTGAGTTGTGGTGTTCATAAGAAAAGTATCATTATCGTTTATTTTATTTGCCAATAGATTATGATTTTCATGGTCTGTGGGTAAATAAACTAAATAGATGCGTTCATTTTTTTCTGATAATCCTCTTTCGATAATAGCTAGTTGCCAATTAGAGCGTTTTAGAATGGTCAGCATTGGGTGACTCACAATAGTATATATTCCTACATATGCATTTTTTATTGCATAATTAATCATCGAAAAAAACAGTATATTAGTGATTGGGTATTTGTTGTTTAATATCTCTTTTGCTCTTTTCTTATCTACAAAAAAACGGCTGGATTCAATATATTCCCCATCAGGAATATCAATCTTATCAAAATATGAAGCGAAGGTTCCTGTAATCATATTAGGATATTTTGTTTCTATAAAACGAACGCTGCAAATTATTTTACCATGGGCTACACCAAACAAATAATTGGTATTATCTGTGTCATATTGATCAAACTCCATTCCGTCTGTGCAATTCACGTCCCAATTTAACCTGTCTTTGAAGGTGTCATTTCTGAGTGAAAATAGCTCTTTTGATTTATTTTCAGACAACAATTTATAGTTTACATCAAATAGCTCTAACATTTTTTTTCCAATATGAAATTAACTTTAATAATGTCTAAATAAGACTGACTGGTGTTGTTACACGTAGGTGATTATAAATTTTTTTATTAAAAATGATTTGTTTGGGATGGGGTGTTGCTTTGTGCGCACTAAGAAATGCAAGCAATACAGTCAGTGATTGTATTGCTTGAGGGCGTAAGTGGATTACAGTTTACAATTCTTGACTAAATCCCAACCATTAGGACCATGTTTTTGGGTGCCACCGGCAGACTGCATAGTATTAGTTTCTACTTTAACACTGCTAAAAGCGAAGCTAAGATGTTCGATCGGCACATCACCTGCATTAACCGCTGAAACATGTAGGCGATTAATTATGCAGTTTTCATAGATCCAACGAACCATTTCATAATCTTTCCCTGCTTTTTTTGCGGTCAAAGCCACAATAATTTCTTTAATGGCAGTACCCTCAGCGACATTAATTAACAAAGCACCTGAGGTAGAGTCCATTTCTTTAGTGAAAGATACGTCATCAAATCCGGCGTTACCGCTTTTTAGTAAAGATTCACTATTACTAATTCCGACAGAGCTGTAGATACCTTGATCCAAATGATTAATTGCAATCCATTCTTTGTATCCAGCGTCCGTGACAGTACCTTTAATATCGGTGATTTTCATAAACAGTGTGTTAGCTTGGGCCATTAATTTTCTTCCCTTAAGTTATAATATTAAGAATTTGTAGATGCGGGTAATTCCGCCACTAAACGCAACGACATACTTAAACCTTCTAATTGAAAATGAGGTTTGAGGTAGGCAATTGCACGATAATGTCCTGGATGGCCAGGTATATCTATTACCTCTATTCGAGCTTCTCGCAATGGATGACTGGCCTTGATTTGTTGGCCGACATTATCCGAGCCTACAACATATTGGTTGATCCAGTTTTGCAGAAAATTCTGGCAGTCGGTTCTAGACATAAAACTGCCAACTTTATCGCGCACAATGACTTTCAGATAATGAGCAAAACGAGAAGTGGTAATAATGTATTGCAACTGACCTGATAATCTGGCGTTGGCATTTGCTAATTCTGAATCATATTTACGAGCTTTACTCAACGACTGCACGGCAAAAAATGCAGCGTAATCCGTGCCCTTGCAGTGAACCAATGGAATAAATCCTAGCTCTGCCAGCTCTTTTTCACGGCGATCAGAAATTGCAATCTCAGTGGGGCACTGCATGACTTTCTCGCCGGTTTGCGAAACATAATTATAGGTAGGCAGCGATTTTACCAATCCACCTCCTTCAACCCCGCGAATAGCTGCGCACCAACCATACTCTTCGAAAGCTTCAATCAAACGGCCCGCGAGTTCATATGCGGCATTGACCCATAAATAGCTGGCTTCTCCATTATTTTCATCGATCAATTCTTCAAAATTGAAACGTTCAACTGGTGTCGTCTTAGCGCCATATGGCAGACGACCAATAACGCGCGGAAGCGTTAACCCGACATAACGAGCATCTTCAGTCAGACGGAAAGATTTCCAGCGGGCATAATCTGAGGTATCAAAAAGCTTTGCCAAATCTCGTGGGCGATGCAGTTCCGAGAATCGGCCCAAGGCAAACATTCCCGCGTTAGCGGCACTCAGGAAAGGTGCATGAGCAGCGGCTGCAACATGAGAAATCTGTTCTAGTAATTGCACATCCTCGGGCAAAGCATCAAATTCAAAATCACCGACAAAAGCAGAGTAGGGTTCACCGCCAAAGGTGCCATATTCACTTTCATAGATAGATTTAAATAAGATCGACTGATCAAAATCAGATGCCGCTTTAAAGTCTTTGATCAAATCACGTTTGGTACAATTGAAAACCCTAATTTTGGTATTTTCAGTAACACTACTTTGCACCAATTTATGCAATCCATTCCAGGATGCTTCCATACGCTGGAAAACAGGATCTTGTAAGATTTTACTGATTTGAGCGGATAATATGGTATCAATTGCGGCAATGCGCTTTTCAATGCTACCCACTAAATCGCTGGAGACGACCAATGCACCTGATGCCGCTTCTACCAGCAGACTATCTAGTTGGCTTTTGATCTTACTGCGATCTGATTCTCGGCGAATTGCCTGACTGTCATCAATAATCTGGTCAAGAAAATCTATAGGTAAAGTTGTCGTTGCAGAAGTGCTCATCGTCTTTATGTCGTTCATTGGGGGTTCTCCTTTGAATCTATAAGTACCGCGTCTTCTGCTTGTCGGCTTTCCAATAACTCAAGTAGCCGCTCTTTTAGCCGTTCATTACTGGCTGTACGGCTACGCAAATCACTGAGTTGTTCCCGCAATTCAAGGAGGGCACGTAAAGGTTCAACTTGAAGCGCAATACTTTCCGGCGAAAAATCGTCCATAGAATTGAAAGATAGGGAGACAGACATTTGTCCCTCTTTTCCCGGCAATGCACTTTCTACTAATAACTCAACCGAAGGGTGCATACCGGTCATCACATCGTTGAAATTATCTTTATCTACATGAGTAAATTGTCTGGCACGTAACGGTTTTTCATCCTGAGCAAAATCACCAATCACGCCAATAACCAGTGGCAACTCTTTTTTGTTTTGTGCTCCTCCTATTTCAACGTCATAGGTGATTTGTACTCTTGGAGGCCTTGCTTTATCTAATTTACGTTGCGTGTTGCTCATTGCTATTTCTCATTTTGATCATATTCAAAATAAAACAGACTGATTGTTGAAGTTAAAGCATTGCTATCGCTATAAACACGATGTGCTTCATTTCAACAATTGCTACCAGATTAAGTTTTATATATCAGGTGTTTTGTATTGATTTTTGTATAAATTTATACTCTTGAACTGAGCGGTTTTTCTTACATGATGTATAAATTTTTTCGTGCCGATGCTAGGAGATTAACTATCAGCTTTATAATTATTAACAGCTATCAACAAGAGGAGCAAGTATTTTTGGCATTATTGGTTTTTTTTGATTTGTATTACTTATTTTGTTTGGATGGATTTATTTCTCATGAAATTGGTAATTATTCCTACATTAAATTTAATTTTAACCTACATAGAAAAATAGCTTTAGAATATAACATGCACATAGTCTTATTAGCTGATTTGTTTTGTATTCAACAGTAAAATCGTAATTGTCTGGTTATTACTGATTGAATAATTTATGAAATAAATGCCGTAATCTTATTGTAATGGATGGTAGTAGTATGACTTCATTGCTACAGCGTTTGTCTGATGATAACCCAAAACAACAGGGTGAGAATGTTGAGGTTACTGAGAGCAACTTTGAAGCTGAAGTCATGATGCTGCTATTGTCTCGACCCCGTTTTTCCGA
This sequence comes from Yersinia mollaretii ATCC 43969, assembly GCF_013282725.1. Classification (NCBI taxonomy): domain Bacteria; kingdom Pseudomonadati; phylum Pseudomonadota; class Gammaproteobacteria; order Enterobacterales; family Yersiniaceae; genus Yersinia; species Yersinia mollaretii. The sequence goes on along the minus strand of NZ_CP054043.1, from coordinate 619,972 downwards.
TGTAGAGAATATACCTGTTCTCAATTGCACAGTTCTTAATTATGGCATTGATGAGAATTTTTCTAGCGATATGCCTAAAGGTGAGCGTAAGTTTATTTTACAAGGTCGTCTTGAGACGGCAATTCGCCGTTTTGAACCTCGCTTAAAGAATGTCTCTTTTACCGTTGCCAATGAAGGTGTCGTGGGAATGATTTTTTTAATTGATGCGCATTATCAGAATAAGCCTGTGCACTATAAATTAATTTGGGACGATGCGATAAGCCGATTTTATTTGAGTGAGTAGTGATAATCATGTATGAAAATAAATTTCTCTCATACTATCAAAAAGAACTGACACACCTAAAAAAATATGGTGCGGCATTTTCTCGCCAATTTCCCAAAATTGCTCGCCGCTTGGGTATGTCTGACGGATTATCCGAAGATCCTCATGTAGAACGCATTATTGAGTCTTTTGCTTTACTGACTGCGCAAATTCAACAACGTCTTGATGAGGATATGCCAGAGGTCACGGATGCGCTATTAACGGTATTGGCACCACATTTATTACGTCAATTCCCCTCGGTTTGCATTATTCAGATGCTGCCTGATATTAAATCCAGCGCAATGACGGCTAAGAACTTAATCAAAAGTGGTACCGAGCTATTTTCGAAACCCGTTAATAGTCAGGTTTGTCGCTTTCGTACCCTATATCCCGTCATGCTCTTGCCCATGACTTTACAAAAAACGCAGCTTACTCTCAATGAAGATGATATGAGTTGGCAGCTTGAATTGGGTTTTACAGTTTGGCCGGGCGCAGTCGTAGAGGCTGATCGGATCCGTCTGTATATCAATGGTTCGATATCTATTGTCAACGTGTTATACAGTTTGCTGTGCAGTGAATTGAAATCGCTTTCTTTCGCTGCGAATGGAACTTGGTATCAGTTAACACCTGAAGATATTCAAGCGGTCGGATTTGCTTTTGGCGAAGGGCTACTGGACCGGGATTCTTTGATTTCGCCTGCTCATACTTTGCTGCAAGATTATTTTTTCTTTCCACAAAAATTCCATTTTATCGATCTGCCTTTACCGCCAAATTTCGTTGCGAGCAGCAACAGTGAATTAACCTATAGATTGGTATTTAATCACTGCCAAACTGCGCGTCTGCTGAATAATATCGCCAGTATTATCGACACAGATGTCTTCCGCCTTAACTGCACCCCGGCAATCAATTTGTTTGAACAGCGGGCAGAGCCTATCACTCCACATCATGAGATGGCTGAATATGCTGTTAAACCTGATGTTCGCTATAAATCGTCGATGGAAGTGTGGTCAATAGATAACGTCTATGCCTTACGAAAGCAGGGAAACGATATCGTCTCACGGCCAATTTATCCGCTGTTTGGACTCGATCATTCACGCAGCGATGGGGAGGCGGGGATTTTTTGGCAAGCGATACAGCGCAAATGGGTCGATGAGCAGGATGGAGCCCACAGCTGGTTTATTGCTTTTTGCGATCGTAGCGAACAGCCGCTGGAACCGGAAAGTGACATGGTCAGTATCTCACTGACCTGTACCAATGGTGATTTAGCCACATACTTGCTTAATGGCGACCCTGCGGGTGATTTTGAATCAGAACTGCCGCTATCGGGTGTAAAAATACAGGCATTGACCCGTCCAAGTGCCCCGCTGCGACCACCCATTAAGCAGGCGGCACGCTGGCGCTTAATTTCTCAACTGTCTTTGAATCATATGTTGCTCAATGGAGCCAGAGGCTGTCGGGTATTAAAGGAAACGCTGGCTCTGTACAACTTTAATAACAGCCCGACCAATGAACGATTGATTAACTTGATCGATCGTATTGAGGTCACGCCAGTCACTGCTCGTTTGGTGGCTAATGATCCCCGATCCATGGCTCGGGGTGTGCAAGTCAGAATTACGTTTACTGATGCTGCGGGTGATGAGCCGGGTTATTTCTTGTTGTGCCGTTTTCTGGATCACTTTTTGGCGCTCTATGCTCCGGTGAACAGCTTTTCCCGTGTGGTCACCTCTATTGGTTCACAGGAAGAATCTTTGCGCCAGTGGCCAATACGAGCAGGGCGGTTGGCATGGATGTAAAACCGCTGTATAGCCGCCACAGCTTTTTTCAGCAAGTGAGGGTGATGTTACAAAAACTCTCTCGACAAAAAAAATTGCCACCTGCGGAAATTCTGACCGACCACCTGAGGTTTATTTCTCCTTTGTCACTGGATGCTGGTCATGGAGAAATTGGCGACGTTAGCCTTACTCAAGATCAACAATGGCAGATTGAAGTTTTTGCCTACGGCATGACGGGGGCTATCGGTGCGTTGCCTACAGCCTATACCGAATGGCTAATCGACCGCTACTACCGCTACGGCGATACGGCAGGCAAGGCATTTCTGGATATCTTCAACCACCGTTTGCAGAGTCTCCGTTTCTTATCGTGGCAGAAATATCATTACTATGCGGCCAGTGAGTATATCGATAGCCCGCCGTTAAGCCAGGCGATCCGCGCATTGGCTGGCGTGCTACAGCAGTCAGCCGAATTTCAACAAGAAAAGTTTGCCGGTTTGCTAGTTCATCCGGTGCGTTCACTGGTCAATCTTGAGATCTGGCTACAGCAGCATTTTGCGGTGCCAGCCCAGATCACGCCTTTTACTGGAAGTTGGAAGTGGGTCGCTAGCGAGCTGTGTTGTCGATTGGGTCATCAGCAACAAGATCTGGGGAGCGCCCCGATGCTTGGTTCAGTGTGCCGCGATATTCAGAGCAACTTCACTCTGACACTGGGGCCGATTAAACGCGATGACGCGAATCTATTTCTTCCTGAAGGCCGACATTATCACCCGCTTTGGCACCAAATTGAAAATTATGTGGGGATCGGGTTGGATTTTGAGATTGATCTGCTGATTGATAATGAACAAAGCACGACGGCTGTTTTGGGGCTGGGCATTCTTGGGTTGGATATTTGTCTGGCGCAGCGTTATCCCGCTGTGTACCACAAAGTTCGTTTACCCGTATTGGATAGGTAAGGTAACGCTATGTCAGCTGGACAAAATAAACGTTTTATTCGCTGGTTAGGTAATGCAGCAAATGACATGTTGTTGCTTAAACTGACGGGCGAGGAGTCTATTTCGCAGCCTTATCAGTACAGCGCTCATTTCAGTTCCTCGCTTACGTCTACCCAGCTTAATGGCTATCTGGGAAAAGAGCTGGTTTGCCGTATAGGTGATACCGAGCGGGGACGCTATGTTCACGGCGTACTTACCGCCATGCAGGAAGTCAATGATAGCCAGAATATTAGTCACTATATCGGCCTTATTGAGCCGCGCATGGCATTGCTGCGTTTGGGCTGCAATTTACGCGTATTTCAAAACATAAATGTTCCCGATCTGGTGTGCCAATTATTGCGCGAGCACAACATCACCGATATTGATTTACGTTTACGCGCACAATACCCAGCACGTGAGTACTGTATTCAATATCGCGAATCAGATTTCAACTTCATCAGTCGGCTGCTGGAGCAGGAAGGCATTTACTATTTTTTCCTGCACAGCGAACAGAAGCACACCCTCGTTTTAGCTGACCATCCGGCCAACCACCCGGTAGCAAACCCCCGTGAATTGCCTTTTGACTCACAATCATCTAATCAAGACAAGTTTGGCGTTCATCACTGGAAAATGTACAGCACGTTAGCCGCGTCCAGCGTTAAATTACTGGGTTTTAATACTCAGCAAGCAAACAGCATTGCAGGGGAGTCGAACAGTAATAACCAGAATCAGGCGGTAGATACGGTCAGTTACATTGATTTTGTCGGGGATGAAAAACGGGATCACCTAACGACAACGGCTCAAGTGAAAATAGAGCAGTTGGAGGCCGATACTCAATTATTTAGCGGTGAAATAAGGAGTTATTGGCTGAGCTGCGGCGAGGTATTTGGCCTCACCAATCACCCTTCATGCCGTGGCGATTTCCGTATTAAATCGTTATCACTGCATGTGAGCAGTAATGTAAACGGTGATCTGGCGGATTGTAGTTGCTCAATTATTGCTCTTGATGGTGACAAAAAGTATCGAGCTGACGTCAGTACGCCAATACCCACACTCTCAGGGATTATCACGGCTAAAGTGGTCGGACCTGACTCAGAAGAAATTCATACTGATGAGCATGGCCGCATCAAAATTCAGTTTCACTGGGATCAGGAAAACCAGAAGGATGGTAGTAGCTCATGCTGGGTTAGGGTAGCGCAGCCTTGGGCTGGTGGCCGTTTTGGATCTCTGTTCCTGCCCCGTGTTGGCAGTGAGGTTATTGTCAGTTTTGTGCAGGGAAATGTTGATTATCCACTGGTGACCGGTGCTGTATTCAACGGCGAGAATAAGCCGCCATTTACGCTACCAGATGAAAAACAGATGAGTGGATTTGTAACGCGAACCAGTCAGGACGGTACTGTCGAGCAAGGGCATCGTTTGAGTTTTGACGATAGTAAAGATGCGGAGAAATTGACGATCATTTCGCAAAAAGACCTGCTATTGACGGTCAAAAACGATATGACCAGTGAGATCCAGCATGCAGCAAACCTCACTATTGGCACAGATCGCACCACCGAGATAACCAAAGGGAATGATGCACTGACCCTGAAACAGGGCGATTACTCGACCGCATTAGAGCAAGGAGATTATCGGCTTACTATCAAAGGTAGCCTGACTAGCCAACTTGAGGGTGGTGATCATCAATTGACGATTTCTGGCGGCGGCAGTGAGATCAGTGCGGATAAAACCTGCCTGTTGGAGTCCAGTCAAGGGATTGAATTGAAAGTCGGCAACAGCAAGATTTCCATCACCCCTGTCGGAATTACTTTAACAGCTACCACAATCAAAATTGAAAGTTCGGCCACGGCAGAACTAAAGGGAGCCATGGTCACTGTTCAGGGCGATGGAATGACTCAGGTGAAAGGCGGCTTGGTCATGATTGGCTAAGGATCGGTATGAACAAATTATCACAACTTATCAGCGCCGAAAATCGTGCTCTTATGCAACCGCTGCGGCCTTGGCATGAAAATGCACAGGTGCTGCTGGCCCATGGGCAATGGGAGGCAATGTTCATTCTATGGATGGAACAGCACTCTTATCGTCGAGCACTACAAATTGCTCACGCCTGCTTGTCTTATGCGCCAAACGATGTCGTCTGGCAGGGCTGCCACGCAGATATTGCCTTATGGTTGGCTGAACCTGATGACGAATTACGCTGGCGCATCTTTCAACACGGCAACTCACTGGGGTTTGCATCCGCTCTAGGGGCCATGGCTTTATCCCTGTTTTGGTCTGAGGGCAGTATGGCTCCCGCAGGGCTGGATGCCGTGTATCCCGAAGCCGATTTGTCGCCGGTAATGTTGCTGTGTTCGCTTAAATCAAGCTCTTTGGCGTTGGCTGGCGAGCAATTGCCGTTGGTGGGTGCCAGAACCTTAATGGATAAATTACTGAGTGCCGAGGGGGGGAGATGAGTTTACCTGCTGCCCGATTGGGGGATATGCATGTGTGCCCGATGGTAACACCCGGCGTGCCACCGATACCGCATGTCGGCGGGCCGATCTCGACCCCAGGAAGCGTCACAGTACTTATTGGTGGTATGCCTGCGGCGACCTTGGGATCGATGGCGGTTTGCGTTGGGCCTCCGGATTCAGTGGTGGGTGGTAGCTCAAAGGTACTGATTGGTGGCAAGCCTGCGGCCAGAATGGGGGATAACTGTGCTCATGGTGGCACCATCGTCCTTGGTTGTCCTACCGTATTGATTGCATAGGAAAATATGTTGGAAATAAAACTGGATCTTGACGCACTGCTGGCACCTATCAGTACCCATAGCCCGGCAGGCAATAATATGGAATACGAAATGGCGTATGACGAGATACGCCAATCGAGGGAAAGCGATCCCGATTATTTGCCACAAGATGAGTGGGCCAGTACGCCGCGTAAAGCCGACTGGTTAAAAGTGATTAGGCTTAGTGAAGCCTTGTTGAGCAGGCAAAGTAAGGATTTTCAGGTCGCCTGTTGGCTAACCGAAGCACTGACCCGTCAATACGGTACTGACGGATTACTGACAGGATTACGTTTTCTCAATCAGTTTATTCAACGCTACTGGCACTCTGGTTGGCCCGCGCTCGATGATGACGGAGAACGG